>NZ_CP027845.1:937500-1250000 GCF_003015145.1 Candidatus Phycorickettsia trachydisci | reverse complement strand
TAATAAGTTACATAATTAAAAAGGTAATTTCTCATGAGTAAAAACAAAGACGATAAATTCTTCGATGCAGTACAAGAAAATGATGAATTTTTTGATGCACTAACAGAAGAAGATAAGAAAAGTTACGAATCTATAGCTCAAGATCTAGGAATAAGCTTAGAAGAAGTTATAAATGGAATAAATAACACCAATCAAATACAAAGAAGCATTCAAGAAATTGAGAACGCTATAAATAAAGAAATAGCAGACAAAAACAAAGTTTCAATGTTTACAAAGCTAGCACAAAACGTTACATATTTAGGCGAACAAGTAAAAAAAGGACTTATACTACCATTCAAAGCAATAGAAGTAGCAGATAAACTTATCAACAAAGTAGATGCGCTAATAGATAAAACTGATCAAAAACTTAATGAAGCTATAGACGATGCCTTTTCAAAAGATAAGCCTGCAGAAAAAAGTGAGATGTCAAAAAGAGTCGATGAAACTGTAGCTAGAATACTAAAAAAAACCGAAGGAATAGCAGATAAAGCTGTAAAGGAAACAGACAAAGCATTAGATAAAATTTTTCTACCAGGTAAAATAATTGACTGGACTCTAGAAAAGCTTAGCAATTTTACTAAAGCAACTAAGAACTTCGTAAAAAGCTTACCCAGTAACATAAGAAAAAGCTGTAGCAAAGCTATCAAGACAATAGATAAAAATCTTAAATCAATAGGAAAAATATTCAGCAAGAAAAAATCTGTAAAATTTGACGATAAAGTGCATAAAATAAGTTGGACCGAAAGAATTTCCAGTCCAAAACCAAAATCGCCCCAGAGATCTCTCTAGGCCTTAGCTCTAAAACCGTAAGACTTGTTTTTCCTAGGGAAGAAACCATGGCGCTTAGATGAACTTTTACGCTTAGAAGTAAAAGTTTTATCTTGGCTATCTGGATCGATCAATTTTTTAATGTCCCTAAGTCTAATAGAATCATCTTTTGAAATAAAGGATAAAGCATTACCTTCTGCACCAGCTCTTGCAGTTCTACCAATTCTATGAATATAGTCTTCAGCTTGCATTGGTAGGTCAAAGTTAATTACGTGCTCAACATGTGGTACGTCAAGACCACGAGCAGCAACATCAGTTGCAACAAGTATTCTATATTTACTACCTCTAAAGCCTGAAATAACTCTATTACGACGATCCTGACTCAAATCTCCATGAATTGCATTCACTTGATGATCTTCTTGCTTAAGCATATCAGCAAGCTCATCCGCAAAACGCTTGGTTTTTACGAATACAATAACTGACCCATTTCTATTTGAAAGCTCTTTAAGCAAAAGAGGAAACTTTTCTTTAGTGCTTGCATGAACAAAGTCTTGCTTAATATTTGCAGCTGGAGTATTTATCTGACCAACTTCAATACGTACAGGATTATTAAGATATTTTTTTGATAATTTTTGAATATTTGAAGGAAGAGTTGCTGAAAACATTAAAGTTTGATGTACTTCAGGCATATAAGACTTAATTTCATCCAATTGCTCGCTAAAACCCATATCAAGCATTCTATCAGTTTCATCTAATACTAAAACCTCAGTATTATCCAAATTTAAGCTTTTACGGCTTAAGTGATCATTAATTCTACCAGGAGTCCCAATGATTAATCTAGGTTTTCTTCTTAACTGTTCAAATTGCCTAAAAAATTTCTCACCTCCAATAAGTAAAGCGGTGTTAATTTTCTGTTTTGAATGACGCAAAATATTCTGAGCAGCCTGCATAATTTGTAAAGCAAGCTCTCTTGTTGGAGCTAAAACTAAACTTTGAGCTTTTTTATTATTTATTAAATGCGTAAAAACAGGAATAAGATAAGCAATAGTTTTACCTGTACCAGTTTGAGCCGATGCTAGTATATCTTTTCCTTCTAAACCTTGCGGTATTGCTTCTTTTTGGACTGGAGTTGGCTCCGTTATGCCTAAAGAAGTTAACGATTCAGATAGACAAGGCAAAATATTTAATTCATTAAAGTTTTCCATAGATAAATTTATAAGTTTAATTTTAAAGAGCTGAGGCAAAAATTAAACTAAAACATATCGGGGAAATCTTTGCTCAAAGCATATAGCATTAGATTGCTAACTTTACTTATAATACACTCTATCTTTAGCAGTAGCAAGTAATATTTACAAAAACATTAAACTATCTTAAAGCTTTATTTGTGATATTGCGGTAACACCCAAAAACAAATTAGGATATAAAAATCAATAGCTTGATTAAAAAACTAAAACTACATAAGCTTTGGCTATCTACTGTAATTTAGGTTCTATGTACGTATTCTTTGTTGCCATACTCTTAAGTTTCTCTGCCAACGCAGCATATAACAACATATTAGATGTGGACTTTTTTCAGTCTATGACTGATGGTAATAAGTTTGCAAAAGAACTTATGTTAGAAAATCCTACGTTAACAAAAATCCTTCAAAACCATTATGAGGCCAAAAAACCATCTAAAATGCCTTATGAAGCAAGACCTCTAATTCCCAAAGTAATGCATCATGTTTGGGATGGAGATATTCCGCCTTTATACCAAAATTATCTAAACGAATGCAAAAAACTACATCCTGATTGGGAGTTTAAATTTTGGAGTGATAAACAAGTAAGAGCCTTGGGTTTAGAGTATCAAGAGTTATACGATAAAATGCGTAACTATTCAGGCAGATCTGATATTGCTCGCTATGAAATCTTATATAGATTTGGTGGAGTGTATAGAGATCTAGATGTAAAATGTTTTCGTCCTATAGATGACTTAAATCATAAATATGAATTTTTTGCTCCCATAGAATTTCCAGTCTTACATTGGAAACAACGTCTTTCTGTCAATAACGGTATTATTGGTACAAGAGCAGGACATCCGATATTAAAAAGAACTTTAGAAATTATCAGTGAAAATCTGGATGAGGCATGGAAAAAATTTGATCAAGATCAAGAAATAGAAAAACATAGCTTTATGGTAGCTAAAACTTCTATGCTGCCCCTTACAGATGCTTATGTACAAAAAGCTCAGGACAAGGACATAGCTATGCCTACCTCTTATTTCTTTTCTATGTCTAGAGTCAAATATAATACTCTTACTCAAGTATTTAAAGATTTAATAAAAGCAGAACGCACCCCCAGAGCATATAGTTTTTTAGAACCAGAAAGTCTAATGCAACATAATTTCAGGAAAAAAGAGATATATGGTACTAGTTTCCAAAATGGTAACGAAATGGATGATCCCGTAATCAGCAGAATGTTTCATAAATTAGATCCATCTGATAAAAGAATATACAAAGTTTTTGCTCATTTATACGAACTTCTAAATCCTGAAAACCTATCTCCTGGTAAGAAAAGTAAAATGCCACAGGTGATACATTTTGTAGTACTTAACAACGAAGAACTAAATGAACTAAATAAAAACTTATCTACTTGGAAAATTCTTAATGGCGACTTTGAGATAAAAATTTGGGATAGCTCAAAAATTGAAAAAGAGTTTACCGATATTTCGTTTAATGAAGTACAAAATAACTTACATTTTTACATAGGGCTCAGAATCTTAGAAAAATTTGGAGGATCCTACGCATACTATAAAACGATTCCATACAAGCCAATATTTGAACTTGCCAATAAATATAATTTCTACGCTGCTTTAAGGCCTTTAGTCAGAAAAGAACTCCTTCTATCACAAAAGCTAATAGGAGCTAGTAAAAAACACCCTATTATCTCTAAAACATTGCAACAAGTAGATATTAAATCGCTAGATAAATTAGATAAAATTCTTAAAAATGAAAGCTATAAAAACATTTACTTTTATGATGAAATAACAGGTAGAAATATAGTCTTACCCGCTGCGAATATTTTTGAAAAAGTAGATTTAAATGACCATTCTATAATGGAAAAGTTCATTAGATTTGTAATGCGCAAACCCACAGCGTTTAAGCGTATAACAGACCTAGCCATAGTTGGCTAAATATTTTGAGAAGAAAATTTGAGATTTCAGATTAATTACTATGGTATCTTTTCCGAAGTATCCTATGACTTTTTTCTTTAAATCTAAAGTTGTATGAACTTGTACTAATTTTTTACTTTTATCATACAACTTTTAAGCAACTAATACTTGTTAATAAACAAAAAATTTGTGTTATTGGACTGGAACGTCCTCTAAAACTTCCCCAATTTTAGCTATATCGTTTAGATGCTGATCATCAGTGATTTCTGAACCTGCATCATTAAAATTTGCAACTGAATCTTTGCAAACTTCTACTTCCATATTTGGATTAGGAAATATTTTTGTACATAAATATACCGCTCCAACAGTTAAAATACCTATCTCAGCACCTACTATAGCTCCGCCTACAGCTCCTGCTATAGTTGCTTGAGCAATAAAAGGTAAATCCGACTCTAAAAGCCTATCTCCTACCCAGTTCATTATTCTAGTATTTATGTTCATAATCTTACCATCAATATTTGATTTTTACAGAGCAATAACAAAATAAATTATGCTATACACTCTACTGAATTTATTGCACTATCATCTCCCGCTAGATCTTTTGAATCTACGTTATCAAGCTTTGAATTTTGGGTAGCTAAGGAATCTTCACAAGTAAACTGATCAAATTCCATTCTAAATAATTTTTCAGTATTTGTGGAATTTTTTATATCCGATAATACACTTAGTAAATTTTGTATGATACATACAGATATAACCCCAACCGCAGAACCTATTATAGCAGCTACTCCAGAATTTATGCAAAGACCAAGTGCCCCGTCCAATACTCTTGAGTCCCTTAACCCAGTTAGTATTGCATTCATAATTTGTGTATCTTGACATTCAGGATGGACATACTGCATTTCCCATCTAGCACCTTCTAATACTTTTGTATCCATAATTTCATCAATATTATTTAAATTTGTTTATTAATCTCGTAAAATGATTACGGATTATGCCATATAATCTATTGAATCTGCTGATATGCCGACTTCTGTAGTGTCTTCTGGGTTAGAAATTGAGTTACTATAATCCATCGATTTAGTTAAAGTATCTTCACAATTTACTACGTCAATGTCTTTATTAGAAAATGTTTGAAAGTGTATTAAATTTTTTACGCCTGATAATGCATTAACTGTTAAATTTTTTATACCCGATACTGTACTTGTTACAAGGTATCCCATAACCTGTGTCGTTATAACTCCAATCATGCCACCAAATGCACCTCCAATCACCGCTCCGGTTACAGATGGCGCTGTAACAATTGCTATTAAAGCTTTTAACACAGGATCCTCCGATGCAGTCAATGTAGGCATTACTATCTCTGAAGCAACTGGCATTAAATTTTGTGATATTTCTGATCTTACTGCAGCGCCACCCAATTCAATTATGTTATTATTGTTCATAATCTTGTTAATATTAAGTTAAATCTACTTTACTAATGTTAACATAATTTAATTAACCTGTCAAATATTTTTAATTATTATTTTATAGTATTTAACTTTTTATAAAGCTATAATAAAGGGCATTGCTAAAATAATATAGACATAAAATTACTCCATTTGCACATAAGAAAGAGTATAGAGTGTAAAAACATAGCGGCTGCTGTAATATTTTGTTTTACGCCTGAGTCTAGCTAGAAAATGACGAAATAAGGTATTATAGCCCTCTACTGTACCGTTTGAATATAGGAAAAAAGAATATTAATCTCGATAGAAAATGCCAACAGTATAGTATAGTTCAGATTTGAGAATTAGAGTCATCAATTACCTTAAGTAAAGATAATAAACAAAAATCGGCCTGTCTTATCTTTACAGTCAGTAGTTCTACGGTTAGTCGATAGTACCAAGAATATAAAAGCCAAGATAAAACGAAACCTAAGCCTAGAGCATGCATGCTCTTCCAAGCAATAAGGACATACAAAATCTTAAAATTTTTATCAAGAAAAAAGAGCCCAATAAATATTTAGCATTTATAATAACAGTATTTTGTTACTTTTTTAAAATCATTAATTATTTAAGATTTTTTGGATTAGATTTTGTATATGCTATATTAATATTTTCGGTAGGGCATAATCTACTAACAAACTACTTATTAGAGATATTTTAAAAATAGTATACTAAAGGGTATACTTGAAAAATCGCATACCCTTTTACACATTAAGATGCTCCAACCGCCCCAACAAGTTCCATATGGTCATTATCGCATGAATTTTTGCATTCAGCCTGCATCGAATAAAAAGTTTCTTCGTTTACTATTTTATAGGTATTGTGAAAGTCAATTTTTTCAGTTGATTCAGATATATGCTCCTTAGTTCCATCACTACTATGGTTATTTAATTGATAGATCATTTGAATAGTAACAATAGGTCTTAAGTCTTCTGCACATTTACGTTCAACATTTATCTCTTCTTGCATTTGTCCCCAAGCAACTTTATTAAGCAGTTCAAACATCTCTAAAGATAAGGGTGTTGTAGGCTTACGTACTACTTTAATTTTTTCAACTAAATCCTCAAGTTTTTTAACTTCTTCTTGTGGAGGCTCAGATTGAGATGTCTCACGCACAATACTACGTAAAAAACAATCTGTTTTACTTAGCATCTTCTTCGCGAATGCATCGTGTAAGTTACCTTTCCTTTCAAGAGTTTTTGTCATTTTATACATCGCAAAAACTTTTTCAGGCAATGTTAATGTAGATACATCAAAAAGAGTACTAAGTATATCCGGAACGAAATACTGCTTAATTAATTCTTGTTCAAAATCAATTTTAGCTCCTGACTTGCATAGTAAAAGAACCGAGTCATGATGTCCTCCTTTTATTGCTTGATATAAAGGTTGTTGTTCAGGTTTCACATTGGATGGATTGACCTTTGCTCCAGATTTGGTCAATGCTCTTATAACCCAGATATACCCTTCTTTTGCCGCACTAGCCAAAGGCGTGTTGCCATACTTATCTAATACCTCTATGTAAGCACCTGCGTCTATTAAATATTGAGTTGCTTCCATACGAGCTTTCATAACAGCAACGTGTATAGGATGTTGACCAAAAAACGCGCTGTAGGAATTTACATCTGCACCAGCTTTGATGAGTTCTTGTAAAGCTTCAATCCTTCCTTCTAGAGCTGCAAGGTGTACAGGTTTGACATTATACAAATTGCCAACATCAAGATCCGCTCCCGCATCTATCAAAGATCTCAGAGTCTTCATATCTCCTCTTTGAGCAGCATGTTGTACAGGTGTGCGATTACAATTACATGGAATATCAACATCAGCTCCGGCTTCTATAAGAGCAACTGCTATGTCTTGGAAACCATCATTAGTAGCAGCGTTTAGAGGAGTTTCTCCTAATATGTCTTTAGTATTTAAATCTAGTTTTAATTCATCCTTTCTTGCTAGCAAATAATTCACAAGACGCGGATGGCCTCCTTTAGAAGCCATGAAAAGAGGAGTTTCTCCTCTGGAATTGGTAATATTTGAGTTTACGCCTTTTTCAAGTAATGCTTTCACGCATGGCAGATCACCATCCCATGCAGCTGCTATAATCGAATCTCTTTCTATTTCTTCTTGTGTTGGCTCGGGCTTTGGAGGCCTCTTTGGATATATTGTCATACATATAACCTATTTTAATTGACTACACACTTCAAATTTTAAATTACAAAATATTACCCAGCAACAGATCTATGTAATATATTATCAGCCTATTTAGAGGTGATTTGAAGTCAAAAAGCACAATATATTGGTCAAGCAACTCTCGATATTGATGGATGTAAACCAAAAATTTCTTGATTCTCTTTCTAGGTAAGAAGTGAAAAAATTTATCTAATAAAAATAGACATTCTAACCAAAAATAGTTGAAAAGAAGCGATGTATAATAAACCTAAGATTTATCGTTTATTTTTTATTTGGTCTAATAAAACTTTATGTAATATACTACCAGATTTTAAATATTCTATCTCGATATCGGTAAATACTTGCAACTCTACTTCTATTTTAGTTTTATTATCGATTATACATAAAGCTTTTGCAAAAGGTTTTAGTTCATGTAGTTGAATATCTATAACTTCTTTTCCAGATAATTTGAGATCTAGTCTAGTTTTATTATTCAAGAACTTCAGCGGTAAGATTCCCATACCAACCAAGTTGGATCTATGAATTCTTTCAAAACTCTCTGCAACGATTGCTCGCACGCCTAACAAAGCAGGACCCTTTGCAGCCCAATCTCTTGAAGATCCTGTACCATATTCTTTACCTGCAAAAATTACTAAAGGAGTGCTTTTTGCTTGATATTCCATAGCAACTTCGTAAATGCTTTTAATGCTGTCATCTAAAGATTTCGTAACCCCACCTTCTGTACCAGGGCATAGCTCATTTTTAATTCTGATATTCGCAAAAGTTCCACGCATCATAACTTCATGGTTCCCTCTTCTTGCTCCATATGAATTGAAGTCCTTATAATCTACACCATTTTCTAAAAGATATTTTGCAGCAGGACTTGTTTTGGATATATTACCAGCGGGTGAGATGTGATCTGTTGTAACTGAATCTCCAAATACTGCTAGAATTTTTGCATCTTTAACTTCTTTAAAAGTTTTAGGCTCAAGAGATATCCCGTCAAAATATGGTGGCTTATTGATATAAGTGCTTGAATGCCAGTCATAAATTTTTGATTCATTCACTTTAATGGCTTCCCATTTATCTGAGCCAATTAACACTTTACTGTAGCTCTTAGCAAAAAACTCTGGAAGTAAAGACTTTTTGATATGTTCTTGAATCTCTTTTTTGTGAGGCCAAATATCTTTCAAATAAACTTCTCTGCCATTTTTATCTATACCTAGTACGTCTTTATGTATATCGCAATTCATCGTACCAGCTAGGGCGTATGCAACAACTAAAATAGGTGATGTAAGATAGTTTGCTTTTACAAGAGGATGAACCCTACCTTCAAAGTTCCTATTACCAGATAGTACAGATGCAACTTGCAAGTTATTGGCGGTGATGACCTCTTCTATTTCTGGAAGCAATGGTCCAGAGTTACCGATACAAGTTGTACAACCGTATCCAACTAAATTGAATCCTATTTTATCTAGATATTTATTAAGTCCTGCATGTTTTAAGTATTCAGATACAACTTTAGATCCTGGTGCAAAAGATGTTTTAACCCATGGCTTTAACGTCAATCCTTTTTCTACTATTTTTTTAGCTATCAAACCAGCACCAATCATAGCATAAGGGTTAGACGTATTAGTACAACTTGTAATGGCAGCAATTACTACATCACCGTTTGATAATGAATAGCCCCCTTTAACTGGAAACTTATCTTGCACATCTTTAGTAACATTTTCTAAGAAATTACTGCGCACACTTGATAATTTCACTCTATCTTGAGGTCTTTTTGGACCAGCAAGGCTTGTTGTAACAGTAGAAAGATCAAAATTAACTTTTTGAGTATAAATTGCTTCATCATTTGGATTATGCCACATACCTTGAGCCTGCATGTAAGACTTAACTAGCTGGACCTCAGCATCGCTTTTATTAGTTAAGCGTAAATATTCCAATGTTGCCTCATCAACAGGGAAATATCCGCATGTTGCTCCATATTCTGGAGACATATTTGAAATTGTTGTACGGTCAGCAACAGTTAAATTACTTAAGCCTGGGCCATAGAACTCAACTAATTTACCCACAACATTTAGTTTGCGTAGCATTTGGGTAAGACTTAAGACTAAATCTGTAGCATTTGCAACTTCTGGAAGCTCTCCTTCTAAGTAAACGCCTATGACTTCAGGGATAAGCATTGGAAGTGGCTGAGCAAGCATAGCAGATTCGGCTTCTATTCCACCAACTCCCCAACCAAGAACACCAATACCTCCTGCCATAGTAGTATGACTATCTGTGCCAACTAGTGTATCAGGATATATAATCCCCCCTTTATGTTTAACAATCTTAGAAAGGTATTCGATGTTTATTTGATGACATATACCATTTCCTGGAGGAACAACTCTAAAGTTATCAAAATTTTTCGCAGCCCAGCGAAGTAATTCGTATCTCTCTTGATTTCTTTCCATTTCAAGATTGAAATTTTTATCCGCAGCATCAGGTCTGCCATAATGATCTACTTGAATGGAATGATCCACTACTAAGTCTACTTCGATTAATGGGTTAATTACTTTTGGGTTATATCCTAAATCTTTTATCGCAGAGCGCATTGCTGCCAAGTCTACAACTGCTGCAACGCCAGTGAAATCCTGCATTAAAACGCGCGCGGGCATAAATCCTATTTCGCCTTTTAAATTTTTACCCTCAAAAAGCCAACTAACAAATTCTTTAACTGTGTCATAGCTATTTATGTTACCATCTTCATAACGCAAAACGTTTTCGAGAAGAATTTTTAAACAATATGGTAGTTTTTGTACTGCAAAGCCTGTATGATGCTGCAAAGAAGGCAGGCTGAAATATTGATATTCTTTTTCCTGGAATTTGAGGGTTTTTAGAATATTGAAGCTATTGAAACTTTTCATTTGAAATCCTTGAATAATTTCTTACTATTTTAAGTGTATTGTAATTAATCTCTGATAAATTAAACGCTTTTCCCTCTAGATCATTATGTTTAGTTGCCAAAATCTCACTGTAGATGACCCTAAAAACCCTGGCAATCGTTTAATTTATGATCTTTCATTTTGTTCTTCTTCTGGAGCTATTTTATATTTATCAGGAGCAAATGGTATTGTTAAAACTTCCGTCTTAAGAGCAATAGCTGGACTTAGTAAACCATCGAGTGGAGAGATTACTTTCAAAGGCAAAAATCTAGCTGACTTCAAGTTAAAACCCTTGCATTATATCGGCCATAAATTGGGAATTAAACAGAATTTATCAATATGGGACAATCTATCTTTTTGGGCAGATAGTTTAGAGGCAAGAGAAGGCTTGCAGGCTGCAATTATTTACTTAGGTCTGCAAGATATTTTAGAAGAAGACTGTAAGCTGCTTTCCTTTAATACATGTAAAAAAGTGGCAATTGCAAGATTGATGCTGAGTAAAGCTCAAATATGGCTTTTGGATGAGCTAGATACAGATTTAGATGAGCAAGACCGTAAATTATTGAGTAATCTCATAAATATTAAAGCATCTAGTGGCGGAATTATTATTTCTACAACCAGTGACGCGAAAGAAGATTACCAAACGTTAAACCTTCTAGATTATGTTAAATAAATTTTTAATGCTTTTAAAGTATGAGAGTAAAGTTTTAATAAAAACGCACCAAATCCTCAGTAAACTATTTTGGATATTTTTAATATGTAACTTTGCAACCCCAATTATCTTGGGGAAAAATATGCACTATCTATGTGCACCATTATTTGTTATTGTCTTTTTTCCTTCAATACTTACAATTATTTATCTCAATATTGTTAGCAAAGACCTTAACGATGGTAGTATGGATTTTATTCTCATTACTTACAGCAGGTATACTATTTTATTTGCAAAGCTAATTAGTCTATTTTTATTTCCTTTAATTGCTTTAGTACTATATGCAGCAATCATAATTTTATTTTTTGCTCTTAAGCTACCCGGTGCTTTAATTTTATTATTTTGTGGTTTAGCGCTTTGTCTCCAAACATCAAGTCTTGCTTTAGTATTGGCAATAAAGCGTTTAAGTATATTCTCAATCTTGATGCCTGCTTTTTTGATTTTAAATATGGTGCTTTGTGGGTTTTTGTATCATAATCCTCAAGGTAGTTTGATATACATTATTCTTGGAGTAGTAGTGCTAAATCTGACAGTCATTGTAGGTCTTACGAATCATCTGATTCGCAGGGCTTAAATGAGAAAAAAGCTACTAATAGCTTTAATTATTTGTACTAAATGTCTTGCAGCCCTTCCTCCTGAGGGAAAAACTCAGATGATTATACAAGGACAAATCTCTAAACCTTCTAAAAGAATGCACATACTTTTAGATAATAAGATTAATATTCAAAAAGCAATAATCTTGCTTGAAGATAAATTACTTAAAGTTGGCAATACAACATACTTGACAAAGCAACAAAAAATTCATAAACAAAATAAGATTTATAAAGCAATCAAAAAGTTAAAAGAAATAGAAAATACAATACCAGATTCAAAAGAGGAAAAAATTATCATTAGTACGATTGAGCAGAGTGTTAGAGAAAATATGAGCCTTGGAATTCAAGCGCTTTTAAAAGAAAATAAGTTGCTTAATAATAGGAGAGAAAGACCCATCGAAGCAAAGATATTTAGCCAGTTTCAATTTCTAAAATGGCGCAAAAAGAAAACAGAGCGTCTTTTTATAATTTCACCTCATATAATTTTGACCCACTATTCAAAACCACAGCCAGGTGCGAAAATTATTTCAGAAAAATATGTTCATTATAAAAAGCGTACAAATATATCTCAAATGGAATTTGGTATTACCCAAGGACCTTGGGGGGTAAAATACAGCTTTGGAATTTCAAGTGGAGTAAAGTTTAATAATGGATTTTTATTTATGATGCAAAATTTTACTGATATAGATAAAAAAAATCCAATTAAAGTGTATAGAGCAAACTCTAAACAACTTGCTTCAGTAATTAAGGATAATTACGATCAGGGTTTTAGTTGGCAAATTGGGCTATTTAATTATACAACTCCAAAATTGCGTATATCACTTTATCGAGGAGTGTTTTTTAGCCTATGGCGATATTTCTAGCCTTTGAAAATCTTCCTTCTGCATCTTTTTTCTTTCTCTCTTCGTATTTTGTTGAGAATACTGCAGATTTTTCAGACGCATTATGTAAATCAATCATTTGCTTAGCAATTGTAACCACAAAATTTGGTTCAAGCTCTGCATTAATACAAGTTTGTTTAAACCCTTCGCTTTTTCCAAAGAGCCAATTATGAGCTGTGCGGGCAATTTTTTTACTTCCAAGCCCTCCTCCTGTATTGGATGCATCAATAATTGCTTGCAAGATGATTCCTCTATTCAGAGCTACTTCTGGGCAATCATTTGCCATTTTCAATCTTTCAAAAGGTGCTTGAGGTTTTAGTACAAATGTCATATCCTAAAAATCATAAGTTATTCTGGTTATGCGGTTAGAATATCAAAAAAAAGTTACTCAATTAAGTTAGCCGTAATATATAAAACGCTGTAAAACGCATAATATATGGCTTTTATCTTAGCTAGTGGCTAAATTTAGTTGATCACTTTTTTTGTTATACTACCTATGGGTACCTGTTAATGTGATTAAAGAACGCTTAAATGCTGATTCAGAAAAGCATTATACAAGGATATAACATTACTTTTACCTTTAATGCTCATTCGCATAAACTGATATAAAAATGATTTAATGAATTATTTGTGATAGTCACACGTTTTGCTCCATCTCCTACGGGTTCTTTGCATATAGGAGGCGCAAGAACAGCGCTTTTTAACTACCTATTTAGTAAGCGGTATGGTGGAAAATTTTTCTTAAGAATTGAAGATACAGATACAAAGCGCTCTACCAAGGAAGCTTTAGAAGCTATTTTGGCAGGTTTAAAATGGCTAGGCATTGATTTTGATCCCTTTACACAAGGAGAGGAGATAGTATATCAGTCAAAACGTACACAAGCTTATGAGGATCTTATAAGCGAACTACTTAAAAAAGGTAAGGCATATAAGTGCTTTGCAACATCTGCAGAAATAGAGGAACGAAAGCAACAGGCATTAAGCCAAGGAAAATCTTTTGTTTTACGCAGTCCCTGGAGAGATCGAAATGATCATCCTATTGATGTTCCGTATGTTGTGCGTTTTAAAGTAGATCCAAATCAAACAACTATAATTCATGATCAAGTTCATGAAGATCTTAAATTCGATAATAGCACCATCGAAGATTTTGCCCTAAGCAGAAGTGATGGGGGGGCTTTATATAATTTGTGCGTAGTATGTGATGACCACTATATGGGTATTACACATATAATAAGAGGCGACGACCACATCACTAATGCAGCCAGACAAACGTTAATATATCAGGCAATGAACTGGGATATTCCAGCCATGGCACATATACCTCTAATGCACGGCCCAGATGGCTCTAAGCTTTCTAAACGCCATGGTGCAACGAGTGCTTTTGAATATAAGGATATGGGATATTTACCTGAAGCTTTAGTTTCGTATTTAATGCGTTTAGGTTGGAGTTATGATAGTGATGAGATTATTTCTTTAGAGGAAGCAATTTCAAAGTTTGATATAGAACATCTTGGAAAGTCTGCAGCAAGGCTCGATTTTGATAAAATGAAAAGTGTAAATGCTTTTTATATAAAACATAAAGATAATCAGGGGTTAGTAGATCTTATCACTGATCAAAGGATGTTTAGCGACAAAAGTAAAAAATCCTTATTACAAGGAATGGATAGCTTGAAGACTAGAGCTAAGCTGATTACTGAACTAGCCGATATGGCTAAAATTTACATTTTAGAGGAAGATATAGTTTTAACTGATGAGGCAAAAAGTGTTTTACAAGAGACAGATGCTAAGGTTATTGATGACGTAAAAGCTTTATTAGAAAGTGCTACAGACTTGAGTCATAGTGCTTTACAGGAAGAGTTCAAAAAACTAGCAGCTCAGCATAATATGTCTTTAGGTAAAATGATGCAGCCTATAAGATGTTTAATCTCAGGTAATACTGCATCACCAAGTGTATTTGAAATTATTAGTATTATTGGCAAGGAGATAGCTCTAAAAAGGCTTAATAAAAAGGTATAGTATGAGTTTAGCTAAAAAATTAACTAGCTTTGATACAAAACTTCCCTTTCTTATTAACGCTAATAATCCTTCTAATGCCTATGATGAGCTCAAACAATTCGTATTTAATACTTGGGGAGCAAATTTAGATGAATATCACCCCAACATATTTATAGTGCGTCCTGAGCATGAACGTATTAGCGTAGACCAGATACGCGCTCTTAAAAATTTTCTTAATCAAACATCAACTCAAGATTTTAAATTAGCAGTTATATATGAGATTGATAAAATCAACATTTATGGAGCAAATGCTTGCTTAAAGCTCTTAGAGGAAGCAAGTTTGGATACAAAGATATTTTTAATTTCTAGCAATCCCTATAAACTCCCCATTACGGTAAGATCTAGGTGTTGTAAAATAAGACACTTATCAAGTGAAATAAAAGAAGAGGCAATATACAAAAAAATCATCTTAGGTTTGCAAGAAAACAAGATTTTAGGAATCATAGAGCCATTAGACTTAAAGTCTGATTGGATTAATTTTAGCACAAATTGTCAGGGGATTTTAAATAGGATAATCCAATATCAACTAGATACGTTGAAAAATATTAATAATGATGAGGTTAATCTGTTTGATAAGTGCAAAGCTAATATTGATACACTAATAAAATTATTTGAAGAGATAAAACTTTTATCTGATCATGCAACTAGGCATGAACTCGACAGAAGGGCTATAGCTTTACTTATACTAGGAATGATACATGAACATTTTAGCAATTGATACAAGCTGCGCGCGAGCTTCTTGTGCTATATCTTCAAACAATAAACTTCTTGCCTTCATAGAAGATCCGGAGCTGCAAATGCAGGCAGAGCATTTATTTTCTTTAATTGATCAAGCTTTCAAGCAAGCAAACCTAAATTATCAAGACATAACTCATTTAGCTGTTACAAATGGTCCTGGTAGCTTTACGGGCATCAGGATAGGTTTGAGTGCTGCTAAAGGGATTTTATTTGCGGCACCTCATATATCGCCTATATGCGTAACAAATTTTCAAGTAGCTGCCTACAGAGCTCGCAAGCAGATCTCTCGTAAAGCTCAAAATATCATCGTATTGCTTGAAGCATCATCAACACTGCTATATGTCCAAACATTTAATATGGACTTAGAACCTATCTCTGAGACTGAAGTAATGAATAATATCCAAGCAATTAACTATATTAAAAGCTTTGATAAGTTAACGGCTATTAGTGGTAGTGGTATTTCTTTAGTGAATGTGTATGATTTTCCTGAAAACATTATCATATTGCCTAGGTTTGGGCAAATAAATGCTAGGTCCTTAATTATGACAGCTGGTAATCTACAAGATTTATCATCTCAAATTCAACCTCTATACATTCGTCCACCTAGCGCAAAACCTTCCATCTTTTTTTAAAAGTATTAATTTTTATTAACTTGACATAAAAAATACTTGCACAATACGCAAACTAATGCTATAATTACTTTATGCTATAATAACTAATAAGAGATTTAATGTATTAAGCATTGTAAATAGTCTATCTAAAAATTAGTCCTTTTAATGCTTATAATAGTGAAATCTAATTAGGTCGCATAGTAGAAAAGTCAATATTATTAATATAGAAGTTTATAATTATATGCCTTCAACTATTTCAAACTACGTAAATAATTGTATCATGGGAGCTATAGATCCTGTTATTACTCAAGTTGGCAATCAATTAAATCAGTCTGTAAATCAGTCTGTAGATCATGCTGCAGCACAAATAACAAATGTTGTTTTAACTGAGGTGGGTAATCAATTAAACGGATCCATAGATCATGCTGTAGACCGAATGGAAGGATTAGTGCAAAAAATATTTTTGTTTTGTGTAGCATTTAAGTTGGTATCTTGGTTGATGGATGTCGATTTAAAAGGAAGAGTGAGCGACATCAAAAATTTCATATATCCTGAAAAAGCACTTAGTACAGAAGTTGATGAGTTAACATGTGAGGATTCTTTAACTACTGGGGAAATAGAGCCTAATGGGGTTCATATAAAATATGTAGCTGGGGCTGATAGTGCAATAAATTCAATAGAGATAGCATAATTTATTTTATTATAGCTTTATAAAAATATCTAACTAGTTAATTTAACTTTGTTAGGATTGATAAATAACTTTAACTTAACATTAATAAGGTTAAGAGTCATCCTAATATAATTGAATTGGGGGGTGCTGCAGTAACATCATAGATACCACAAAATTTAATACCAGTTGCTTCAGAGTTGATAGCTCCTACATTGGAAGTGGTAACCGCATCAGAAGATCCTGTGTTAAAAGCCTTAATCGTAATGCACCCAGAAAATTGGATAAAGTATTAAAAGAGTTTTTTTGCATGTAATTGACTTAAAATTTAATAAGAGAAAATATGCGAAAAAATTATAATGTCCATTTCAAGTTTAAACTTGCTTTAGGAGCTTAATCGCTCAAATCATCTCCAAATACTAAGTAACTGAAGGTTTGATTTATACGTGGAAGAAGCAATTACTCGATCAAGGAGATGCTGTTTTTAGTAGCAAGCAAACTCCTGCTGGGGTTCTAGGTGGTAATCTTAGTTTAGATAATATGCTGATTGAGAAAATAAATATTGCAAATGACTCTCTTAGTTTAATGACTTCTCTGTCCTAATCATTGGCTGCAGTTCCTTAGACTATAGATCAGCTAAGAAAGGGTAGGCTTCTAATCCCATTAAACCATCTTGATTCTTAGACACAATAGTATCGTCAGATGAATAACCCTCTAAGAAAAAATTTTCGCCTACTTTCATTAAGCCATTTGAATTTCCAGACAAATTGGTATCAGATAAATAACCCTTTAGGGAATTATTGTCATCTTCTGACGAAGAACTATTTTCAGAACTTCCTTGAGCATATAAATTTATGAGTTTTGCTCTTTTTGTTGATTTGTCTTTTGTTGGTTTGGTTATTTTAGGTTTAGCCCCAAGTGGAATAATGTCTTTAAAACTATTTAAATCTTTACCTTCCATAAACGAACACATTAAGGATAAAGTACTATTTTTCTCACCCTCTACACTTAAAATAGGCGGATGCTCGCCCTCTTCTTTTCTTACTATCGCTGAATACTTGTCTATATTTAATTGTATTAATGATGAAATCGGTACTTTTATTTGTTCTATAAATTTACTTATTTGTGGCAATGTTGGATCAATAGGATTAGCTTTTAATGTATCTTTTATCTTATTTCCCATAGCCTGAGCTCTATTATAAAAATCCTCTTCTTCATATAGAATTTCAAACAATTTGTTGATTTTTTCTTCTAATAGGTCATTTTTCTGTGGCTGGCTCTTTTCATTTAATTCTTTGATTAAGTCAGTTATTTCTTTGCTTAATTTTTCTACTTCTGCAGCTTCTTGTTTGAGTATTTCTTGTAAGTTTGATTCAACTTTGGGTAATTTAAGCAATAACTCTTCTCCAAACCTTTCATACTCTGGCTTTTGTTCATGAAAACATAAATGCCAAATGTTAGCCCAGACTAATAAACCATTCTTAGTCTTCAAAACTTCTTCAATCCTTGCTTTAACTAATGGACGATTAATACAATATGAAAGTATTTTAGCGTCTGCGAAGCTCCATAATAGCCCCATTGCTTCTATATTGTTGCCATATCCCGCAAAGTCGACTGAATGATCTCCTATTACTAATCCTGACCTGTCATTAATATCAAAGCCATGCTTTACAAGCACTTTTATAGACTTCAAGAAATTAGATGAATCTACTAACTCTTTTTGCCAAGAATTAAGATCATGATGAAGTTTATCAGAAATAACTTCCGCTCCATTATTTAACAAAGCTTTTATAGCATCATATGAATGATTCTTAACAGCTTGTATTAAAGCGCTATGTTTAACTATATCTGGCGCAACTTTATCAATTCCTTCAATCTTGTTTTTCGCAAGAAAATTGATTATCTCAGCGCTATCAGGATTATACGTAGCGTGTATATACAATAAGAAGAGATGTTCTTTTGAGCCATCATTTGAAGGTGCAGAACCTTTTTTACTTTGTGGTTTATATTGAAGCCACTTCTCTAAAAGAAATTCCACCACTTCACTTTTAGACTCACGTGCAGCAATAAATAAAGGTGTTGAAGAAAATGGATCTTTGCATACAAGACGATGATTTATATGTTTACTGACCGTTGGAAATTTCTCATCTGACTTAAAACGTTTATTTATAAGCTCAGGCTTTTTATTCAATATATATTTGACCGCCTCAAGGTTACTGTGCTTTAATGCATTTCTAAGACCTAATTCATAGTTTTGACTATCATAGGTGAAAAAATGTTTCGCTATTTCAGCCAAATCATTTTCAATCGCTAATTCTAAAGCTTCAGAAGCGATGATGTCACTTTTAGATCCGTTTAAAAATAATTTGACTAAGTCCTCTCTTTCTGCGTCAACTAACGCAAGTAAGACATTAGCATAGTCTGTGACATCATCATTTTCAAAAAGTTTTGGTACGAAGTCTAAGAGACCTGGGAATTTTGTAAGACCTAATTGAATAGCACTTTTTAAAGGTGTGTTACCATAGATATCTCTATTAACTTTGATGTTTGGTAACTGTAAAAACATCCTTACTGCATCTAGTGAACCAAACTTAATAGCTAAGTGTAAGGGTGTCTCCATATTGCAATTGCCAATATTTGGATTGGCGCCTTTACTTAACAAAAATTGTAGATTAGGGATATTATTTCTTTCTGAATTTATATGTAATAAAGTATTCCCTCTATCATCACACGCGGTATCAGGTTTTGCTCCATTGTTTAGCAATAGCCCCATCATTTCTCCACTACCTTGCATATGAGCTATTCTTAAAGGAGCATATCCTAATTTATTGCATATGTTTGGATCGGCTCCTTTACTTAATAAAAATTGCACTTGAGAAAGATCATTTCTTTCTGAATTTATATGTAATAAGGTGTTGTCTCTATTATCACAGATAGCATTAGGATTTGCTCCACCATTTAGCAATATCCTTATCATTTCTTCATTACCTTGCATGTAAGCTATTCTCAAAGGAGAGTAGTTGGAACCATTCGGTATGTCTATATTAGCTTTGCTACTTAACAAAAATTTTAACATACCAAAATCTTTGTCTTTTAAAGCCAAGTGTAAAGCTGCATTTCCAAGAAAATCTCGTGCATTAATATCTGCCCTTTTTCTTAAAAGCAGTTCAGCACATTTAGTACTCTTTTCATCTCTAGTTGCATAATGAAGGGGTGTTTTACCATTTTCATCTTGAGCATTCAATACATAAGGAGTGGGATTAGCGTCTAGTAAAAGTTCTAATATTGCAGCATTATGCTCCGCTGCAGCAAGATGAAGTGCGTTTTGCTGGAATTTATTTATTCTTGAAATTGAAATTATTTTTGCCTCATCATCACCTGCTTCTTGTAGTAGTCTATCAACTTCCTTTATCTTGTTTTTCTTAATTGCTTCGTGTAAAGGCAAATTATTACTTAATTGAGTCATGCAAATCTAATAATTGAATTAATTTTTAAGAGTATAATATAATAAAGTATTAAAGTAAAGAAAACATTTTGCATATCATCTCAATAAATATTCCATTGCGAGCTACTTCTGAAAATGATAATTTTTATTGTTTCACAAACGCTCGTTTAAGATACAAAATTTATTATGAAAATTGGTTATATCAGAGTTTCTAAAGTTGACGGTTCTCAAAATTTTGACCTTCAAAAAGATGCATTAATAAATTCCGGTGTGTTAGAAGAAAATATTTATGAAGATCAAGCATCTGGAACCAAAGCGTCCAAGTCTTATAGCTTGTCTCAAAGCTCTACGAGAAGGCGATACATTAGTAGTTTGGAAACTTGATAGATTAGATAGAGACCTTAAACATTTAGTCAATACCGTACAAGACCTTTCAGAACGTCAAGTTGGATTTAAAGTCCTAGCTGGCCAAGGAGCTAATATTGACACCACAACTCCTAATGGCAGATTAGTGTTTGGCATTTTCGCTGCATTAGCGAAGTTTGAGACTGAACTTATCAGAGAAAGAACAAAAGCGGGATTAGCTGCAGCACGCGCTAGAGGACGTAAAGGAGGTAGAAAATCTGCCTTATCTAAAGCCCAAATGTAAAAGTCTATACTTGATCTGACAGACAAGATGAAATAATTTGTTGTATTAGGACAAATTACTATTTTCATAATAGCTAGCTTCATTAGACTTTTCAACAGCTATATGTTTTGAATCTAAAAAGGTCTGCATAGGAGTCTTTCCATAACAATACTTACCAGCATGAGGCCTTTCTTCATTATAATATTCCAACCATCTATCAACATCATCCTGTAATTCCTCTAAAGAAGAGTAAATCTTTTTTCTAAATACAGAATCATAAAACTCATTCTTCATCGTCTTATGAAACCTCTCCACTATTCCATTAGTTTGAGGATGGTAAGCTTTGGTCCTAGTATGATCAATAGCTTCTATGCTCAAAAATAGCTGATATGCATGATTTTCCAACTTATCACAAAATTCCGTCCCTCGATCTGTTAAGATACGTAATAGCGGTATTTTATACTCATCAAAAAATAGTATTACTCTATCATTAAGTAAGTCAGCTGAAGTAATAGCTGTTTTATCTGAATAGAGCTTAGCGCTAGCCACTCTTGAGTATGTATCTATAAATGTTTGTTGATATACTCTTCCTACACCTTTAAAATTAGCTACATAATATGTATCTTGTGCTCCTAAATAGCCAGGATGTTCGGTCTGTATTTCTCGCTTTAAGCTTCTACTAAGTTCTTTTTACGTTCTAACGCTTGTAGTTGGCTTTCTGTCAATATTATACCATCTTGAGCGGATTTGGTTTCTAAAGTGCTTAGACGCTTCTTAAAATTATTTAAATCGTTACGTAACCACACCAATCTAACTCCTGTGGGTGATATCAATATACCCATTTTTTTAAGCTCATTTGAGACTCTGAGCTGTCCCCAAGCTGGTTGCTCGATAGCCATATCGTAAACAGCTTTTTCGATATAATCTTCTACTCTATTAGCAAGTATTGGCTTCTTACGACTAATTTCTACTAATGCTTCTTCTCCACCTGTTTCATAGATCTCTTTGAAGCGATAATAACTATCACGGCTGTAACCTATAGCTTTGCGCTTGAAACGTTGCCTAATTGCTTAGCTAACTCCAAAAGACCTATTTTAGGTTTGATAATTTTCTGATTTAAGTTCATATATTTAACCTTTCATTTATTATATATAATTATACTAAATGTCAGATTAAATCTAAACCTTTACATATACCTTAACAAAATTGAGTTGATGCATGAAAATTTCTTTTAACTATATGCCTAAAAATATATAAAATAGGACAGTCTCCCCATTCCCAATATTCTTCACCACTAGCGTCTATTTGCAAGACAAATTGGTATTTGCCGCATAATTCTGAAGTTTGTATCCATCGTGGCCAACCACCGACCTTACTATCAGAACAGCATGTATAGATATCTTCATTATCTTGACCGTGAAACCACTGGCTCAATCCTGTAGGCATATCATCACTAGGATAATCATCAATTTCTTCAAATTTTGCTAACAAAGGGTTGCATATGACGTTTTGAGGTTTTTGCAAAGGAACTAATTTAGATCCTTTTCTATAAGCTCTAATTGGTATATGATCTTCGTTACTATTATAATAATATCCATCTGAATGAAGAAAAATCATTAAATAATCCAAATCTTTTAAAATATAAGGTACTTTCTTTAACTCGGGAATATGTAATTGTATTATAGGTGATAGATAAGTACCCCATCTGCGCACTTTGGCCAAATTTATCCTTCTCTGCCAAGGTTAATGTCTCCCACATAAGAGTTGCTCTTCTTAGATAATTCATGATCTAGTGGTGTGGGGCGAATTTTAAATGCGGTTCTTTTGAATTCTTGTATTACCTTCTCAGCCTCATAAATTGAATCAGAAGAAAACTTGACATGTTTTCTAATAACCTTAAAATCTTGCCTAATATAAGGTAGATCTTTTATTGCATTATATGATACTAAATTATCTTTTGCTTCATCTTTTATCACATTACCCTCAGAATCATAAACTTTTTCTCTTAAAGCGTATCCCATATCAAAAAAAGTTTCTTCTTTTAATCTTCCCATATCGTCAAAAATCTTCCAACAACCGTCTAAAACATCTTTAAAATAGTATCTTTCTTCTACAAGGTAACCATCTTGGTTAAATTTCCTAGAATAACCATGATCAAATCCTTTAGACATCTGCTTTTCCCACTTAATTTTACCGTTTGGATAAAAAATTTGCCAAAGGCCATCATGCTTGCCATTTAATTTTTCAAAACGTCCTCTAGATCCGTCATCATATTCTCTAGTTTCTATATTTCTTTTCATAATGCTGAATGGATTTAATATTTAGTTATAATTTTTGCAAGATCTTCTGCCTTAAGTCTCTAGCACCTGAAAAATTAGGGCTGATTTTTATTAATTCATCGCATACCTTTAAAGCTTCTTTATATTTGTCTAGTTTATAAAGTGCTTGACTTTTGTAATAATAGGCTGGAGTTTGGTGAGGAGCTAGCTCAATAATCTTATTAAATGTTTCGATCGCATCTTCATACTTGCCTAAATTCATTAATGCCATTCCTTTGCGACCGTAAGCTTCAAAATCTTTTGGGTCTAAAGATATGACTTTATCAAAAAATCCTATTGCTTCTTGATTTTTACCCAACATCACTAAGGCTGCCGCCTTAGAAAATAAGCCATCAGTATTACCCGGATTAAATTGAATCGCTTTATCGTATTGCAAAATTCCTTCTTCTAGCTTATCTAGTGCGCACAAACTATGTCCTTTATTTAGATATGCTCCGGCATAGCTAGGGTTAATTTCAATAGCTTTATCAAAGGCTTTAATAGCTTGATGATGCTCTCCTAATGTACTTAATGCTATACCCTTGTTATAATGAGCCTTGGCTAAAGTAGGGTCTAGCTTTATTGCATTATCATAGCTCTTGATAGCTTCTTGATATCTACAGAGTGCAGCTAACTCATTACCTTTACTTAAATGCCCATTGACATACTGCGGATCTATTTGAATAGCTTGATCATAAGCTTTTAGAGCACCATCATAGTTTTTAAGCATAGATAAAGCATCGCCCTTATTCATGTATGCCATAGCATCTTTGGGATTAATGTTGACCGCTTGGTCACAGACTTTAATAGCCTCATGATAACGCTTTAAATGAAATAATGCATTTGCTTTAGTTATATAAGGCAGCGAGCTGTCTGGATACATCTTTATGGTATTATCACTGGACTCAATGGCTTCCTCATATCTACCAGATTGGCACAGTGCATTATTTTTGTTATGCAAAGCCTCAAGGTTTTTAGGATTAATAGCAAGGGATTTATCATAATTCTCAATAGCTTCCTCATATTGTTCAAGGTCACTTAAAAATGTTCCTTTATTATAGTAAGCTAGTGGGTCTTGAGGGGCATTTTTGATAGCTTGATCATAAGTCTTTTCAGCTTCTTCGTATCTGTTGAGTCTATTTAAAACATTAGCTTTATTATTATATAATCCGGAATCTTCAGGGTTTATAGAGATTGCTTGATCATAAGCTTTTAAAGATTCTTCATTTTTACCCATTTTAGATAAAGCGATACCTTTATTAATATATGCTTCCACCTCTTTTGGATTTATTTTAATAGCTGCTTCACAAACCTTTGTTGCTTCTAGATATTTTCCATCTAGGATTAAAGCTTTTGACTTCTTACAGAGGAATAAATAATTGCGTGGATCAAGCTTGATTGCCTTATCATAAGATAGCAAAGCTTCTTTGTGTCTACCTAATTTACTTAAAGATTCTCCTAATCCGATATGATTTTCAGGATCGAAAGGGTTAATATCTATAGCTTTTTTGAAGAACTTTACAGCCTCTTCATTTTGAACTATCTCACTTAATGCAAAACCTTTATTATAAAAAGCTATGTAATCTTTAGGATCTAAAGATATAACCTTATCAAAATAATTTATTGCTTCTTGATGTTTTTTTAAGC
Organism: Candidatus Phycorickettsia trachydisci; assembly: GCF_003015145.1. Classification (NCBI taxonomy): domain Bacteria; kingdom Pseudomonadati; phylum Pseudomonadota; class Alphaproteobacteria; order Rickettsiales; family Rickettsiaceae; genus Candidatus Phycorickettsia; species Candidatus Phycorickettsia trachydisci. Next base: position 1,225,177 of record NZ_CP027845.1, on the reverse strand, counting down.
TTAACAAAGCTGCGCCTTTGTTAAGATAAAATATAGGGTTATTAGAATCTAGTAATATTGCCTTATCATGAAGTTCAAGAGATTCTTGACTCTTTCCTAATTTAAATAAAGCATGTGCTTTGGCTCCATAAGCTTCTGGGTCTTCGGGGTTTAATGCTATAACTTTATCAAAAAATTTTATAGCCTCTTCATAGCGACCCAACTTATCTAAAGATAGAGCTTTGTAATGGTAAGGCATAGGATCTTGTTGATCTAAATTAATAGCCTTATCGCAATCATCTATTGCTTGTTGATATTTACCTAATTTATATAACTCACCTCCCCTATAAGCAAAGGCTGAAGCATTTTGAGGATCCAATGCTAAAACTTTATTAAATTCACTTATAGCATCTATAGAACGTTCTAAAGAAGCTAAAGAAAATCCTTTACCCAAATAAGCAGGAGGGTAACTGGGGTCTAAACTAATTGCCGTATCATAATTCTTAATTGCTTCTTCATGTCTACCTTGACCCATTAGATCGAGGCCTTTTTGGACATAATTTAGAGCTTCTCGCGCATTATAGTTTGATGTAGCAGAAGTACTAGATACAAAAAATAAACTTTGGAGAATAATTAGGATTTTTTTGAACATACATCAGATATAATTATTAGTTTTAAGATTTTAATTTTTTTAGAATTAGGGTTTTTAATTCATATGCGTTAAGGGATTTAGGGTTAATATCTATCAATTGCTCACAAACTTTTAACGCTTCTTGATACCTTTTGAGATTATAAAGAGCTTGACTCTTAAAGTAGTAAGCTTCAGGCTTTTGAGGGGCTAGATTTATAGCTTTATCAAAAGCTGATATGGCTTCATAATACTTACCTAAATTGAATAATGCTACCCCCTTACCTTGATAAGATATATCTCTTTCAGGGGCTAAATCTATTGCTTTGCTATAATAATCAACAGCTTCAATATATTTACCTAAAGCACTAAGATCAAAACCTTTATTTATATAATAATCAGACACAAAAGGATCAAACATTATTGCTTTATCATGATATTCAAGAGCTTCTTGATTTCGATCTAAATATGATAAAGCGGTACCTTTATTAAAATAAGCATTCGCATTTTGTGAGTTTAATTTAATGGCGTGATCATATGATTGTAAGGCTTTTTGATGCTTACCTAACTTAAATAAAGCATTGCCTTTGTTAGTATAAACTTCTGAGTCTTGAGGGTTTTGTTCAATAAACTTATCATAAGCCTCTATAGCCTCTTGATAACGCTCTAGGTGATATAAGATGATACCTGCATCATGATAAGCTTGTGTATTTTCTGTATCTGATTTAATAAATTCATTGATAACTTCTAAAGCTGCTGAATATTCTTGTAAATTTAATAAGGCTTTGGCTTTTTGTTGATAATAGTAAAACTCTTTCGGATTAAGTTTGATTGCTTGATTATAGGATTCTATAGCTTCATCAAAACTACCTAAATCAAATAAAGTCATACCCCTATTAAAGTAAGAAGCATCATCTGAAGGTTGAAGAGTAATTGCTTTATTATACTCCTTAACCGCTTCATTAAATTTTCCTAACTTAGATAGAGCCGAACCCTTATTATAATAAGCCTCAGCATGCATTGGATCAAGCTCAATAACACGGTCGCATAATTCTATGGTATCTTGGTATTTACCTAGTCTAAATAATGCAAACCCTTTCTTAAAATAAGCATCTATATTCTTAGGATCAAATTTTATAGCCTTATCCAAAGAGTTTATTGCTTCTTCATATCTACCTAATTTGCACAACACATCAGCTTTATTTATATAAGGTGTAGCATTTTGTGAATCATAAAGCATTGCTTTTTCATATTCTTTGATTGCTTCTAAGTTTTTACTTAATTTAGATAAAGCTTCACCTTTAAAAATGTAAGCTCTTGAATATCTAGGATCTATTCCAAGAGCCTTATCACATGCCTCAATAGTTGAAGCGTATTGGCCTAGGTTTAAAAACGCAAGACCTTTACTGCAATGAGCATCTTTATCTTGTGAATTCAATCGAAGAACTATATCAAAAGCTTTTATTGCATCACTATATCTTTCTAGGTTAAACAAATTGACACCCCTGTCGTACTGTATATTTGCTTCAATTTGTTTATCTGGATTAAAAGTAAAAAAGGTAAGCTGACAGCGGACCATAAATCTCTAAGAATTGCGAATATTTTTTTAAATGACATATTAAATCATAGTATTATAATTTGGCAATTGTAACATTTTGTTATTTTGATATCAATTATTTAATGTTTATAAATTACTTAAATATCAAAGTTAACGTCTTGAGAGAAATAAACACATAAATCAAAGTTAGTCTGTTAAGAATTGAGAAGTTTTTGTCCGTGAGATCTGATAGTGCCGTTTGGAGATACATAGCGGTAGAGGGTGGCTCTGGTAACGCCTATTTGTTTGCATAGTTCTGAGACTTTAGTGTCTCTAATGGCCATAGCTGCTTGCGCTAGGCGTATTTGGGCTTTAGGTAAAGCAGATTTTTCCCTCCCTTACGTCCTCTAGCGCGTGCTGCTGCCAATCCTGCTTTTGTTCTCTCCCTGATGAGTTCAGTCTCAAATTCTGCTAACGCAGCAAAAATGCCGAATACTAATCTACCATTAGCAGTTGTGGTATCAATATTAGCGCCTTGTCCAGATAATACTTTGAATCCCACCTGACGTTCTGAAAGATCTTGTACAGTATTGACTAAGTGCTTAAGGTCTCTGCTTAGTCTATCAAGTTTCCAAACTACTAATGCATCACCTTCTCTTAAGGCTTTGAGACAAGCTATGAGACCTGGTCGATTGTCTTTAGCTCCCGATGCTTGATCTTCGTAGTATTTTCTGCTAGTACGCCATAATTTATTAATGCATCTTTTTGAAGATTAAAATTTTGAGAGCCGTCAACTTTAGAAACTCTGATATAGCCAATGTTCATAATAAATTTTGTATCTTATTTAGGCCATGTTATGCCAAGGATGAATATTTTGGATAAAAATAGCTTGCTAGCTTTCCAAACCCCTCCTGAACTAAGTCCACTAGAGCGTAAAGTTTGCTTTAATTTTCCAAATCAAGTTTTAGAATTTGCCAAAGAATTACGAACACCTTCGAATCAAATAGGTTTTTTACTTAGCTGGGGATATTTTAAGTTTTCTAAAAGATTTTATGATCCACAATATTTTAATGACCTTGATATCCGTTATGTTGCAAACTATTTGGGTTATAACGAAACAGCATTTCGTCCAAAAAGTTATGTTAAACGTACTCAGCAAGAGCATCAATTGAAGATAATAAAATTATTTGGTTTTCAAAGATTTGATAATTCATACCAAAAAAAGCTGGACTTGGGTAATAATGAAAGCTCGGGCCAAATCCGCAATGGAGTGGGTATTTTTGAAGGTTTAGGAGCATTTTCTTGAAAATTATCTTGTTTATTTCTGATCGCATAAGTGTTATTATAAGATTGAATAACCTTTGATATTCCCTTTGTTAATAGTAATTTTACAGTAAATTAAAGTACATAAAACTGATCGTATAATTATTTCAATACTATAAAATAGCTAAAAGGTTGTTACAGCACTCACCTCAACTATCCCCTTCTTCTAACTCCTCTAGCTTGACTTTCTCTAGAGGGTGAACCTCTACCGCCAGAAGGTCTAGCTGGGCTTGGTCTAGGTGATTTATCTTGTCCTTCCACTAAGAATTGCTTTATTCTTGATGTCTCATCAACTCCTTCATGTGTTGCTTGAGCCTGTGCTGGTTTTTTTGAGGATAATGGTCTTGTGCCTGATGTTTCAGCCTAGGCACTTGAAGCACGAATATCACCTCCTTTCATTGATGCTTCTAGTGTGACTTCCTTATCTTCTTTTGGTTGAGGAAAAATAGAGCCGCTAGCACCAGCTCCTTTATCTACCTCTGCTTCTTTTGCTGAAGTAACTTTACGTGTAAAATTTTCTAAAAAAAGGTCGACATCTTCTTTCAAAATAGCAGTTGCTTCTGGCGCTTTGTCCCATTTATCATCACTAGCTAATATTTGGTTTAGTTTTCCTACAAAAATATTATGTGATGGATTATCGGGGGTAATCCATTTAGGAATCTGCCAACTAGAGTAAGTCCCACCATGAGTACCAGCATAACTTAGTTTAATATTTTTACCCGTGGCTTCAGCAAATGTTTCTAGAGCCATATCACAAGGACCGCAAGTTAGCTTTGTAATCCCTATATAGTATTCACCATTAGGCATTGAATCTCGAGTATCATAAAGGCGATCCGAAATTTTTACTTCTGCATGCTTTCCTCTTTCGCCTTCAACATAATCAACTTCTCCTGCTTGAATAACTTGTCTTATTTTTAGATTTTGAGTCTTATTTATCTGATTAATGAGAACTTGAGTATCAATTAAGGGACGAATAATATTTGATGCAGTTTGGTGTATTTTGAGGTCTGAAGTTTCTTCAGATAAAGAAAGTATCGAGCTGCATTTGCCTATTATTTGGTCTAAACTTGTTGTTGTGCCGGACTTATTATGTTCCTTAAGATATCCATAAAGTTCAGAATTAATATCTTTTAAAAATTCATAATTTATCTCAAAATCAAAAACCTTATCTTTTTTAATTTTATCGCTTATCTGTTTTTTTGCTTCAAGCTCTAACATTTCATATTTTTCACTAGGATCATTTAAATATGATTGTAATTGAGATATATATGTTGCTGCATATTCTGGCGATCCTGAATTACTAGCTACAAGTAATTTATCACCTCGTTCGCATACAGCGACGCATTTTTCGTTTGATGTTGCCGATGTCATTAGCCTAGCTAGACAATCTAAATGGCATTTTTCTTTATCACCATTTAATCTTGGCTCAACGCTTGAAGAAACATGTTGACCATCTTGGTCCCTTTCGCTGGGTATAATAAAATTGAGCAATTGATTTACGGAAAAGCCTTGCTCACCTTCATTTCTCATAACCTTTTTATTGTTTCAAAAGTCAAGATTCTCCTAACAATGAAGTCTCTTTTACAGCCCGCCATTCATTAACTAATTCTGAATAATAATCTTCAAATGACCAATCTATTTCACCTAAAATATCTTGAGGCGTTAAACCTCTATCATCTTTTTCATAAGGATTTAAAGGATAGTTTTGTATTAAATATCTCATTACTTTCCAACCATCATTCTTTTTAGCTTCTAGTTCTTGATCTTTTATGCTTCCAGCAGCCGCATGTAACAAAAGACAATTCTTAGTGTTAACGGTTGCCCCTCCATCTAACAGCAACATTAACATTTCCATATTACCTTGTCTAGCAGCCATTTCTAATGCTACGCTACCATCAGATGTAGCATTTGGATCAGCTCCCTGTTCAAGTAAAATCTTAGCTATATTTACATAATTTTTTAATACAGCCTTATACAATGGACGCATTCCAAAAGCATCTTCAGCATCAATGTCAATTTTTCTTTCCTGGAGTAGCTCTTTTATTTTTATATAATCTCCTTTGCGTATAGCTTGGTGTAAAAGAGCTGTATTATCTTGACCTACATCTGATACGATTGAATTTTTTGTTTCTTCTGGCATAACAATTACTATCTTAATTGATATATTTATATATTACCACAATATTGATTATTAGTACAGGCAATAAAGTAATTTATGTTAATTTATCTTAAGATCATAGTATAAAAATATCATTCAAAATTTTTATAAACGGAAGTCTAGGAGATCTTGAGTATTTGCACTTCCAGACTGTAAAGCTAGATTCCTAAAGTCGTAAGTTCCAAGCATATTGACATGCTTCCAAGTTAAGATCGAACCATTAGTAATACTTTCCATGAGAGAATGCTTATGTTGGTTATCTGCTTGCATGATTACCTGGGTAAGTCTTGTATAATTCCATGACACTATAATATTTTGCAAGATAGTTTGACACATCGCTGCTTTCTCGCAGGTCTCTGTCAATTTGTATTAGCTCTTGGTTATTAGCAAGGGATATTGCGCTTTGAAACTTATTAGATAATTCGCCTTTGTTAAGTTGTTTGTCTATCTTTTGACGTAATTCTACGTTATCCATGTAAGTTAAAAGAAAACAGGTTTTAATAATGCGACCTAATTCTTTTAAAGCAATATGAAGTTTATGCTGCTTATCATATGATGCAAGCCTTTTAATTATGGTAGATGCTTTTTCTTCTCTAAGCAATATTGTGGCTACTAGTCTTAATATTGTATCCCAGCAATTTTTGATGCTTTTTTCGCTCACATATCTGTCAGGTAGTATCATATAACTAAGGTCTTGCTTGTCAAGAGATACTAGAGACTGAGAAGATATATCTTTAATCCTAGGTGCAAATGAGGTTTTAATTAGGTAAGATATAGCAAAAACTAATTCTGTATACCCATGTGTATCAGTTGAGTGCATACTATTTTTGATGTCTGCATTATGTAGCAGGCCATCTATTACGTAACTTGCATCACGCTCTGAACTACTAAATACTGTGGAATAAAACAAAATATGCCTTTCATCGATAAAGGTGTAAACATTTGATCCACGGCCATGACCAAAATATTTATATGAATAATTAGCGTTTAATGATTCTGCAGATACGCATCTTTTTTTGCCATCACTAGAAGTATGTAGAAAATTTTGCTCTTTCCTAAACTGGGAAGGTAACCACATTTTATTCATAAAATCCACCAACATATTATTGGTAGCATATAGATTTTCTAATGAAAAATACCAATTCACTCCATGTAATAGGGTATTATAACTAATGCCTATAGCCGTATTAGCTAATTTATGTATGCCAATATTGCTACCTAAAGCAAATATACCTGCAAAAATAGTTTCATCAGCTACTTTTTGTCTTACATTTTTGACTTTATGATGCTTAAAGTTACTTGCAAAACCTATTACGTGATTTACCTCAAACATCATCTGCAATATAGATATATAGCTTTCACTACCTATAACTTTATATACGGAATCATAGTCTGGTTTTTCGACTGGAGGAGTATATAAAGAAAAGCTGCCGTCTTCCTTAAATTTAAGATACTTATTTTTCGGAAGATTGTTGTTAACCGTAGCATACTTATCATTTAGTTGAATTCTAAGCTTTGACAGCAAATGATCTATATCACCAAAACCTGCTAAATCTAATTTATCCAATAATGCATCTTTATCCTTTTTCCATACCCCTTGTTTGATTAAATAAGCTTCAATAGGCATGTAACGATATGACTTAGCAAGACTAATATCACCTGACTTAATGGCTTCAGCTATTTTTGAGAACAATAAAGCTTTATATAAGGCATTATTGAATCCATCCTTATATACTGCATCTATTTCATTTTGCTTCAAAAAGTCATAAGGGGCAAATTTGTTCAAAGAATTACTTTGATAAAATAGTATAGCCTCCTCTAAATTATTATCAGATGAGACAAAATCTAGGTGCCTTATTATATCAGCCAATCTGTTTTGCAGCTTTCGCGATAATTTTTGTAATACTACAAAATTTTGTTTGTCGCTTTTATAGCCTATAAAATTTTCTTTTAATTGGTTTACTCGATCTAAATAATGAGTTTCTGATTCTATCTCAGGTATCAAATAACGTAATTCTTGAATTCTAAGGTCATTAATAATTGGTTTGTAAAGTATCTCTCTAGCCTTTTTAATCAGTTTTGATTGACTTGTAAAAGCTTTAATAACGGAATCAAGTAAATCGTTATTACGTTTTGCAAACGCATGATCAGATTCTTGAAGGGTTATTTCAACCTTGTTAAGATGCTGCTGATTAACCTTTAGAATGATATCTATAAAAATATCTTGCCAATTTTTATACTGGTGCTCAATGAATGCCAATAAATACAAATGTCGAATACTATCATTACGGATTGATCTTATTTGAGCTATAGTGGCTTTAATTACCCAATTTGCATAGTACCTTGTAGCTTCTATAGAAAGGCTCAGCTTTTCTATTAAGTGCTCAGTATTTTTGTAAGCTTTTTTGATTATTAAAAAGCTACTCACACTCTGTTTGATCTTCAGAGGTTTCAAAGATTGGCTTATAGTTTTTACCCTCAATAGAGTCGATTTCTCATCCTCTAAGCCTAGTAAATCATTTAGAGTATCTATATGTTCCTTCTTAATATGCTCTGCAACTTGAGAAGATAAGCTCTTTTCAAACTTATTAAAATGTTCTGTAATAGACCTAGCAAACTTGTCATAATTAGGAACTTCAATCTTTTTGGCTCTAAGTAAATCAACCATGGAAAATATAATTTTGCGAGGATGCATTTGCTTAGATACCAGATTAGCTATGCTTTCTTCAAACATATCCACGCTTTGATTAAAAGGTTTGTAACCAAGTAAGCTTAGTACCTCAGATTTGTGCGTAAGTCGAGTTCTTTCACTGTAATTCCAGCCTTCTAATTCAACATTTAGACCCAATTGCTTATCTATAAAAGCCTTATCGTCTTGATTATATTCCTTATAAAACTTACCAGTAGCTTTAAAGTAACCTAACTGCAAGATAAAGCCCATTTTGTTCTCAGGTTCAATTAACGTTTTTAACTTTTCTTGTATGTGAGAAGAAATACTAAAAAATTGATATCTTTCAGTGTCGTTTAATAATGGAAAATTATCAAATTTCTTAATTTCATGGGAAGATAGTATTTTTAATCTACTCATTCCTCTTCACTAATTCTATTAACTGCTTCGCTTAAATCGGCATAAGAAGGATGGCAGTATATACGTGTTGTATCTAGGCTTTCATGGCCAGCAAGTATTGCTATTTTTTCAAGACTTACTCCACTATCAACTAAGTTTTTACAAAAACTGTGACGTAAGTCATGTGGACTGATATCAGATAACTCACTTTTATTTAAGACTCTCTTAAGCATTAGTTGGATCCCCCTAGGAGTTAAGGGGCCTCGCTGACCTAAGAAAATTCTATTATCACTACCTACATTAGCGTGATAACCCAAAGACTCAAAAGCTATTCTAGCGGATTTGTTTAAGGGAATGCTACGGGATTTATTACCCTTGCCATAATTGACCTCAAGATCTCCCTTACGATTAAATAGAATCACGTGCTTCCATTTTAAATTACATAATTCTTTGATTCTGATACCTGTATTTAGCAAGATTTTGATAATAGCTATATCTCTAGTTCTGCCATACCTTTCAAAAAGCCTTAGCAAAGAATTTTGTTCAATACGGTTAAGCCATCTAGCAGTATTATTATTATCTTTAAGAAGCCTAGGAAAAGGTAATTGATGTTCTACTTTTTTTAGCATTAACACCCCACTTCATAAAATATTTTAAGCTTAGCATTTTCCTATTAATGGAATTAGGCTTAAATTCTTTATCCATTAAATACTGTTTATATAAACGAAGATCTGTTGGTGTCACTTTATATACAGCAAATGTGTAATTATTACTTTCTTCAAACCACTTCGCAAAAAGTATTATATCTTGCTTGTAATTAATGATTGTAGTTTCAGACTTATTCAGTTGTTTTTGATAATTTGCAAAGTCCTCAATTTCTTTAATTTTGAGCATACTTTATTATACGATCAGTTTTTTCATAAATAATCCAGCATAAAAATACCTATTATGCCATCAGTTAGGTATTAATACATCGTGTAATAACACTTATGCGATCAGAAATAAACGAGATAATTTTCAAGAAAATGCTCCTAAACCTTCAAAAATACCCACTCCATTGCGGATTTGGCCCGAGCTTTCATTATTACCCTTTTTATACAACATAAAATTTTTTGTATATACATTTTTAGATTGAAGAGCTTTTTTTTGTTGTGTTCATTTTTTCTACTTCGTCCCTTAATCCTTTCGACTCTTCTTCCGTTATATACCCTACTACTTTATAATCTAAATTATATCTTGGCGTTCCGGCGATATGAGTTTCACAATAAGCTTTAGAAAAGGTATACCAGTATAAAAATTTATATATTTTAGTCTTAGATATATCCTCAAAAAAAGATGCCAGATCATTTTTTATACCTTTCTTTAAAGCTGGTCTAGGTCCTTTCAAAGGAAAAAGTTTAGGATATCTTTTATTGAGTTTTTTTAGCATATTCTTAAAATCTGGTCTAGAAGAACTAGAATCGAACGTTTTAGAAGTTTCACTCTCTCGTTCTGTAGCACGAGTAGCATTTTGCAATTTATCTTGCAATTTTTTTAGTTCCTGCTCTACAGAACTAGATTCTTTTAGTTTAAGCTTAAGTGGCACTTTATAATTTTAATGTTAAATATATGCTAAAAACGCCTTAGTAAAATTCTTTTAATAACTTAATAGCTCCACCGTTTAAAGCTTTTTCCGGTAAAAAACAGAATTTACGCCTATCTTTAGTCTCATCTCCTGACAAAGGTCGAATATATATCACCTTTAATTTCTTAAGAGCATACATTACGCAATTTTCGCTTACTCCTAACCTCAAACCCCTTTCTCTATTATAAGCTAGAGGAAAAAGAATGTCTTTATATTTAGCCCCACTAAAAGATCATATTTCATCTATAAAGTTACTACTACAAAAGGTCCATACCGAAATCATCCATCTCCTTTCTATCGCTTATACTCCTCCTTTTGAGTCCGAATACCAATCCCTCATCCATTCTATCCAAGACGATGTTCCTTTCATCCATAACCATCATGAGTACTCATTACTAGGCGAATCTCTCTACTCTTAACGTAATATTTACCTATGGTAACATAAGCACTTTTTTGAATTATTATAGGTATAAACACTGCTTTCTCAAACCCATAATCTATTTTTAATTTATAATTGATTTGAATTAAAATCAAAAGGGTTATTATATGGCTCAAAACGATGATCAAGAGGATCCAAAACTAAGCGATAAAGTTGCAGATCAAGCTGTAAAAAACAATAGGAAAAAGTTATCTCTTAATCTTTCGAGAAACAATTCTTTACAACAAGATGAGTTAGAAAGTCCTAATCCCGTCAATACTCCAACAAGTCCAGATCCAGTAGCCAGTCCTAGCACCCCTAATCGCTTTAGTTTTTCTGATGAGGGATTTCTACGAACTCAAGATGGTGTAATAATGAAAGCTGGGGCCAAATCCGCAATGGAGTGGGTATTTTTGAAGGTTTAGGAGCATTTTCTTGAAAATTATCTCGTTTATTTCTGATCGCATAAGTGTTATTATACGATGTATTAATACCTAACTGATCGCATAAAAGGTGTTTTTATCCTAAATTATCTATCAAAAAACTGATCGTATAATAAATGTGGACCAAACTCCTCTAAACAAACCTATTTTTAACTCTAATTTATAATTGGTTTTTTAGTATTTTAATGTGATAAATCTTTTTACATGATTCCTTTTTATTATTTTATAAAGAAATAATTATGGACTTTAATCCAAAAAAAGCTTACTATCTAGGAATATTATCCTGATTTAAAATATTATGTATACCAGATATCTAGAAATGCATGTAATGGAAAGACAATCGGCTTTTTTATGGGGTCCTAGAAAAGTTGGTAAGTCAACTTATTTAAAAAATAAGTTTCCTAAATCTGTTTATTATGACTTACTAAAAACTGACTTGTTTCTAAAATATCTAAAACGTCCCTTCTTACTTAGGGAAGAAATCTTAGCATTAGATGAGGATAAATTATTTCACCCTATTATCATAGATGAAATCCAGAAAGTACCTGCATTACTTGATGAAGTGCACTGGTTAATAGAGAATACAAACTGTTATTTTATACTTTGTGGATCAAGTGCTAGAAAGTTAAAGAAACATAGTATTAATCTGCTCGGAGGTAGAGCTATTAAATACAATTTAGGACCTTTGTGTTTTCCTGAAATTAGTAATAACTTTGACTTAATAAATATTTTTAATGATGGCCTCATCCCGTCTCATTATAAAAATTCAAACTCTAGTAAATTACTTAAAGCGTACGTAGAAGATTATCTAACTCAAGAAATACAAGCTGAAGCTTTAGTACGTAATATTGCAGCATTTAATAAATTTATAGATAGCATTGCTTATAACCACGGTGAGTTAATTAATTATTCTAATATAGCTAGAGATTGCGCTATAGATGCCAAAACTGTTAAAGAATACTATCAAATTTTAGTTGATACTCTAGTAGGAGATTTTGTGCTGCCATATGCTAAAAAAGCAGGAAGAGAGATCATTACAGCAACTCCAAAATTTTACTTATTTGATGTAGGGATTGCAAATAAGATAATGCATAAAAGTATTACCGAAGCTAAAGGTCCTGAAGCTGGTAAGGCTCTGGAGCATTATATTTTTATGGAACTTAAGAACTATATACATCTTTGTGATCTGGATTATCAAATTAATTATTGGCGTAGCAAATCAGGTTTAGAAGTGGATTTTATTGTAACGCTCAAAGAAGGAAGAACTATACCTATAGAAGTTAAAATATCTTCTAATGTTCATCATACAGAATTCAAAAATTTGAAAGTATTTATGCAGGAGTACCAAATACAAAAAGCTTATGTCATCTCTTTAGAAAGCACCTCCAGGTTAGTGAATTTTGAAAATTTATCTATTTATGTATTACCCTTAAAGACATTTTTAGAAAAATTATGGTCCAAACAAATAATTACTCAATAGTGTTTTGTGTTTTTAAGATAGGCTTATTATACGCTCAGTTTTCAGATATATCAAAACCTCTCTTATATCGTTTAGATGGCTTTTAATAGGTATAATTTAATCACATAATAACACTTATGCGATCAGAAATAAACGAGATAATTTTCAAGAAAACGCTCCTAAACCTCCAAAAATACCCCCTCCATTGCGGATTTGGCCCCAGCTTTCATTATTACCCAAGACTGGAAGAAAGTATGGCACTGTTAACAAAGTGATAAAGATGTAGTAAACATATATAGGATATAATCTTTTATTCATAGAATATCTTAAAAATTACCTCCTATATAGGGTTCAGGGGTGCAAAGGTACGTAACGCGCAATAGGGTATCTGAAAGTTAATGTAATTGATATATTTTGAATGATTTAGTCTAAAAATTAACTACCCAATATCTGATTATGCATTCAAGAGAATAAAAAGCCTCAGTCTAGTGTTAAAAATAGACTTATCTTAAAAACTTTTCAAAATCTACCTAAAGTAATTTCAAGCTTATCTCATTAATAAAAAGTATATAAACTACTAGTAAAATAAAAAGCAGTATTGTATTATTATAATCAATATATTCTTAAATTAGGATGTATATGATAATAAGTTATTAACAATAAATACTTATTGATAACATAAAACTTTTGCCTTATAGCGAGTTTAAAATCTAGTAATGTAGGTACTAAAGTCTTTTAGAGTATTAAGAATGAAAGTTTGTTTTGATGATTTACTTCAAGAATCTGCTGGACTACTCGCTTTAGATAATTACTTTGACGCCGAAAATCCTTTATCTCTTGACCTGTATGCTTTTGAAGGTGCGTCTATAAATATACAAGTCAAAGGAGCAGAATCTCAAGAAATACATATTCCTAAATTACAAATTACTACTTACAACTTTAATATCCTTTATTTTGTCCCAAATCGATATAAGGTCTTTGTGGATCAACTTGAAATCAAATGTCCTGGTATTCATCTGGTTGCTGATGGTTTAAATATAGGTCAATGTCATATTGATACTACTCGTCCCCAAGTTTGGATTGAAAATTTCCAGGCAGAGAGTTTAACAGCTAGGTGCATGCTCGATGAAGATGAAGAACAAGTAAGAAAGTTATTACCAGGAATAACAGTTATACCAGGCTGTGGGGAATATGTTCTTGACGAAGCTTTTGATAGCTTAGATAGGTTAAAACAAGACTTGCCTAATGTGGAATGGATATCTCCTGTGGTAGCTTGGTTTGCAAGTAGTCTGGATTTGAAAACCTGTAAAATCATACCAGGAATTGATACAAACCTTTTGGAGAACCCTAAGCACCCTAAAATTGACTCTTGGCAAGTAGGAGAATATACAAGTTCGTGTAATTTTCCCATGAAAATTAACCAAGTAGATGAGAGATCTATATACGGTGGAACAATAAATGATGCCAGCGTCATTGAATACTTAAAACATGCTCAAGAACTTGGATTTAAGATAATTTTTTACCCATTGATTATGGTGAATCAAATTGGTAAGCCATGGCGAGGATGGATAGGTAAAGATGAGCAAGTGACAGTCGAAGATGTTCAGAACTTTTATGAGAACCAATATAGACCTTTTATCTTGCACTACGCAGAGTTAGTTGCAGGTAGGGTAGATGCATTTATTATTGGTTCTGAGCTGATTGGACTTACTTCACTTAAAACTGAAGATAATCTGTTTCCTTTTGTCAAAAAACTAATTGAACTTGCAGGGTTAGTCAGAGAGATATTAGGACCAGACGTAAAGATTAGTTATGCAGCAGATTGGTCAGAATATCATAGCGTAGGTGGATACTTTAGACCTCTTGATGAGTTATGGGCTAACCAAAATATAGATTTTGTGGGAATTGATGCATATTTTCCTCTCACTCATTCTCAAGAATCGCGGTTTAGTTTGGAAGAAATAGGGAAAGGATTTACTAATGGTGAGGGATGTGAATTCTATTTTGATGGTGATCGTAAGATAGAGTTTAAGAAATCTGAGCCTTGGAACCAGTGGAAGAATTTACATGATTGGTGGCACAATGAGCATTGGATTGGAAATGATAAAACTTTATGGCAACCTAAGATGAAACCTATATGGTTTACTGAATTCGGTTTCCCTTCAATTGATAAGGCTCCAAATAAACCTAATGTATTTTATAATCCAGAATGCCGTGATGGAGGTGTTCCTACTTTTTCGAATGGCAAAACAGACTATGCGGTACAACGTCTGGCACTTAGAGCGGCATTAGAATATTGGCAAGAGTTCGAATTTATGCAAAATATGATTTGCTGGACTTGGGATGCTAGAGGTGAGAATTGGATGAACTGTTCATATTATGCTGATGGTCCTTTATGGAAATGTGGACATTGGATAGATGGTAAGATAGGCGCACCCAGAAATGAAGTTGCTTTAAAAGGAAATAATATAGATATCAAAAATCTTGTTGTTGCAGCTCCTAAGGTTAAATTTGATCAAATAAACATAATTATAAGAGATGTAGCAGCTTTGTCAGGAGATTCTTTAACTATCTCAGATAGTTGAATTAGCGCAGGTCGGTTATTTGCCTCCTTTAAAAATAACGCCAAAATTACCCCAAATATACGAGCAGAGTTTAATCGCTATGATTTTGGTAAAACTGTTATAACAACTGATATAAGCTATGTTACTAATCAGATCATTGATGCAGAAGAGGCATTAATAGTTATAGATGGAGATCTAGTTATTGATCACGCTACTTTAAAAATCAAAGATCTATTTATTAGAGCTTCTGATGTAGATTTCGGAGCAACTGTTACCGAGAATAAAAGAGAAGAGCAACGTGGCAAAAAATATTCACTTGATGATTGGGAGGAAAAAATTGAAATAATTCAAACTGCTCATACTGTACAAATAATTAGTGATACATTAGAAATTGATGTAGATAATTTATTTAAGGCCACTGCTGCTAGGATTATTACCTCTGAGTTAGGCATGGAAGCTAAAGATTATCACTTTACAGGTATAACTTTAAATCATAGCGTATCAGTTGAAGGTCAAAAAATTAGAGGTATACTTTTTTTTAGTAGTATTAAAAATTATGGCAGTAACACAAGCAATCAAAACATAGAAGGTGTGGAGGTTTTTGTTGCTGGTCATGCATATGTTATTGCGGATGGCAAAATTTGGTTACAAGCAAGCCAAATTAATGCTGACGCAGTAACTATGAAGGCAAAACAAATAGAGCTTGAAGCACTTGTTGGAACTAACTTTCACAACATGTGGATTAAGAAACATAGCTTACGTCTTGCTTTTACTTGTGGCAAAGGTGAACTGTCTGCTGGAATTGAGAGTAAGTATACTTATACTAACACGACCGTAGTGGAACAACATCTTGCTCCTTCAGCTATAATTGGCCGCAGTAGAGTAGATATAGAAGCAGATGAGCTTAATCAGATTAGCAGTGCCATTCAAGGCTCTAAAGGTAAAATCAAAGCAAAAAAATGGATAGCAAAAGCGATAGAGCTTATTAGATCAGTTGAATCAGATACGGTAGAGGTAAGTGTTGGGCTAAAACTAGGGGTTCAGGAAAATATAAGTGGTACTACAAAAACTATAAAATACACTATTTCTAATTTAGACAAAGGAGGAGATTTTGCTGGCATCAACACTATATCCAATATTTATTCAAGTGTAAGAGGGGTAATGGCACTTGCTGGAGGTAATATTATTTCCCCTTGCCCATGGGTAAGCGCTAGTGCCAGCGCAAGCCATTACGAACGCAGCGATACTACTTATGCAATAAGCGAAGCAATGTTCGATGAGTTATACGTAGAAAGTGACAGTATAGAGGGTGCTCTTAACATTCAAGCAGAAGCTGATATTAAGGCTGAAAGTATGAATTTAACCAAGCCTGAAGGTAAGACTCATGAGGAAATGAGTTTTACTGGAGTTAGTGTATCTAATACAGGATTTTCTGCAAATCATTATCAAGAAGAAAACGGTCGTGGCTTTGGCTTTGGGATAAGTGGCAGCTGGGATAGAAAGAACCAACTATTTGGTGACACGTACAATTTTAAATATAAAAATGGAGAACATTTTCTAGATGTTTCATATGCTCATCCTAATCATGAAAAATTGAGTGAAGTAGATCTTAGCCTGAAAAATCTACCATCAAGATGCATAGATAATGTTAACCAAACATTACGCAGCGTTTTTGAAACAGTGGGCCTAAAATATAAACCTTTAATCTTTGATACCATACAAAGCGAGTCAAAAGAGGAGCTGAATCAAGACGATCCTAACATTTCAGAGCAAGATCTAGATCCTTTTGATCAACTAGCTGATGAGATCGATACAGCATTCTCTGAAGAGATTCCTGATTCTTCAGCTATCGATAAGGAGAGGGTAACATCTGCATTAATCTTAATTAAAGCCAACGAATTAGGCTACAATGCTACTGACATACAAAATGACGAAGTTTTGGAGCATGCCTCCGATTTAGTTAAAATCGACCTATCAATAGCAGAGTGGAAAAAAGTATCTGACCAAAATACAGGCATTAAAAAAGTTTTTGCTGATAACATGGTAGCTTCACTAAATGGGGTCAGAGATGATATAGCAAATGGCAACAAAAGTTTTGAGTCCTATTGGGCTGAAACAAAGCATAATTTAGAAAGCGGAAAAACAAGCTGGTCAGGAGCAGTTCCCGACGGCGTTGGTAACTTGGTATCATATGTAGAAGGCAAGATCGGCAACGTGATATCTAATAACTTACCTAAAGTCAAAGCCTCTGTTTACGCTACGCTAGGCACAGGCTTTGCTTACGCTTTAGAAGGCGCTAGGAAACTTTTTGGAGATGAAAATGTTGCAGCAGTAATAAACAAAATGAAGGACTGTAAAGAATGCATTGACGAGCATTCTACTTCTGGACAAAGAAAAGTAGCAGAATACATATTAGGATTTACAGCTGGTGCTCTTATTAATAAGACATACTATGCAATCAAAGGTAAAGGTAAATTGCCACATATTCCGGATGAGTTTATAGGCAGTGCCAAGAGTAAGATATTCACTAGTACCGAGAAAATAGCAGAGATACTAAATCCATTAAATAAAAAAGGCCAAAAATTCTTTGATACAGGTATTTCGGCAATTGAAGAAGCTGTTTTCAATAAAACTAAATTTAATGAGCTACCAAGTGATGTCAAAAAGTACTTTGCTGGTATAATACAAGTAGATAAAAACGGAGTAGTTGAAGGCATAGCGCATATGCAAAGCCACCATATACTACCAAAAGCTGTATCTGAGTTTGAAGATTTACTAACCTTAGGTGGTATGAACATAAACGATAAAGTTAACCTTACACATTTACCTGACGGCGTTGCTAAAGGTCTCTATCCTACAGCTAGAATGATTCACAGCGGTAAACACAACAGCAAAGAGTATATCGACCCCTTACTAAAAAAAGCTAAAGAACTTACTACTTTAGGTACAGCAGAGAGTTGGTCTCAGGAGCAATATAAAAATAAAATCATTGAATTAATAGGACAAACAAGGCAAGGCCTAGAAAATGGCACTATAAAGCTTAATAATGCAAAACCATTATTGGAAAAGGTAAAAGATGGCTCTATCAAAAGATGAAAAGACTCTATCAAAAACACTAAAGGATCTCTACAATATTAACTGGGAGAAATATCAAGAAAGATTCAACGGCACAAAACCACTTGAGATCTGGACAGGAGGTAGGTATCCAATGCGCTTATGGTTGGGTTACAAAGATCGTGAACAATTTTTAAGCATAAGCTCAAAATATAAACTTAATAGGTTAGGTAATAATGCTTATATAGAACTAGGATTTAAAAAAAAGGTAGATCCAAATGAGGTAAAAAAATTTCGATATATTCTTGCTAGCTCTATGGGCCCTATATTTCAGAAAGATATTATAGATAAAATACTTGAAGTTTGTCCTGACGACTTTGAACCTGTAAAAGTTACTCTAAAAAACTGGCATAAAAACTCAGAGCCTTTTTCTATAGAAGGTTTTTATGCTATCAATGCCCTAAAAGTAATTAAAGCTATAGACGAAAGTAAATCTGAAATAAGCTGGAGTGATGGGATTGCTAATATAGGAGACTATAATTACAAAGAAGACCCTTGGCAAGATGGTTGTGATGTACTATTCGGACCAAACTCTCCTAACAATACTAATAGATACCCCCCTAAAAAGCTTGATAAACCTTGCATGATTGCAATTGATGCACTCAGCGGTGCAATAGTATGGCATCCTAAATTAGCCAAAATCATCCCCCCCCATCCGTACCTCTTTTTCGCTCAGGACTTTGAAACTCGCGTACACCTATACGGCTCCTACTAAAAAAGATAAAGAAATGAATCTAACAAAAGAAGAGAAGGCCTTAGCAAGAAAATTAAAGGAGCAATATGACATGAGTTGGGATAAATATCAAGAGAGATTTAATGGAACAAGACCTCTAAGTATTTGGCCTATAGATGACACGTATCCATTACGCTTTCAAGGTGAACCTAAGGATCTAATGTGGTCTATATTAAATATAAGTTCAAAATATCTTAGACCTATAGACAATAACATTCGTATAGAAATTGGTTTTAAGAGAAAGGTAGATGCAAATGAGCTCAAAAAATTTGAATATCTTGATGGTGGATTAAAGGATCCCATCTTCCAAAAAGATGTCATTGATAAAATGCTTGAGATTTGTCCTGATGATTTTGAGTCCATACCCGTAACGCTAAAAAATTGGAATAAAAAAACAGAGCCTTTTTCTATAGAAGGTTTTTATGCAATCAATGTCCTAAAAGTAATTAAAGCTATCGATGAAAATAATACAGAGATACGTTGGAGCGATGGATGTGCTATGATGCAAAAATATTGGTTCAAGGACAAACCATGGCAAGATGGTTGTGATGTTATTTTGGGACCAGATGCGCCTAAGGATACCTCTCAGTACCCTCCTAAAAAACTTGATAAACCATGCCTTATTGCAATTGACGCTCTAAGCGGTACGATAGTATGGCACCCCAAGTTAGCTAAAGTAATTCCAGCTCATCCTTACCTCTTCTTTGCACATGATATTGAGGTTTGGAAAAGCCTATTTACCAATGTGTAATCCAAGTTTCATCCGTTATTGACAGATTGATGTCGTATCATTTTCATCTTGATGACCAAGGATCGAAGGTTCTGTACAGGTTCCTGATACTTCATCTTTAATTGAATCGCCTGATACTTCAGTATCATGATCCATAGTATTGGTTTTGATAATTTTACTCACCTGTCTTAATCTGCCTATATCTCGTATTTCTAAATACTTTCCTAATAAGTCTGCTATATCTTTTTGGCTTAACATATCAGTTTTTTCCCCAGAATAACCGGAAATTTTTGAATCATCTCGTACAGCATGTTTTTGTGGAGAATCATCAGGTACCGTTTTGAATATTTTTGTGCCTTCTTTTTGTGCCGGTTTTAATTTTCCTTCAAAAAGTTTATATTCAGTTGGATATATAGGTAGTTGAGCACCTAATAATGTATCGCCTATATACTTAGTTGAAGCTTCATCAAAAAGTTTTATGGTTTCCTGTAGCTTTTTATTATCTTTATATTGAGTTTTGTTATAAAGTTTGTGAGCAACTTCTGCATCAGCCTTCTCGAACCTCAAATCCTTGTACCCCTTTTCAATTTTTTGATTTAATTGTTTGATCATCAACGTTTCAAGTTCTTCCATGAGACCAGGAATTTTTAGAACTTGAGGGCAGTCTAAAATAGTTTTATCTGGACTAAATCTTAAATCTGCTCCATTTTTACATAATCCATAGACTATCTTCATAAAATCATACTTAGCAGCTAACATTAAAGCAGTATTTTTATTATTATCTTTCAAATCCAAGTCCGCTCCAGCTTCTATTAATGCTTTGATTATTCCAGTATGGCCGTTGTAAGCAGCCCTAATCAGTGCTGTTGAACCTGTGTTATCTCTTGCATTTAAATCTGCACCTGCTTGTATTAAAGCTTGAACTATTTCTATATAACCACGTTCAGCAGCAGCTATTAATGGAGTAATACCACAACTATTTTTAAAATTAACACTCATCCCTTGTTGTAGTAATTCATTAACTGATCTTATACTTCCTAAAGTGGCGCCATTAAGTAATGCTTTTACTTTTAAGTTATCTTCTCCGTAACCATTTACGGTGGCTTTTGCATGAGCTTTAATCCTTTTCATATCTTCACGCATACGAGCTTCGTATAAAGACATTGTATTAAAATTATTATTTTGATCTATATCAGATTTGTTATCTATCGTGATTCTTGCCCACCCACAACCAGGAATAGGTACTATAGTTGTTTTATTTGTCATAACTTTATATTTAAAAAATGTAATTAAAGTAAGCTTGCGTTACAAAGGTTTATATTGTGATGTTTTTTCTTCCTTTTCTGGGATGCAACATAGCTTTTACTGATCCTTTATAAATATTTTTCATATTTATACTTAAAAATATAATATCTTTACGAACCTTAAGTCAAACAAATAAATAAGCAAAATATTAGAAAAGCGTTAAAGCCTAGATCTAAGCTTAAAAAGTGTTATGGTAGTTTGTTAAGAATTGAGGAGTTTTTGGCCGTGAGGTCTGATTGTACCGTTTGGAGAGACGTAGCGATAGAGAGTAGCTCTAGTAACACCTATTTCTTTGCATAGTTCTGATACTTTAGTATCTCGAGATGCCATAGCTGCTTGTGCTAGGCGTATTTGAGCTTTCGATAAAGCAGATTTTCTACCTCCTTTACGTCCTCTAGCCCGTGCTGCAGCAAGTCCTGCCTTTGTTCTTTCTCTGATAAGCTCAGATTCAAATTCCGCTAATGCAGCAAAAATTCCGAACACTAACCTACCGTTAGGGGTTGTGGTGTTGATATTAGCTCCTTGTCCAGCTAGGACTTTAAATCCAACCTGACGTTCTGAAAGATCTTGTACTGTATTGACTAAATGCTTAAGATCTCTGCCTAGTCTGTCCAATTTCCATACTACTAGAGTATCTCCCTTTCTTAAGGCTTTGAGGCAAGCTATAAGACCTGGACGATTATCTTTAGCTCCAGATGCTTGATCTTCATAAATGTTTTCTTCTGATACTCCAGAATTTATTAATGCATCTTTTTGAAGATCAAAGTTTTGAGAGCCATCAACTTTAGAAACTCTGATATAGCCAATTTTCATAATAAATTTTGTATCTTAAACGATCGTTTGTGAAGCAACAAGAATTATAATCTATTATGTCCTTAAACGCGTATTTTTAAATATATTAAAAACTATGTATACTATACCATAGTAATATTTAGAAAACAATACTAATTTAGGTCATATTATGCCAAGAATGAATATTTTGGATAAAAATAGCTTGTTAGCTTTTCAAACTCCACCCGAACTAAGTTCATTAGAACGTAAAGTTTGTTTTAGTTTTCCAAAGCAAGTACTGGAATTTGCTAAAGAGTTACGAACCCCTTCCAATCAAATAGGTTTTTTGCTTAGTTGGGGATATTTTAAGTTTTCTAAAAGATTTTATGATCCAAGATATTTTAATAACCTTGATATTCTTTATGTTGTAAAATCTTTAGGTTATAACGAAAAAGCATTTTGTCCAGAAAGTTATGTTAAACGTACTCAGCAAGGGCATCAGTTAAAAATAATCAAATTATTTGGCTTCCAAAGATTTAATAATTCGTACCAAAAGAAGCTAGATATAGAGGTATTTGATATGGTTAAGCAATATCTAAAACCCAAGCTAATTTTTTGGCGATGTATCGACTTAATAATAGCTGATAAGGTTATTTTGCCTGCTTATTATACGATTCAAAATCTAATTTTATCTAATATCAATAGCTATAAGTCAAAGTTAAATGCTATAATTAAAGATCATATAACCCCAGAATGTAGCAATATGCTGAAGTGCTTATTCGAACAAGAATCAGAGTCTAATAAGTACAAACTCACTTTGTTAAAAAAGCCTTCTCAAGGCAAAACACCGCTAAAAATTAAGGATAAACTAGATGATATGGTTTTGCTTAAAGAGCTATATGGACATATTGAGCCTCTTTTGCGAAAATTGCAATTAACAGCTGAGGATATTAGGTATTTTTCATCAAGTGTCATTAAAACCAAAACAAATCACTTACTTAGAAAAGATCAGACAGACGTAGATCTTCATTTAATAGCTTTTATTGCTAACCAATATTATAATCTGCAAGATAATTTAGTTGATGTATTTTTAAGCTCAGTGAAGAGCACTCAAAATGCTGCTAATAAGAAGCAAAGAGATTGGTATTATGAAAATCGCAACCTACCTAATGAGACTGTTATTGATAAGCTTGATCAGTTAAAGCTAGACATTCTTGTAAAATTTGAGGCTATCAGTACTGTAATCAAGGACCATAATTTATCAAAAATCCATAAGTTAGAACGTATCGAAGAAATAGTCTTAGAAAAGGATATTGCAGATACCTCTAAGAAATTTAAGGATATTACAGACGATTTAGATAATACTGATGCTCAAAAGGAACTATATTATGGCATTTTAGAAAAGGCATCAATACCTTTGCAAAATAGGGTTAGTGGTATCCTCAAACTACTCAACTTCCAAAATAATGGAACTGCAAATGAGCTTATGGATGCTATACAAGATTTTATAAACAAAGATGGTAATATTACTCCTTCAGCTCCATTGAACTTTTTAAGTACAGAAGAACGAGCAGCTTTGATACGAGATAATAAATTTCGCGTTTCTCTTTATAAAGTCTTTTTATTCCAACACGTAGCTGGAGCAATTAAGTCTGGTTGTCTTAACCTCAAGCACTCATATAAGTATCGCTCTCTGGATAGTTATTTAATAAGCAAAGAAAAGTGGGTTTCTGAAAAAGATCAGTTGCTAAAAAGAGCCAACTTAACTAATTTCACTAACCCAGACCATCTGTTACAAGGCCTTGATAAAAAGTTAACAGAGCAATTTGTATACATCAATAAAAAGGTAGCCTCAGGAGAGAATCATTATATTAAATTTACTAAAAACGGAGAGTATTCAGTTAGTACACCAAAACAAGAAGAAGATTCTGATACCATAGCAACACTTTTTCCTACCAGCCACTTTATACCTCTAACTGAAATACTAGCTACAGTAAACTGGCAGACTAATTTTACTAATGAACTGCAACACTGGCAACAGAGGTATAATAGAACCAAACCTATTAACTCTTTGTTTGCTGGGCTAATAGGTCTTGGTTGTGCTATTGGGATAGGGAAAATGTCGCGTATAGCAAACAAGATTGGTAGGCAAGAGCTAGAAACTGCAGTAAATTGGCACTTCTCTCTAGATAACGTGCAGGCAGCTAACGATGCTGTAGTGAGTTACATGGATAAAATGGATTTACCAAACGTATATCGCTCTTCACCTGATAGACTGCATACTGCTAGTGATGGACAAAAGTTTGAAGTGACTACTGATTCCCTAAATGCAAATCGTTCTTTCAAATATTTTGGTAAAGGACAAGGTGTTAGTGCCTATACCTTTATTGATGAACGCAATTTGTTATGGCATTCTTTGGTCTTTAGTGCAGCTGAAAGAGAAAGTGCGTATGTAATTGATGGATTGATGCGTAACGATGTAATAAAGTCAGATATTCATTCCACCGACACTCATGGCTATAGCGAAGTAATCTTTGCAATTAGTCATTTGTTAGGGTTTTCTTTTGCCCCTCGCATAAAAAATCTTAAGAAGCAGACTTTATATATTTTCAAATCTACCCCTTACAAAGATCGAGCAAATTGGATGATTAAGCCTACAAAAACTATTAACGTTGAACTTATCAAAGAACATTGGGATGATATATTGAGGCTTGTTGCTACTATTAAACTCAAGGAAAATACAGCTTCTGAAATTTTTAGAAGATTAAATTCATACTCCAAACAACACAAGTTATATGCTGCACTTAAAGCTTTTGGACGAATCATTAAATCCCTTTTTATCACGAAATATATTGATGAAGTTGAGTTAAGGCAGATGATTGAAAAGCAGCTACATAAAGTAGAGTTATCAAACCGCTTTTCACGAGCTGTAGCAGTAGGTAATCCAAAAGAATTTGTTTTTGGTACTAAAGAAGAACAAGAAATTGCCGAAGGTTGTAATCGTTTAATCAAAAACTCCATCATATGCTGGAATTACATGTATTTAGAAAAACAAATTGAAAAATCTGATGTTACGCTACAGACCAGAATAGTAGAAGCTATTAAAAGTCACTCCCCAATGTCATGGGCACATATTAATATGCTTGGTGAGTATGATTTTTCAGAAGAAAAGATGAGGGACTCGTGTGGAATTTTGCCTACCAA
The DNA here is from genome assembly GCF_003015145.1 of Candidatus Phycorickettsia trachydisci. Classification (NCBI taxonomy): domain Bacteria; kingdom Pseudomonadati; phylum Pseudomonadota; class Alphaproteobacteria; order Rickettsiales; family Rickettsiaceae; genus Candidatus Phycorickettsia; species Candidatus Phycorickettsia trachydisci. The sequence continues at coordinate 1,200,120 of NZ_CP027845.1, read as the reverse complement.
AGCTACTTCATGATTCTTAGAGATAATTCTGGCAATAGAAGTAAACTTTTTGTTCCCAATCAGACTTTCATAGCTATGGGGCAAAATCTTAGTCCAAATATATCAATTACGTTAACTTTCAGATACCGTGTTAAATAGCAATAGCTTTTTCAATTATTTTATCATTTAATTTAGTAACATCGGGGTTAAAACAAGTTTTGCTTTTTAAAACACCATAGATGATATGTACTAACTTACGCATAGCAGCTATTAATATCACCATTTTATGTTTACCAGCATCACTTAAACGATCAGCAAATTCTTTGATAATAGGATTAAACCTCATTGAGGCTATTGCTGGCATATAAAAAGCCTTACGTAAATCTGAATCTCCTGTTTTGGATATCCTACTTATACCACGCACAGAAGACCCAGATTGTTTATGTTTGGGATTAAGACCAACATAGGCTGCAATCTGTTTAGCCGAAGTAAAATTATCGATATTGAGAAAGGCTATTACTTTTGCTCTGGTTTTCTCTCCAATACCTGGAATAGAAGCAAGTAGTGCATCCTTGCCTGACAAAAATAAGCTATTAATTCACAATCTGCTTGATCAGTTTTGACTCTAGATAACCTGCTTAAAGCAAAGCCTTTAACCCTAGCGGGATTAACTACACTAACCTTTATTTTGTTATCATAAAGGTACTCAGCTAATTTATTTTCATAACCACCTGTAGCTTCCATACAAGCATGCAGAGAGCTTACTTCTTTATTCTGTAGCCACCTTGTCAATTCAAGAAACCCTCTTGGATTATTATTAAATTTCTTAGGTTTTATTTTATCGTTAATTAACAAAGCCACATCAAATGTAGCTTTAGAGACATCTATGCCTAAAACTGAGCTATACATAATCTTGCACCTATGATAAAGGTTAAAGTAGATACTCTTGGATCAACCTTGTCAATTCAGGATCATGGAAGAATCCATGTCCTCAGCTACCGTCCGATCTTTGGTAGAGTATTTAGAAGGCTAGTGCTTAATCTAAAAGGCAGGATCTATGCCCTAAGAAACCCTTCAACTTACTAGCCTTCTTACTTAAGTTTTACCTTAAGTGCGCTTTATTTACTAAAGCTACTTTTAACATACAAGATACCCTATTGCGCGTTACGTACCTTTGCACCCCTGAACCCAGTGTACCAGGTTTGGTTATCAAAGATATATCGCCAGAAGTAGCGGCTGAAAATGTTTTGTTGACAGATGTATTTTATGGAGATCCAGTAGATAGAATTATCGTAGCCACTACAAAAGTTTATGGAGCCACCTTGATTACGCGTGATCAGAAAATTTTATCTTGGGCAGATCAGGGAGATATTAGAGTTACAAGAGGTTAATAAATAGTTGTTAAGTGTAAGGGGAAAGATCACTACTACTGAACGTGTTTAAGGTAAGAAAGATCTATAATCACATCCCGTCAGTGTGTTCTCCTAATGTGTTTATATTCGGATCTGAAGTTGATATCTGTATTTCTGTCGCTGTTTCGCTTGAATTAGGTAAGTCTTTAGATTCTAAATTTAGATCATGTTGTTGTGATGTTGTATATTCTGGTATTGGTATTAAGCGAAGATCATGTTTTAAGCTTAATATAGAATTTTCTATATCAAGATCGTGAGAAAGTTTTTTATGTTGATAACAAAAATCTTTTGTTATACGAAGAGGTGTGTGAGTACTTTTGAATATATCGCATAATGATTTTTGTCCATGTTCTCTACTTGCTGGGAATAATATTCCATAAGTTCCTCTGTGAGGGACTGTTAAGAAATCATGGCATACAGCGCAAGATAGCCTAGAAATACCAATATAAGGAAAAAATTCGAGATTTTTTTCTACTACACTTATTTTATCTTGGATAGTTTTTGCTATTTGTTCCTCAAATACTGGTAAGTATTCTTGCTTCATTATGTCTTTGATTATATCTCTAATAAATACTTGTATTTTATCTTGATTAAGTACTTTTAGATCTATATATGATATCTTAGATTTTTCTTCTGGTTACCCTTTTATGTTTTTTGCGCCGGATTCATTTTTGTTTAATTCTCGTTGAAATTCTGGAGAAAGTGCTATATTGATTTCAGCATGATAACATAGAGGATTAGGTAGAATCTTAAATTTTATTATCTGGTTATCTTGTAAGTGAGAGATTAATTTTTCTACATCCTGCTTGGGTCTTATTATAAGCTCTAATTGTGCTTCATTTATACCTGAAGGATTTTGTTTAATTTCCTTTAATAATTCTTCATATTTATCATGTATATTTATTAAGATTTGTGTGCCATATCCTCTCTTTGCTAAGTTTAATAATGGTGTCAAGCCTTTAACTTTCCCTGTAAGCTCACTCCCCAAAGAATTTGTAAAAGCTGCACTAAGTAAATATTTCGAAATTTGATAAAAGTCAGGATTAAGACCCACATGTAGTCCTAAAAGTAATTTCTTTTTTCCTTCATCATTTTTAGCTTCAATTATTAAACTTCTTAAGTATTTAACTGTTTCCTTGTTTTCTTCCTCTGCATTTTCATTATAAGATAATAGATAAATGTTTTGGGAAGGAAGATATGCTACCGCGGCGCATGGACTTTGAATATTGATTATACTAGCTAGACTATCCAGATAACGTACGTCATATTTGACGTTATGCCAATTATCTGTTCTATTAAAATATATAGATTGTGGTTGTTTTTTAAATCCTGATCTAGTTGAGTTGGGTTTTTTATCTGCAAAATTTTTAGGGTGAGTCCAAGAGGTAGCTTTCATAATATATTTAGTCAGTTAAAGTTTAATTAAAATTCTTTGTATCTTCGTAAGTTGTTAAAGCTCCAATAACACAAGAGTCAAGGCCTTCCTCGGTTTGACATAAACCTAAATCTAATAAATTTAATTTATTAGATCCTATAAAGTGAAAAAGTCCATCTTCATCTTTAGATAAATCTTCTTGAAAATTGACCCATTTTTCCTCTGATAGTTTAGTTTGAATAAATTTTAGAGCAAGTTCTATATTACCATTTTGGAGTGCGAGAGACAAAGCTGAATTACCGTAACCATCTTCTTTACAAGGATCAGCTTTTTTATGAAGCAACGAGTCTATTTTTTTATCCATTTCTTTACAGACTGCATACATCAGTAATGTTGATCCTAACTCATAAGGTTCATCTACATTATCTATATTAAGATAGTCTAACCTAATATCTATTAATAATTGTCTTAGGTCTACCCTACAAGCTTCATTTTGGTAGTATATGTCAGCTAACTTCTTTATTATTTCATCATTTGAGCTTTGGTCTATTTTAATAGATTTTACAGCTTCATATAATAATGGATTACTTAGTTTTGCTAGAGCCGTTTGTAATTTTTTAAGAGAGTGATAGATCTCTTTTATATCTTTATCTTGAGATAAAATTATTCCTGGAGCGGTAAGTATATTATCTACATCGCTTTTGCCGACTTTGATTATTGGCATTACCCTTGCTAAAGAATCTTCATTTAAATTCCCTAATTCCTCGGCAATTTTTTGATATTGGTCACAAATTGATTGATATCTCTCAAATAGCTCATCAGAAAGTTCCCCTAATTTATCGTCTTGTATTGACAAATCTTCTGGGAGGCTACTATTTTCAGTTTGGATTTTTGTTTCTACTTCCATAAGTAGCTTTATCGTTTCTTCGCGGTTATACTTTCTTGCTAAGTCAAGAGGGGTATATCCTTCATTATCTTTAGCATGAATATCTGCTCCTGCCTTAATCAGTAGTTTTGTTATGTCTGTATAACCCCGCATTGCTGCCTCATGCAAAGGGGTGAATTTGCATTTATCTACAGCATTAGGATCAGCCTTTGCCTCAATAAGTAGTTTTGCTATATCTGTATAACCTCGAATTATTGCCTCATATAATGGTGTGTTTTTGATTTTATTCACAACGTTAGGCTTAGCGCCTGCTTCGACAAGTAGTCTTGCTATGTTTGTATGACCCCGCATCGCTACGGAATGTAAAGGTGTGTCTCCAGATTCATCCGTAACGTTAGGATCAGCACCTTCTGAGATGAGTAAGTTTAAAATGTCTGAATAGCCTTTTCTAGCTGACCAGTGTAGGAGAGTATAACCTTGGTTGTCTTTAACATGTAAAAATTTTACTTCTAAGAGCTCTTTTACTTTTTCTGTGCTACCATTTATGACTGCTTTATAGAGATCAGTATCTTCTAGTTTAATTTCAGAGTTGAGGTTTGCTGGTCTTTTGCTTTGAAGAGTAGGAATATATTTACGTGAGCCAAATTGACTTTTATCTTGAGTAGAATCATCGGGATCTTCCTCATTGAATAGATCAAAAGGATTAAGATTATAGTGACCTGATAATGTAGTTTGGGGTTCTTTTTCTGTAAGTAACTCTGCAACATCCTTGTGACCATTACGTATTGCCCAATCTAAAGGAGTGCGTCCAAATGATTTAGATTTAGTATTTACTCCTCTTTTTATAAGTAGATCTACTAAATTTGTGTGACCTTCAATAGCAGCCCAATGTAGAAGGTATGCAGTAGTACTTTGGCTTATGTCAATATCTAGTGTTAACGCCATGATTAATTTTTCTATATCTCCTTCGTCTACGGTTCTTATCAAAGCTTTCTCAAATTTTTTATTGTAGTTTTTTGATTCAGAATATGAGGTAATAGGACTATCTTGGTCTATTTTATAGCCTTTGTTTACTTGTGTTGGGTGTGATGAGGTTTTATCTTGTTGTATAGGAGGAGGTAACTTTAAAATCAGGTTTGCTAATCCTGGATCTTTTGCTAAACTAAGTGGAGTTTTGTCGTATTTATCTTTTATTTCAAAATTCGCGCCTTTTTTCAAAAGTAATGTTATCACTTCTGAATTTTTCTCAATTACTGCTATATGAAGAGCTGTACGTCCTAATTTATTTAATGCGTCAATGTTTATGTCTGTTTCTAAAAGTGAGCTTACTATTTTTGGTCTAGAGTCACTCTTACCACTCACAGCATAATGTAAAGGTGTGTTACCAGATTCATCTACAATATCAACTCTTGCATTGAATTTTAAAAGTGAATTTACCGCTCTCGAGTAAGATCCTAATGCTGCAATATGTAAGGAGGTTCTGCCCGAATAATCCCGCACGTTAGGATTGGCTCCTTGTTCTAAACAAGCTTCAATTTCATCCTCATGACCTTCAAGTGCTGCTTGTAATAAGTTTCGGTTAAGTTCTTCAGTAGTTGGTAATGTAGTTTCGGGTTTTGAGTGATCGCCTATAGGGTAATGTATGCTTGTGCAAGCTTGTTCTGCTTGTATTTTTTGTAAAGAAGAGTTTTGTTCTTTCGATTCAAGCTCATGAGAGGAAGAAGAAAGATCTTCTGGTTTTTTCATGGCAAATCTACCTTTTAGATTGACTTAATTTTACTTTATTTAATATTTCTTTACAAATCAAGTTATGAAGAAAAAATAAAGCTGACAGGATTTGCAGATTGTTCAATATGCATAATAATGACCCTCTTAAAAATGATCTTTTCCTATTGGGGTAATTTTTTGATTGAGGATGAAAAGTATAAAAAACGAGCGTTTTTTGAGACAATAATTTTAATAGATATGACCATATAAAAAATAAATGGCTAGCTAAAAAAATACTTGATCATAATAAATAACCATATTGTAACTATAGTATAGTTTAACTTATAGTATAAATTGTAGGACTATTACAATAGCAATAAGTCAATTTAAAGCTCAGTGTCTAGAAATAATTGGCCAACTACAACGTGATAAAAAAGAAATTATCATTATTAAAAGAGAAAAGCCTGTGGCTAAAGTAATATCTTTAAAAACATAGAAGATGCGACAGAACCCATCTTATTATTTAGTAAGTGATAAGAAAATAATTTGACTAATAGAATCAGGTTATTTACAATGAAATTATTACTTGATAACGTTATTATTTCATGGAGATTAAAAGAAACAAACTATTAAAAAAAATAGAAGAAGAATACGAAGTGCACCAAGTATGCGCTCTTTTAGGACCAAGGCAAAGTGGTAAAACTACTTTGGCTAAGACGTATATGAAGAATATAGATGATCAAGTGCATTTTTTTGATTGCGAAAATTTTTTACATTTATCTCAGCTTGAAAATCCATTACTTACTTTAGAACCTCTGAAAGGGTTAGTAGTGATAGATGAAGTCCAGCTGAAACCTGATTTATTTGGAACATTGAGGGTATTGGTAGATAACAACCCAGACCAAAGATTCTTAATTACGGGCAGCGCTTCTAGAGACTTAATACATCAGTCATCAGAAACATTAGCTGGTCGTATAGGATACCATCAAATTACTCCCTTTTCTCTTGAAGAAGTTGATAGTAATTGGCAACGATTATGGGAGGTTGGTGGTTTTCCTAAGAGTTTTTTAGCTAAATCAAGCAAAATTAGCGAAAGATGGCGTGATGAATATATAAAAACATTTTTAGAAAGAGATATTTTAGGTTTGGGATTAGAAGTCTCCCCACAAGTAGCAGGTAAATTATGGCGTATGCTAGCTCATATGCATGGACAAATACTTAATATGCACAATTTAAGTAAATCTTTAGGTATAGATCAGCGGACTGTTAAGAGATACTTAAATATTTTGGAAGGTGCATTTATGATTACACTATTAAGACCTTGGTATACTAATGTAGGCAAGCGTGAAATCAAATCACCCAAGGTATATATAAGGGATAGTGGTATACTACATAGACTTCTTAATTTTAGCTCAGAAAATTTTCAATTTAATCCATCTATTGGAAGTTCATTTGAAGGTTTTGTCGTAGAAGAAATAAGTCGCTATTTTGATTGTTATGAAAATGCATACTTTTGGGCAACTCACAATGGTGCTGAGTTAGATTTAATAATTAATAAGGGTATGAAGAAAATAGGATTTGAGGTTAAATATACAGATAAACCTTGCGTAACTAAATCAATGCGTATAGCTTCAGAGGCTTTAGAACTGGAACATTTATATGTGATAATACCTGGAACACATAATTTTAGGCTAGATGAAAAAATTACGTGTTTAGGTATTGCTAATTGTAGCGACTTGATTTCGAAATGAGCTCAGCTCGCTTTCATTGCAACAAACTGGCTCACATTAAGTAGTCGGCTCTGAAAAAACACAATCAATTTGACGTTACCTAATTATGCATAATTCAGCTAAGATGGAGGTTTTGCATGATTAGGTTTCGCAAGAGCGTTTTGCAAGATTAATTTCGGTAAAATAGGGAATTTTTGAAGTTATGCTAAGAATCTTGCAAAAACGGTCCTTTTTGCAAAAAGTCTTACAAAAATCATGCTGCCTCATCTAACACGCTTCTTGCTTCATCGCCTGTAATAGTAGCTGATATGACAATCCCCCCACCAGCCGCCTCATCCGCTAGCACAATGCTTGTTATAGAACCCTTACTGGCTTCATCTAAAGTATCTATATCATGATCTACGGCAAGCTGAATGGTTTGCATGTCAGTATCTTTATCCCCTTTTAGTAATTGTATTATTTCTGGATTGCCATTTTTTTCAGCTAATTCTAGAGGAGTATGACCATCTTTATCTTGAGCTTGTTTATCTGCACCTTTTGCTAAAAGCAGCTTCACAACTTCAGTACGACCATTTTCAGCGGCAAGGTGTAAAGAGGTTTTGTTATTATCAAGCTTTGAATCCAAATCTGACCCTTTACTTAAGAGCAATTCTACTACATTAGCATGTCCTCTTTATGCAGCCCAATGTAAAGGAGTATGGCCATCATTGCTTTTAACTTGTATATCGGAATCTTTATCTATTAGTATATTGACTATTGCTAAATTACCTTTTGCAGTAGCCCAGCTGAGAGGTGTATCACCATCAGCATCTTTTGCTTCTAGATCTAGATTAGGATTTTTATCTAATATGAATTTAACTAGTTCTATATTTTGGCTTGATACAGCGCAATGTAAAATCGTAGATTGGTGCTTAGTTACAGCATCGATATTAGCACCATTGGCCAGAAGCTCTTTAACAAAGTCGAGGTGACCTTCATATGCAGCTGTATTCAGAGGAGTCCAGCCATCCTTGGTAGCAGCGTTGATGTCAGGTTTAGGTTCATTGCTTAATAGTGCCTGTACAACCTCGAGGTGACCCTTATTTGCAGCGCTATTCAGAGGAGTCCATCCGTCCTGATCCGTAGTCTCGATATTAGCACCATTGGCCAGGAGCTCTTTAAAAACGTCGAGGTGACCTTTATTTGCAGCGCTATTCAGAGGAGTCCAGTCATTATTATTAGGAGCGTCGATATTAGCACATTTTTGTAGTAAAAGGCTAGCTGTTTTTTGATTGCCATTTCTTGCTGCCCAGTATAAAGGTGTTTCACCATTATTGTTATCAGCGTCGATATTAGCACCTTTTTCTAATAACAGTTCTATGGCTTCTATACTATTATTGAAAACAGCCCAATGAAGGAGGGTCCGTCCAAAACTATCTTTAGTATCAATGTTGATTTCTCCTTTTATTAAATTTTCTATGTCTTCTCTTTTGCTACTTAATGCAGCTGTATATAAAGAATGCAGCTTTCCGTATCTTTCATCATAAATCTGTCTTGCCAGGTTCTTGGTGTCTTCGTTTATGACGTACAAATTTTCTGCTAATTCGGAGAAATTTACTACTGGTAGAAGGATGTTCCTTGTCAACACGCGTTTCAAATCTTCGTCCGATTTTGTTATCTCTAAAGTTAGGTCTTTTCCTTTTATTTCATATTGTGTCCCGAGTTTCTTTTGAATCTTTTCCTGAGTAGCTTGATCACTGCAGTTTATTATACAACTATAGCCGTAGGTAGCTTTATCTAGGTTATTAATTTTTATTTCAAAGGAAACTGTATTTTGATCAATCTGGACTCCCTTGATCTGGTCAGATAATTCCTTAGAATGATATTCTTTGAGTTTTGATATTATTGTATCTCTTTCTTTTTTGTCTTTGATTTGTTCATATTTGCTGCATACATATATTTTTGCGAATTCTTCTCTGATGTTATCTGTGTCTTCTAAGTTAGAATATTGCACATCTTCTTTATTAGACTTAATTTGCTCGGCTATTATTTCCATATTCTTAAGAGCAAGGATTCCACAAGATGGATCGGTATCCTGTTGATGGTTTGTAGTAGAGGGTAAGGTAATACCTAGTTTTTCTAGCTCTTCTGATAAAGATCGGTCCTCCTTACCGTATGGACCTATATACAAAGCTTTTTTGTTGCCATCCTCGTTTTTCGAAATAGCTAAAGCAGTCCAGTCTAAGTCACCTATGTCATAGATACATAGTATTGGTTTGTCGTCTAATTTACTTATTGCATTTTTGAGAATCTCTAAAGAAGACGCATTCATCGGAGGTAGGATAACGAAATCTTCTTTATATACTTTCATTAGTTCATCTTGGATTGTTGCAATGTCTTGTGCTTCATACCAATAATCTGGGTTATTACTTTGGTTAAAGGCGTTTGGTCTTATGAAAGGCATTTGGTTGATTTGCTCCTCTAATGCAAATTCAGGCGTGAGGGAAAGAGTTTTATCATAATAAGCATCTAGCAGTTCTGGTTTTATTGAAGGCTCAGGTTCATCTACGTATTTACCTATACCTACAAGACGTATCTCAAATGCTGAAATATCTTTTTTAAACTTGTTGTATAAAGTAAATTTCTGATCAAAGTCATTGGAATAAGCAAGTTTGGTGTAACCTTTGAATCCTTGATTATCTATCTCTTTTAGCTTAACAGACCATAAAGTGTATGGGCTAAACATAGGATTGACATGGCTTGATTTTCGTATAAATTCATTCGTCTCATTTTCATTAATTTTACCTGGAGTGAAAGTCAAATTAAGAGTATCATGATTTATAGCATACGTATTGTTACCATATCTATAATATGAGTTGCTGCTATGCTTTAGTTCTATTTCATAATTCTCTAAAGAGACTTTTTCATGTGAGTTATATAACTCCATTCTTATATCCATGAACTTAATTGCAGTTTTCTTGTGATGAAATTTGTTTACATCTGCATTTAAGAATACCAGTTTACCGTTTAAGAGCTCTTCGATTTCAGTCTTATAGTTATCATAAGACCATGAAAAAAATGGTGGGTCTATAAACTCTATCTTTTTTCTCACATTGGTCATCCTTGCTATGAGTAAAGTTCTAAATTCAGTTACTTTATCTATTAATTTTTGCGTTGTAGTTTTTATTTCTTCACTAAAATTCTTATCTAAAATATCAAAAGGTTTTGAAATATCAGAGTCATCTATAAACTTGTGAGCAAAAGGAAAGGCCCATTGTTTGGTTAGAGAAACAGCGCTGTAATATTGCTCTAATATGATATTGCGTTGTTTTGCGTTTTCTAGTTTCTGTAGTTCTTCGTCTGTTTGCATATCTGCTGAGGTTATATCACCTATGTAGTGAGCAAAAGCGCTATGTTCCTTATATTCTTGGATATGTTCATGAATGCTGATTGAAATTTCTATGGCTTCAACCATTTTATCTATTATCTTTATAAATCCATCTTGCATTGATGATTCTCTGACCATCTGACTCAGTTCTGTTTTGATATCTTTAAAGAATTTTTTGACTTCCGATTTATTGAACTGTATGGCGATAATTGATTTATCTTTTAAAGCATCGTTAATACTTTTTATCTGATTTGTCATTTCCTCTAGGCGTGCTTTCGATGAGTCCATGGTCTCTTCTCTATGCTTCTGCAATTCTTCTACAAGTGTTTTGGCTTTTTCAATAGCAATCCTTGATTCAGTGATTTTATCTCGTTGTTCTTTGACGTCTTTAAATAACTTTTGTGCTGCTTCAATAGTTGGTTTTACGGCCTTAATTAATTTCCGGATCTTATCTAACTCTTGCCCTCTTACTTCCTTGTTTTTCAATGGATTTTTAATCAATTCCCTATCTTCCCTAATTTCTTGTTTTGCTGGTTGTGTAAAATCACTAATATTATGTTTTGTCCAAACCGTATTCAATTTGTCTAATTTTTCTATAAGCTTTGAGGTATCATCTAAATTTGGTTTGTTAATAAGGTTTATGCAACCACCGACCACAGCTGCAATAGCTGCTCCTGGAGGACCAAAGCCGCTGCCTACAATTGGCAATATGATATTTAATGTTCCTAATAAAGTTGTTTTTATTATAGTCTTTTGTAGCTCCTGTTTTTTATTTTGTAATGTGACTGTATTATCTATAGAGGCTTTAATCTCTTTTTCAATTTTTTCTAGATATTTTTGATTTTCTGTGGCTAGTGCTTGACCAGAACTTTTGATATCTTCTATTAAGAGTTTGATAAAGGAATGTGCTTCTGTAATTTTTTGATTAATTTCTCCTATATACTTCTTTTTATATTCCTGAATTCTTTGTACTTTTTCTCCTTCTTTTAGTGCTTGAAGATTGCTATTTATTTGATTAAAAAACTTATCCATATTTATGACTATACTGGATTTAGAATTAGCATCTAGTTGAGCAATTCTGCTTAAGGTAAATGTATAAAGGTATTTTAGTTTTTTTATTGATTGATCATCTAATGTACTGGAATTGGAATAATCACTAATCCTTTCTGCGATTGCATAATAGAAGGGTTGAAAATCAAATTTTACTTTTGTAGTAGTAGATATGTAATTCTCTAATCTGAGCAACTCATTGATAAAGTATTCTGCATTTTCCTCTGATATTACTTCTGGGTGATTTTTGAACTTTTGACAGAAGGACTTTGACAGCTTATATACCATATCAGATTTTTGTCCTAACAGCATTTCGTAATCCAGTAAGCTTATTCTTAGGTTAGGAGCTTGGGCAGAGTCTAAAGGTGCTTGAAATGTTAAATTATTTGCATAAGGCATAATTCCTGAAGGTGCTTTTAACGTGTATGTTTGGGTTTGCGTAGATTGTTTTCCTAATGGACAGCATGGGGTGGGCTTGATACTTGTTACCTCAAGAGTAATGGTGCCTCCTTTTCCAAAGGCTCCTTGATCACCATAAGGTCCATTTTCCCCTGATTTGATGCTGCCTTTAACTTTTACCTTAGTATTAAGGCCAATAACCTTGCATGTACCTGCCTTGCCTCCAACTCCCCCTTGACCACCGGGACCTCCATTGCCACCTATGCTAGGGTGATTATAGTCTGATGATGTTTGATCCTTCAAAATCTCTTCACTTAATTTGGTGAGCTCACTATTTAACTGTTTTTGGCTCGGGTGTTTCTTGAATCGATTTACAAAGTTTTTTACGGAGCTATGTCTATGTGTATCAGGTTTGTTATCTTCATTAAAAGCTTGAATTGCAACTTTAATAAATTGTTCGAGATTACTAGCCTGTTCATCAGGTTTTATATTAACATTTTCGCTTAGTATTACATTTACTATATTATTCCATTTAGCCTTAAGTTTATTGAAAATCTGTTGATGTTTAGGCTGGCCTAGTTTATCTGCAATAAACTTCTGAAACTCGCTACCATATATAATATCTGTATTATCGCTAATATATTGGAGCCAACTAAGCAAGTGTGTTGTATCGTTAGTTGTACCATGTGAAAGGTCTTCTCCTTTATCACCATCACTTCCTTTTTGTCCTGGGCCACCTTTTCCTCCATCGACATTTATAGTTAAATTTCTTGGATTAATAAACTTTTCACCAATGCCGAAAAAGTTCCCTCCATTACCTCCTGCTTTACCATTTAAGCTTTCTTTTTCGTGGTCAGTATGTTCTTTCCCATCTTCTCCTTTTAGGTCAATCGTATAGTTCCCTTGGATATTCCATGTAGGGGCTAAGATAGTAACATCACAACCTGGCATGATCAGATCAGTATCTAAAATAATCTCGCTAAGTGCAAAAATCCTTAGATGTTTAACTTGATTTGGTTGGTTTATTTTTTGATCTCCTTTGCTTTCTTCAACTCCCCTGCTGTTGGTTCTATTTTTGATTTTATTTTGAACATCTGATATCTTAACGCAGTAACCTAGATAAGTCGCTTCTTCTCCTTCTTGCTTAAATTTAACTTGTTGATCTATTTCATAGACTTTTTCTATATCAGCTTTAATTAGATTAAAAATTTCAATGAGTTCTTTTCCCCAAGGTTTTGAGCATATCTCAGGTTTGTTAATCTTTTTGGCTGCTGTTTCCAATTCTGCAGATAAGTTGAGAAATTGTTCAACTTTTATTTTTGGTAAAAACTTATTTTGATTGAGCTTATTAATGTACTCATCTAATGTAGATTCTTGACTAGTTAATTCATCTAAAGATTTGACAAATTCTTCTATTTTATCTGGTTTGATCTCTATATATTGTCTATAGTTTGATGCATAAAGTTTTAAGGTATTAACGATCTCTTTTTCTATACTTGGAATTTTATGATTTGCAGTAATAAATAAATCTGCCTCATGATGATTACGGAAAAGGTGATCAATCTCTACTTTCCAAGATCTTTGTGTGGCATTTTCTTGATCGCTAGCAAATTGTGTTGTGAATTTCAAATTTTTGATTAATTCATTAAAAAGAGCTATTTCTACTTCGTTATCTGGAAAAGCTTCATTAAAATCTTCTATACATTTTTTTATCGTTGTTTCTGATTTGATAAGGGATATAGTAAACTTTTCTAGTTCTTCTATAAATTTCGGAAATTTATCTTGTTGACCAGAAGCTTTTTGTTCTTTAAACCTCTGTCCTATTATATCACTTATCTTACTTTCTAAAATCTCATTAATCTTATCTTTGATAATTTTACTAACTTGAGACATTATTTCTCCTATCTTAGGGGAAAAAGAAAAATTAAAGCCGGATATATCACTTATGTTTTTATATGCTAGTTTGGTATTTATAAGTTCAATAAGTTCCTCTTTTTGATTAGGAATCCATTCGGGAGCAGTATATTCGCAGTTTCCAAAGCTAAACCAGCTTTGTGTTTCTTCCGGCTTACAAAATACCTTGATTTTATCATTGTCTATTAGATAGCTCAATAAAGCTTTAGATTTATAATAAGTGTCTCCAAGACGTTCTTTTGTTTGAGTTTTAATTTCTATAGTAGTATTACTAGTGCGATTAGCGTGAGAAATAACTAATGCTATGTTATCTTTAAAATCTTCGAGGTTACCGATAAAACTAGAAAGAGCTTCTAATCCTTCAGCAAAAAATCTACCATATTGACCTGCTGGGCCTAAATTGCTTTGAGGGCATAAAAACACAAGCTTCATTTCTCCTGTGAGTTTATTAGCTACAAGCTTTCTTATTGCTGAGTTAATGATTTCGCCTACTACGCCTATGCTATCAAAATCTCCTGCAAAATCAATAAATGTAACGCCTTGAAAATCTGGTGAATCTAAGGTTCGAATGTTTGGTATATATGTAGTAGAGCCATAACCATCACTTACTAACACTATACTATTGTCTTTAGGAGTTAGAAACCTTTTCACCTGATCTCCTTCCTTTTCGTATTTATAAATTAATGTTTTGCCTGCAAGATAATTAAGTAAAGTACTTTTACCAGAGCCAGTAGCTCCTACTAAAAAAATACTTTTATGACGCTGTAATGTACCTTCAGATCTCTGTCTGTCTAATGCTTGTTCAATTCTTCCAATTTCTTTTTGGATAAAACTTATAACTTGTGAGATCTCTTGGTAATCAGAGTTGTCTATAGCTTTGATTAACTTGTTATTTTGCTCTCTAATTATAGTTCTGAAGTCATCTTGGCGGGATGGGTGCTCTACAAAATGAGGTGAGGAGTGTCTTTTTGCTTCTTCCATATGATCCTTGCTATTTTGAGAGTTAACTAAAATCTTATTACGGCTAGTTTCCTGTCTTAGAGCATAAATATATTTAAATGATAGCAGCTAATTAATAAAGTTAAAATTAAAATTTTAATAAATTTACTTTTGATGACTAAGATTGATTAGTTTAAAAAATAGAATCTCAAAATGCCTTCGTTCCATTTAGTACAATTTTATATAAAATTTTGTTGTGTACAATTTTTGTACACAAAATTCTTCCTTTTAATATTTATTGCGCAGAATTTGTAGTTACTTGCAACTGTACAATAATAGTATAGTTTCATAGTTATGCTACTAATCTAAATGAGATCCAGAGCCCATAGCGTATGTTGTAATATCGTCTTCTTGCCGGCTTTGGTCAAAAACTGTATTGTGTACATCTGACATAGCTTCGCTTTTGGCAATTTTACTTTCTATTCCTTCTAAATCTTCATTCTCTCTTTTTAAGCTTTTTAAATTTTCCTCATCGCTTTTCTCGGCTGAAATAAGTTCTTCTGCAAATCCTTTTATTCCGTACATTTGAAGGCTATAATTGTAAAGTCCCTTTAGAGATTCTATTATCTTGCAGTTCAATTGCTTAATTAGTTCTTTTGAAGTTCCAAACTCAGCCAAAATAATGTTGACTTTACTGTAAAATAACTTTGTTATTAATTTTGTTATACCTCTGTTGCCATTGGCGCTATCAATTTCAGTTGTTTTTTCTGGAAAATAGTTGTTTAAAGATACTTTTTTCTGTTCTAATGTTCCTTGTCCTAATACTTCTTTATACTGCATTGTTAAAGATTCGATTTCACCAGATAAAGGCAAAGTTAAAAATTCTTTACAATCTGTTAAATACTCTAAAATATCTTCAATACTCATAGTATCATGCAAATCTTTATTTGCCACAATGATTAAGTTCCTGACTTTCATTAGCCCTTCATTATGAGAGCGACATATTGTGCCTTGTGCTTTTAATAGGTTAATGTGTGTTTGGTCTTCGTGATTAAAATCCATAGAATGAGTATTTTCTAGTAACGGTTCATTGATTAAATCTCTTGAAGACTGCATAGCTCCTTTTAGTGCCATTGGAAATAAATCAATTAATTTATTTTTTACATGTTTTTGGCTTATATCTTTGCTTTCTAGCAGATCTAAAAACATTAATATTGTAAATACAGCAGCTTTATTTCTTGCTAATTCAGATATGAAGAGCAGCTGAGTGAGTTTATCAGTTTGTTGAATGCTATCATCTGTTACGTTTAAGGTTTCCTTGTTTAACAGTAGGTCAAATATACTACTAATTATACTTTTTTTAGTATCTTGAGTAATATATTCAAAAATGTCGCTATAGTTTCCTAGGCTTGCTATTTTGTTTTGTGCTTTCTTACTGCTGGGTCTTAATATCCAAGATTCATTTAGATCTGTAATGTGTTGGGTTTTAAATTGTATTTGGATAGATTTATCTACTTCCGTAGAATCTTGAGAGGTAGATATTATTACTTTTAATTCATTCTTTATATATCTATTAATTAGCTTACAAAAAGCGAGAACCTCGGCAGCGTTTGTAGCATTGGATGATTGTATTAAACTTAAAGTCCTTAAAGGAAAAGCAGCCTTTATTGCTGATACAAAACTTGAATCCTGAGATATTTTCTGCAGTAGCTTTGTTTTATAATTCTCTGATGGACTTATTACTTTAATCTTTGAAGTTAAAGTTACTCTATCAGTAAAGAGATGATTAAATAATTGGATAATTTCTTCGTCTTTAGTAGATGGATCAATTGAGAGCAAATCCGATTGTTTCGTAAAAAATGATCTAGCATTTTTGATAAATTGATTACAAATCTCTGCATCTACGTTTATATGCTCTGTTTTCAATAATTTGTATTGCTCACCTACTTCTGTATGACGAAAGAACCTATCAGCGAGATGTTGTAATGCTACACCTATTCTATAATCAAAAACAAAATCTGGATCTTGCATTTTGCAAATGCCTGCAATATCTATAAGTTCGTTTGCGATATAATGAAAATAGCCAACTTTCCTAATTTTACTTATTAGTAATTCCTCTTCATCATCTGAACTATCTATACACTCCATTATGTTTCATCACTACCTAAGAATTCATAATGGAAACTCTTATCCCATCCTAAAGTCTTGCAGCGACTACCAAAGTCATTAGCTTCTGTAATGAGTTTATCATCCAATAGTTGGTGATATATGGACTTAATGCCATATTTATCTTGTACTAATGGTATATCATCTGTTGTGAGATCAGTTTCTATCTCGCCGGTACTTATTTTTACTAGTATTTTAAAAGCCTCAAGGTGTTTAGAGCTTTGAAATAAATCCTTAATTTGCTTCATCAATGCTTCAATCTGCTTTTTAGTTTTGTCATCAATTTCTTCTTGAATTTTCTGTTCTTGATTTTCTGGATTATGATTATTTGGCATACATGAACCCTTATTTAGTACTATTACATTAAGTATATCATAAAATTATAAGTTTCTAAACATGAATATTTAATTATCAAGATTTATGTTTTAAGAAATGATAAAGTAATTAAGCACTTATTTGATGACTGTAATTCATAATTCCTTTCTCTCTTTTGCAATCCAATCATAGCCATTTTTGGTCTTAAGAAAAATTTTAACTATCTCTAGTTTTGTTTAAGAGTAGGGTGCCAGCTTCTTTAAGACTGCCATCGCTATTAACATAATGATAGAGGGTAGTGGTGGTAATATTAAGTCGTTTTGCGACCTCTCTAGCTACTGACTCTTTGTTTTGCATAGCTATGCTTGCTAGGTTTAAGGTAGTTGCATCCATTTTGCGTGGTCTGCCTCCTTTTCTGCCTCTTGCTCTGGCTGCAGCTAATCCTGCTTTAGTACGCTCTATTATAAGCTCACGCTCGAATTCTGCCAAGGCTGCAAACATACCGAACATAAGTTTACCTTGGGGTGTTGTTGTGTCTATTTGAGCTCCTTGGCCTGCTAGTACTTTAAAACTTATGTCTCTGTTTTTTAAATCTTCAACCGTATTTATCAGATGTTTTAAGTTACGTCCTAATCGATCAAGCTTCCAGACTACTAAAGTATTGCCTGGTTGTAGGGCTTTGAGACAGGAGTTGAGTCCTGGTCTATCATCAAATCTACCTGATGCAAGATCTTCATATATTCTATCGGGGGATACGCCGGCATTTATCATTGCGTCTCGTTGAAGATCTAAAGTTTGACTTCCGTCAGTTTTAGAGACTCTTATATAACCTATTAACATATTGATTTTACTAACCTATCAAAAAAAGTGTAAGAAAACATAAACAGTGTAACAGAATATTGTGTAGTTTACTATAACTGTTTTTCTGACACTTTTGGGTCCTTATTAGTGTTAAAAGTGAGGTAACAAGAAAAACGAACGTTTTTTGTATGGACGTTTTGCTAAATTATGACTATAATTAGTGATCAAGTAAAAAATAGCTGGCTAATTGTATAATAATATTATATTTAGTTTATATGAGTAATTAAAACCTTAACATAGTCAATTAATTTAATATTAACTTGCTTGACTAATATAACTGATCAAATTATATTAATACTATAGTTTAACTTATAATATGCACTATATGTCTACTACAATAGGTATAAGCCAATTTAAAGCTCACTGCTTAGAAATAATTGACCAGCTTCAGCGTGACCAAAATGAAATCATCATCACTAAAAGAGACAAACCTGTAGCTAAAGTAATCTCGTTAAAAAAATTAGAAGAAGAAATAAGTTCTATATTTGGTATGTTAAAAGAAAAAGCTGAAATTAAATCTGATTTAATAGAAGCTATAAATGAAGAATGGTCTGCTGAAAATGAATAGTAATATGATAGTTTTAGATACTCACGTTTTACTTTGGTCACTTTTAAAACCTGAAGAATTATCAGAAAAGGTAAGGGGGGTAATATCTTCTGCTCAGAAGGAAAGTAAGTTAATTGTTTGCTCTATTTCTCTATGGGAAATATCCATGCTCAAATTTAAGAAAAGGATAAATATTTATCAGCCTGTTAAGAACTTTTTAGCTGCAATAACTAATGTACCAGGTTTGATTGTTAAGGATATATCATCGGAGATAGCTTCTGAGGGCGTTTTATTGACGGATGAATTTCAAGGAGATCCGGCAGATAGAATTATTGTGGCAACAACAAAGGTTTATGGTGCTACCTTGATTACGCGTGATCAAAGAATTTTATCTTGGGCAGAGCAGGGGGATATTAGGTTTTTGAGGGCTTAAAAGCATTTTAAAATTAGCTCAGCTACTTTTAATCAATACATCTTAAAGGTTTTAATGCCGTAGAAGACAACTATGAAAATGAGTAAATTTGAGACAGTTTATCTATTATATTATTAAGTAAAATACTCTAAGCTTGACATTATTTTCCTAATGTAGTAATATCCTAATATAGGAATATAGGTAATTTATGCTAAGTAATACTCAGATTAAACATGTTGGTAAAAACGGTCAAGTTTCTTTAGGTAAGGAATATGCTGAAAAGCAAATACAGATTTCTAGACTTTCGGATGGGACTTTGATAATCAAGCCTGGAAAATTTATTCCTGATAATGAGCTATGGCTCTATACCCAAAATAATATTGAAAAATTAGATCAAGCTATAAAGTGGGCTGAAAGTGCTTCTAGAAAAGAGACTAACCTAACTGAGTTAATAAATAAATTAGCAAAAGATGTCTAGAATACTTTTAGACATGAATTATCCAGCTTTTCAACAGTCTCTTTTTGGATTGGAGAAAGTTGAGCAGAGAGCTATATTAAATACTCTTAAAAAAATCTCGCAATTAAGCTGGGAAGCCTTATACATCGATAAAGGGATCAAATGGGAATTAATCACTTCTAAAAGGACTGCCAGGGGTAATAACTTGTATTCTTTTAGATTTTCAAAAAAATATAGAGGCACTGCATATAGAGATGGTGAATATTTGGTCATACTGAATCTCTTTGTAGATCATGACAGTGCTTACGAGTAGATAAGCTTTTTTTGCATATGCTTTCTAACTTTGGGATTGTTTTACTCATGTCGCAAGATTTCTACAGGGTTCAAGTTTGCTGCTCGATAAGCTGGATATATTGTAGCTAAAAAGCTGATGCCTAAGGATATGCTGCTGACTAGTATAACATCAGAGGTCTCAATTTGAGCTGGTAAGGTGTAGAGAAAGTAAATGGCTGAGTCAAAGATAGGAATGCCGGTAAAGTACTCTAGAAAGTGACGTATACCTTCGATATTGCGTATGATTGGAATGGCTATGACGATCCCGGCAAAAGTGCCTATGATACCTAGCATGGAACCGCTGAGCATAAAGATCAGCATTATGGAATTTTTAGATGCTCCAATAGTCCTTAAGATAGCAATATCTTTACTTTTGTTTTTTACTAGCATGAAAAGGCTTGAGATAATATTGAAAGATGCGACCATGATTATAAGGCTCAAGACCATGCCCATAGCTGTTTTCTCTATCTTTAGTGCAGAAAGTATACTTTTGTTTGTAATTTTCCAGTTACTAATTGAATCTATGTGGCCGACTAAGTCTTGCTGTAAAATTTTTGTATAAGCATCTACTTGGTCAGGATTATCGGTATATATTTCAAGCATTTTAGGTCTGTCAAATACCTTTTGAGCTGTTTCAATTGGGATAATTATATTTGCAGCATCGTATTCGCTAAGGCCACTAGATATAATTCCTGCTACTTTTAGTTCTTTTGATTTAGGTAATGAGCCGAAAATTGATGCTCTTGTTTCTGGTACAAGTAGCGTTACAGCGTCTCCTGTCTTTAAACCAAGATTTATGGCTAGTTCTTTGCCTAAAAGGACTGTGTTAGGATCATTTAAGGTTTTAGCTTGTTTTGATAGATTTTTAGATAATTGTTTTTTTAAGATAAAATCACTTTCGCTTAAGCCTTTTACCATAACACCAGTGTTATGATCTGGAGTAGATAATAGGCCTTGTCCTTCTATTGTAAAACCTATACCGGTTACAAATTTATATCTTGCTACTTTATCTTTTAAATATTCGGGATCATCTCCTTGTAATACAATATGACCATTAGTACCTACGGTGCATCTAATTAGCTCATTATGAAAGCCGTTCATGATGGACATAACGATAATTAGGGCAGCTACTCCAATTGTTGTGCCTACTAAAGAGAAGGCAGATACGAAAGAAATGAACCTATCTCCTGCTTTTGGGAAGAAATATCGGAAGGCTATTTTTAGTACGAAGTTTAGGTTCATAAATAGTTGTTATGTTTATAAAAGCTTTGTTGATTAAATGATATCATACTCTTTTTCTAATAAATTTAGATAAGGCTCAAAGCGGTAGATTCTGTTTCTTTTGTTTACAATTTTTTCTGATACAAAATTTAGCTTTATAAATACTTTTAAAATGTTATGTATGGTATTGTAAACCTTATCTAAATTATTGCTTATTTCACTCACACTAGTAATAGGGTTTGCAAATAAAAAATCCAAGACTAGGTTTGCGGTATCTCTCATTTTCTTGAGGCTTGCATCCTCTCTTACTATAATTTTGAGCTCTTTATTGAGATCCTTTTTCGATTAGAAGTGTAGTAAGAAGTTGAGTGATTTTACTAAAATCTTTTTCCTCAATACTATCTTCTAGAAAGTGGGTGTAATATATAACATCATCTAAATATGGTGACATAAAAATATTTTTACTGATAAAAGTGAATCAGCCCTTATCTTCAACTGTTTCGCCTATTAAGTCTTGATCTGTTAAATCATTTAAAATTTCTTCTCTCAATCTCCATGCTTGTTCCATATTTTTATCAGTTTCGGAATGTTCTTTAATAAAATCTTCGAAATTTTTAAATATATCGAATAAGGTCTGTTGTGCAGGATGACTGGTCAATATAAAGCTTTTTTCATCCTGTAATAGGTTAGCTAGTATAGTTACTTGAAGTGCAGTAATTGTGTCATTTACGTTGATGAATTCTTTTATTAATGTGTGTAGCTTTTGGTGTTCTCCTTTTTTAAGGTATGCAGATATTAAAATTTTTTCAGCTTCAAAAAAAGATTTGATAGTTTTTAGGTCTGCTTTATTGTCTGATTTTAAAAAGTGTCCTTGAATCCATTTGTATATATTGCCATCGTGGTTTTCAATAGATTCATTTAAGAATCTTACAAAACCTCCGGTATCATCTAAATAATTTTCTAAGGTATTTTTAAGCATAGGCTTTCATATAATTATTTATTAAATTATATCACAAAACCTAAAAAATTTACTTGTTATTTTTTTAACCTATTAATTGATAATAATAATCGTTTTGATCAAGATTATGTTGCGTGCCATCTGTAGTCCATGTAGTTTCCCTATGCTCACTTTCGCTGCTACCATCGCTGCTAATGTAGCCTTGTTGTGATTTGATCCATAAGTCAGTTTCTTCAATATGAGCAGTAAATTCTTTGATGCTAATGCCATAGGCAGATGCAACAATTTCTCCAAAAGAATTGAGTATAAGGGATGGATAATTTTTTTCATTTTCTCCAAATCCTTTTAGAAAATAAGTAAAAGCTAATAAAGATAACTTGAAATGATCTATCATTTTTTCTGCTATTAAGCTAGTATCTTTGCCTTCTTGGCGAAATACTACTTGTTTATTGTAGTGTTTAGCATTTTTTATTTGCTCTTGACGATATTCTTTTCCTTTTTTGATACAATATTGTGTCGTATTTCCTGCTTTTAAAAACACTGTTATACTTTTTTGATCCTTAGATGGGTGTTTAGCTGGGACAAAAACTTCTTGTTCTAAAGGTTTGAAGTCAAATAACAAATATAGATGTTTAGCTATGTGGTATTTTAGTAGCTCCTTAATTTGATTTTTTGGTAAGGATTTGTTGTACTTTTTTGTTTCAAGGGTATATGGTTTATATAGTTTAAGTCTTGCGTTATGTTTTGCGTTATACTGGGCTAAATCAGAGTTGTAATCTATTTTTTGTCTAAATTTAAAAATAATACTATCAAGTATATTTAATGCTTTAATGGTTTTTTTAACCAAGGCTCCTTCATTATATACAATTCTGATTTTGTAATTTAATGTTTCTACCTTCATTTTATTCTTGACTTCATAAGGAGTAAGAACCTCGAATTCTGATGTTTTTCCTTCTTGTGCTTCATCTGCTGAGTTGTATAGGCGTATTTCGTATGCTAATGTGTTACCTTCTGTAGGGAAGGAAATTAAAGGTTTTTGATTAAATAAGGTAAAAATAAACCGCGCAAGTGATTCGCAAGCTATTGCATAAGTGTTTGTGTCATCGATAGCTTTTTGTAGGTATTGCATCGCGTTTTTGATAAATTTACTTTTTCTTTCTGTATATAATTTTTCTAGTTTCGGACGGTATGGGGCTATAGCAGTAATGATTTCGAGGCTTAATCTTTCTGTTTGTTGAGGACTAATTAAATAATAGGTATTTTTGCTTGTGACCATTTTGATTTTATAAAAGTCTTCTTTTAGTCCGTATTTTTCATACTCTGTTTGTACTAGACAAATTCCCTTATCATCTTGCATAAATACCATAATATTTTTACTTAAATCGGCTAATAATTGTTTGGGAGAAGGGAGGGTTTTAACACGTAGTTTTATAAGTTGTTTTAAAAAAGCATAAGGCGTAATATGACGCATTTGTAGTTTGGGGCTACCTGTAACTGGAGTGCGTCCAAGTACTATCAAATCGTTTTGGTAATCGTTAAAAGTTATATCTACTAGTACATTGTTGCTTACATCTATTTCTAATATGTTCTTTAAAAATATTATGATTTTATGTTTTTCGATTTTATGTTGTTGAGATAGTTTTTCTTGTAACTCAAGTATTTCTAATTTTTGCGTATGTATTATCTTTTTTTGTTCTTCAATCTTTTCTTCTAGTAAAGATATTTTCTGCTTTTTAGTTTTAGCAGAAGGTAATTCAGTAAGGTTATCGAACTTTCTTTTCATGATAAGGTATATACAATATGAAAAAATATAGCATAAAAGAATAAAAAAGTCTATACAGGGTCAAATAAGGATGGTAATATTAGTTTTAATAGCGCACTTATACATGTATGCTGCAGGCATACATGTTGAAGGGTGCGAAAGTGCGTCAACGAAAATGTTGTGATTGAGGTGATCCTAGCTGAAATTAGGGGGGTAAAAAGATAATGAGAGATTTGGTGGTAGTGGGAGTAGAAGAAATAGTAGAAGTAACAAAATTAGTAAAGCAAAGGGAATAAAGGTGGCAATATATCACTTCAGTACAAATCCAATTCAAAGAAGTAAAGGAGAGAGCGCAGTGGGAGCTGCTGCGTATCGTGCTGGGGTGAAATTAGTGCAAAAGATTGTAGATCCTGCTACTGGAGCTGTAAGAGAAAAGATTCATAATTATGAAAATAAGAAAGGAGTTGTTCATAAGGAAATATTGGTGCCTGAAGGGTTTGTAAAGGCTGAGTGGTTAAAAGATAGGCAAGAGTTGTGGCAAAGGACTGAAGATTCAGAGATTAGGAAAGATGCTCAGCTTGGAAGGCAGATAGTAATAGCATTGCCTAAGGAATTAAGTGAGGAAGAAAATATAGAGCTAGCCGTTAATTTTGCTAAGGAAGTTTTGGCTAAAGATGGAATGGTTGTGGACGTAGCTGTGCATTATGATAATCCAGATAATCCTCATGCACATTTGTTGATGACAATGAGAGATTTGGAGTTTGATAAAGAAGGGGAGGTGGTATTTGGTGGTAAAAATAGAGATTGGAATAGTAAGCAGAAGATATTTGAATGGAGAAAGGCTTGGGAGAAATGTTTGAATAAGGAATTGAGTATCAAGGGATTTGATATGGAGGTATCGGCTGCTTCATTTAAGGATAGGGGTATAGATTTGGTTGCAACAAAGCATGAAGGTAAGATTCGTCATATTGCTAGGGTGATGCGAGTTCAGGCTTATAACGAGCAGGTAAGACTGGCTAATTTGGAAGTAATTCGTGAAAATCCTGAGATGCTTATAGACATGCTTCAAAGCCGCAAGGGTGTCTTTAATAGAGATGATATTGTTAAGGGGTTTAAGGGGGTATTGTTTGAGAGTTGTGGTGGCAGGCTTACTATATCAGAAGAAGAAGAGTTGGTGCGTGGTGTTGAGGGTATTATGAACTCAGAGAAGCTTGTGAGGGTTAGTGATAGAGGCTTTGGTGGTAAGGCTATGTATGCTGGAAAGCGCCAAGTTGAGAAGGAAGCGGAGTTAGTTAGAGCTGCAAATGAGCTAAAGAGTAGGTATGGTCATATGATTGCTGTGCCTGAAGGTGGAAAGATTGATGAGGGCTTAAGCGTGCAGCAAGAATTTGTTGTCAAGGGGGTGCTTGAGTCAAGTGATTTAGCTATTGTTCAAGGGTTGCCTGGTGCTGGTAAGTCTACTATTGCTAAGACAATAGCAAAGGAATATGAGAAGCTTGGATATAGAGTGTTGGGAACTGCGGTAACTGCTGCTGCATGTAAAAATTTGCATGAAATTACTGATATGCAAGTTCAGACAATAGCTCATATGAAGACTAGATGGGATTGGCTTGAGAAGGATGGTAAGGCGATAGATTTTGGCTCTCGAGATGTACTGATTATAGATGAGATGTCTATGGTGTCTTTAAGTGATATGGGTTATCTGTTAAGTAAAGCTGCAGAGAAAGGAGCTAAGGTTATAGCTTTAGGTGATGTGAATCAGTTTGCTGCTATTAAAGAACATGGTGCTGCTAGTAAGCTAATTGAGATAGCAGATGTGTTTGAGCTTAATCAAGTTAAGAGGATGAAGAATCCACAGCACAGTAAAGCAGCTGAGATGATGGCTGATAAGAAGATAGAGGAGGCTATAGAGGTTTTAAGTCAGCAGGGAGTGTTTAAGCTATCGTCTAGTAGGGTGGTTGCTAGAGAGAATTTAGTGCTTGATTACGTCAGTAAGTATGCGGAGCTTGTTGAGGATGGAGAGGGTAAATATTTAGGTTTGAATAAGAAGATGGTGATACTTGCTCATACAAATAAGGAGGTGAATGCATTAAACAAGATGATTAGATCTGAGCTTAAGTCTTTAGAAGTTTTAGATGCCCAGGATAAGCAGGTGAAGGTTGGATCTAGGAGGATGAGCTTTGCTGTAGGTGAGCAGGTGGTTTTTGGAAAGAATGATAAGGATTTAGGCGTAATCAATGGAGATGTTGGGGTGATCAATGGTATTAAGGAATTTGATGAGTATTCAGGCGGGAGATATGCGGATGTTAAGGTGAAGCTGAGTACGGGTAAGCTGGTTACGATCAATACAAAGGAATATAAGGATATAAGTTATGGGTATGCAATAACTGCTTACAAAGGTCAAGGAGGTACTTATGAATATGTTTACGTTGTTCATGAGAAGGGTCTAAGGTACGAAGCTTTTAATGTAATGATAACCCGTCATGAGAAGGGCCTGATTGTTTACGTTAACGAAGAGGATTTAAAGATCAAAAGCGTTTTACAAGATGCTAAATTTGTAGAACTTGTGAAAAAGTTAGCTAGTACGTTAAGTCTAGATAGTACAAGTGGCCTTGTTATAGACCATGATTTTGAGTCTGTAGAGGCAAAGAATATCCAGCATTATTTGGGAATTAAGGCTGAAGTTAAAGAAGAGGTGGAGCTGTTTAATAAATGGAAAAAGACGCAGATTGCAGAAAAAGGATTTGTTCCTAAGTCTAGCGCTTATGACAACATGGATAGCTTTACCCATAAGGTAGCTTTAAGAAAAGCTGCGGCTAGTATGATACTTGCTGATTTTGATAAGCATAATCGGCTGCTTAAGGTTGCTGGAGTTAGTAAGGGATTGTTGGAGGTTCATGCTGGTAATAAAGAGAAAAATTTGGATGTTAAGCATTTTAGGCTGGTAAGTAGTAACTGGAAAGAAAGCGCTTTAGATTTGACTCAAAAATGGTTAGAGCATCAGGATGATTTGATAGATAAGTTAGCGGCTAAGGAAACGGAGCTACATAGTTTGCAAGTAGAGCATGAAGCTGAAGAATTAAAGTTAAGGTATTTAAATCATTATATATCCTCTCATATGTCTTATTTACAGCGTGTATATAAAGATGCATATCATAAGATACATGATCAATGGGATGAGCTTCAGAAGAAATATGGAGCAAAAAGATTGGTTCAGATGGTTAATAAAAATCCGCAGCTTTTGGGTGAATTTAGAGGTAAGTTTGGTTGGTATGGGTCAGATGAAGAAAGAAAAGAAGCAAAAAGATTGGCTGTAAATATTGGAGATAGCATGCGTCTAGCTTCTGATAATCAAGATAGTTGTATAGCTCATAATGATTTAATGGATAAAAAAGGCTTGGGGACAAAAATAGAAAAGCTGTCTTTGGAGGTGAGTAATATGGAGAAGTTGCTTGCTTCTAAAAAGGATTATAAGTTCATGAATAGTTTAAAAATCTCTCCAGAAATATTAGAAAGGAAAGCTGATTTAGGTAAATGGCAGTCCTTATTGCTTGGAAGTGGTATTGTTGATGATAACGCCTTATCTGGTTTGGTGGAAGAGGTGAAGTTTAAGCAAGCTAACACTTTGTATAAAAATATTTGGAGGTATAAAAGTGTTCAAAATGGATTAAATGATTTGGTTTTACGTATAGCTGATTGGTATAGTAAGGAATCATTGGAATACCCAAGTACTCATTTGTTCTTTGAATATAAGAGAGAGCTGAAGGACTTATGGGTAGATATAACGTCTAAAGAGGGTTGGCAAGGAGTTGTTAAAGCTAGGGGGTTATTTGAAGGGTGTTTGAAAGGTGATTTGACTGAAGAAAGAGATAGGATCGTTAATCGTTTGAGCAAGGGTGTTAGCAAGGAAAATATAGCGAGGCTTGCTGATATCTATTTGAATGAAAGGGTAAAAATTTGTGAAAAGTTCATAGAACATAAATCTAGTTACTTTAATCTTAAAAAGGAGCTAAATGATAAGGAGCAACAAATAAAGATCTTGCAAGGTAAAAAACAAGGAGAACTGGGTAATTTAAATAATATTTATCAAGAGGGAGCTAATGAGATATTAAGTGAGTTCAAAAAATTACAAAAAGTAGAAGGTGATAAGGCTATAGATATGGTTAACCACGATCCTGAGGTACTTGGAACATACAGAGGTTTTGGTATAGGCAAAATCATAAGGACTATGGATCGAGTTAGGGCTCATGAATTAAGTCAAGGTGTTGCTAGTTCTATATCAAGCATCTTTAAATTAGAGTCTGAGATTGAAGCCCTAAAGACAGAAATATCAAAAGGTGGTTATCAAGCTAAAATAAAGGATTTGGATCACAAGGCTTTTGTAATGCAAATCCATGACTTGAGTACTAAAACTTTACAAAACCTACAAAAATTAAAAAATAAGCAAATTGACCGTGATAGCTTAGAAACCTTGGAATGTATTGCTCGTCAAAAGATAGCTGATAAGGATAGATTGTTAGGCATAGAGAATCGTTTTGAAATCAAGCAAGAGGTACTTAAGTTTGATGATGTCGTAAAGCAGCTAAGATCAAGTGATTATGAGCGCCTCTTCAGGCAGTATGCTGGCAATATAGTTGATGGTAAGGAGAATATTAGAGTTCATGGTTCTAGTATTAGCTATGGAAGTTTAAATATGAACTTAGATAATGGTTTATGGATCAGGTTCTCTACAGGCGAGTCTGGTAATATCTTCCATTTTGTACAAAAGGGTGCTGGAGTTGATAAGGTACATAGCTTACAAATAGTAGCTGATCAGGTAGGGTGTGCGGGGCTTAATGCTACGTTTATTAAAAAAGCAGAGTTGCACCCAGTAGAGCCGGAAGTAAAGCAAGAGCAGCGCTTAGTTCCAATAACCTTTAATGAAGAACTGACAAAAGAAGCTTTTGAAGAGCGTTTTGGTTATCTATGCTCTGCTAATAAGTTAGAAGCTTTGCATAGATATTGTGATGATCAAGGGAATATTTTGGGTTATGCTGCAAGGTTAATAGATAGGCAAAGCGGTAAGAAGCAGGTGTTACCAGTGGCTTACCTATATGATCAAGAGGAGAATAAAGCAAAAGTGGCGTTGAAAGCTTTTACCGATCAGAAGTTAGTATACGGCTTAGAAAAGTTGCGTGATAATAAGACAGTGTTGATTGTAGAAGGCGAGAAGACGGCTGACATAGCGCAAACCTTATTCCCAGAGATGAATGTGATTTCATGGATAGGGGGATCGAACTCAGCTTATAAGGTTGATTGGAGTGGTGTTCATGGTAAGCAGGTAGTTATATGGCCAGATAATGATGCGCCGGGTGTTAAGGCTGCTGAGATAATACATGAGAGGTTATCAGTATTAGAAAATTATAGTGGTGATAAAGTATCAATCGTTGATGTAAAGAATCTAGGTCTTCCAGAGAAATGGGATTTGGCTGATAAGTTGCCAGAGCATTTATCCAAAGAGAATATCAAGGAGTTAGTGAGCATTCATGATAAAGATTATTGCGTCAAGCAAATCAAGGAGCAGGCAAAAGAGATATCTCTAGAATTAGAGCATAAGCTGGAGAAATTGCTAGATCCTAGAGATGAGCTTAAAGCCTTACGTAAAGAATTACAGCAGTTCAAGCATCCTCGTTTGAATAAAGATATTATCAGAGATATCGCCACGGAGCATGTCTTTGAGGCTACTTTAAAGAATAATAATATGCCTCTATCAGAAGAGCAAAAAGTAGAGATATACCAACGCTTAGCTCATGATATAAAGGACATAGCTTATGAGTATGAAGCCTTGAGTTATGAGCAAATAGCAAACGATCCTGATTCTTTCAAAAGGTTTTATTCCAAAAAAGGGCCAAATAATAAGCTCTTACTACAAGAAATAAGGCAAAAGATAGAATATGAAACCCGGGTTCGTGAAATGGGAAGTGATCCTAGAGATCGTAATATGGAAAAAGATTTTGGTAAAATGCTAGAGCAAGCTCATGAGAACCATTTTGTTAAAGAGATAAGTAAAGAAAATAAAGACATAGGTCAAAGCGTAGCGGAACAGATAGCAGATTATGGTTTAAAACATGGTATGAGTAGCCTGACAACAAAACGTCTAGAAATAATGCATGATATCGCCAAAGAAGAGCATCAACACCTTGATAAAGCTATAAGTCATGGATTAGATCATCACAAGGAACTAGATATAGAGCATGATCACTTCAAAGAGATGAATCGTAACCTAGGCAGAGCCTTCCGTGATCATATGCTACACGATCATCTACATAATGATCATAACCACCATGATCATCACATAGATCATAATCATCATCAGGAGGAAATAGCCAATCGTTTAGCTCATGAAGCTTTAATGCATCATTTGGAAGAGCAGCACCGTATCCAACATGAACTAACTGTTACTCATACTCTTAAACTACATCATTAATTTCTATGATTACTAGAAAAGAGCAGTTATACTTAAGTTATTGATATTGATACGACTTTATGGCTTTAAAACAGACCTTATCCCTTTTACAAAAAGATTTAGAACAAGAAATTGTAAAGCAGTGTGAACACTTAGAAGAGATAATGTCGCAAAGCCCTGATAGTGATTTGCTGAAATTAATGGATCTTATGGCTCAGGGTAAATGTAATGAAGCCCTAAAGATGTGTAATGAACTTATCGCTAAAGATATTGAAAACCCTAAAAAGCATATCATAAAAGGTATCACTCTTTTTAGCTTGGATAGAAATAAAGAAGCAATAGATGCTTACAATATTGCGATAGGTCTGGATCCAAGTGATGCTGAGGCCTATCATAATAAAGCTAATTCCTTAGTTAAATTAGGGAAAACTGAAGAGGCTTTGAGTGAATGTGATAGAGCTATAGCTTTGGATCCAACATCTGCTATAGCCTATTATAATAAAGCCGTTATTCTTGCTGATCTGGGCAGAAGAGAGGAAGCTATAGAGTATTACAACAAGGTGTTAGAAATAGAGCCCCAAGATCTGATGGCTTTAAATAACATGGGAGTGAATTTATTTTTCTTAGGTCGCTACGAAGAGTCTATTGATTTATTTAATAGAGTCATAGCGCTTTATCCAAACGATAGTGCTATACCATATATTACAAAGGCCAGTGCATTATTCCAATTAGGGAACTGTGAAGAAGCTATAGAAGTTTGTGATCAGGCACTGAGGATAGATCCACAAGATCCCTTGATATACATTACTAAGGGTGATGCACTAGCCATGCTAGATTCAAAATATGGAGCTATGGATGCTTACAGCAAAGCGATTGAGTTCGACTTCCAAAATGCTGAAGCATATCTCAAAAGAGCTGATGCATTAGCTTCTGTAGGCAGGTATCAAGAAGCAATTACTGATTACAACAGAGCTATCAAGTTTGAGCCTGAGAATAGTAGCGCTTATATCAATCGAGGGGTCGTTTTATACCATTTAGGAGAATATCACCAAGCCATAAAGGATTTTGACAAAGCCATTAAGCTTGATCCTCATGATGTTGAGCCTTACATTAACAAAGGAAAGAGTTTATATGAGCTAGGAAAATATCGCGAAGCTATTGGGGAGGCAGAAAAAGCAATCAAACTAGATCCAGATAATGCTCCTGACTATCGCTATAACATAAGCTTAGTATTAATGAGGATTGGTAAGTATCAAGATGCTTTGAGGGAGTGTGAGAAGGGACTTAAGGTAGACCCAGAGCATAAACTGTGTTACTACAATAAGAGCACTGCTCTATATGAATTAGGGAAGTACAAAGAGGCTCTTGAAGCATGTGACAAATTATTCCAGCTGGATAATAGTTTCCCCGACATCTATAAACTCAAAACCTTAATTTTAATAGGACTGGAGAAACCAAATTAGGTATGAGATTTCAGCATTTTTGATATAATCAGTCTTATTATTTATATATAGTTTCATGAGAGATAAATCCAAGCATAGATCAAATCACGACTCATTTTTTAAGCAAAGTCTTGCTATTCCTGAAGTAGCAAGGGAAGTAATCGAAATGCATCTGCCTGAAACAATACGTAACAAGGTAGACTTAAATTCTCTCAAACAAATCCCAGAAACTTTTGTTGAAAAAAGCCTGCAAAAGCAAATAGTAGACGTACTGTTTTCTTGTTCTACAAAAGAAAACAAAGAAACAGTTTTTATCTATTTTCTTTGTGAGCATCAGCGAACTGAGGATTATTGGATGGCTATGCGATTGCTAAAATATATGTTAGCTATTTGCGATAGATTTAGGCGTGAGAATCCTGATGTCAAAAAGCTTCCTTTGATCTATCCCCTGGTTTTTTATAATGGAATTCATCCTCATAATGCTCCCCGTCATTTTTATGAATTATTTGAGTTTCCTGAGGTTGCAAAGAGTATATTAGAAGGACCTTTTGCATTAGATGATTTGACTCAAATCGAAGATGAAAAGTTAAAAGAAAACATGTGGGGAGGAACATTGTTATTCTTCATGAAATACGTGGATATAAGAAACAGGCTTGTTGATTTAGTGAAGGAAAAAAGACTAACATTAAAACAAATTCATGCTTCAAAGAATGGTGAGGATTTTTTATACGCTATTTTATGCTATAATGGTGTGGAAGAGCTAGAAATAGGTGAACAACAAAACTTACTAGAGCTTCTAGTGGATATAACAGATAAAGAAACAGCAGATAATCTTATGGGAACTTTAGCACAAAAATGGTTTGAAGAAGGCATCCAAAAAGGTGAGCAAAAAGGTAGACAAGAAGCTTCAAAGAAATTTGTCTGTAATATGCTAAAAGCTGGAATGGATTTTGATCAAATTTCCAGAATTACAGGTCTATCTGTTGCTGAAGTTAAAGAGCTGGGTAAAGCAGATAAAAAATAACATATCGCTTATATGTATGCGTATAACGCGCATTATATAACGAATATAGGTTATAATTCCATATTTCTCTTAAATTTTTTACAGCACAATAGGTTTGCTCCATGATTCTTCTATATGGGGTCCAGCGGGACAAAGGAACGAAACGCGCAATAGACTAAAATAATTACAAGGTTATTAGACTAAAATCGCAATGAAGGCTTCAATATAAGTTTTTAAGCTTATTTTAATAGGCTAAGAGAGGTTTTATTCCTAAATCATAAGAAAACATAGCAGTGCAATAAAAATATGGGTCCAGCGGGACAAAGGAACGAAACGCGCAATAGGATTTCTGTTATATCTTGAGAGAGTAGCAGGAAAGAAGGTATCGTATTACCTACCAAATTTAGTCAAAAAACATGCCGTAACTTCGGTAAATGAATCATTTTCTAGTTTTACGCATATTTTTATTGCACTGCTATGTTTTCTTATGATTTAGGAATAAAACCTCTCTTAGCCTATTAAAATAAGCTTAAAAACTTATATTGAAGCCTTCATTGCGATTTTAGTCTAATAACCTTGTAATTATTTTAGTCTATTGCGCGTTTCGTTCCTTTGTCCCGCTGGACCCTATCTAAGACAAAAAGTGTCTACATTTATGTATTAAACCTTTTTGCGCTTAAGATATTTCTAAAAATATTCAAATATCTCATAATTAATAAATACGTAAAATCTACGTACGTAGTTTACGTACGTAGTACTTAAATCATTGATTTCAAAAGCTATCTGAGGGGATAAAAAATTATTTTTAATTTTTTTAAGTGTAAGGATTGATATAGGTATTTAAGTAATAACTGACTATTTGAAAGGACATTTAAAAATATTTGATGAAGGGTTTTTATCATATATTTCCTTTTTAAGTATGTAATTTATGTTGTAGAATATAGGTTTATGGGTTACATAAAACACGTAGTAATAATATTACTATATATAACAATATATTTTATACGTATGTATGTCAATCATACATTTGTATAAAATTAAATAATTTTTGCTCTACCCAAAAGCTCAAAAAATTATTTGATTTAAGACAAAAATGATAGAAGCGATAAAAAAGGCAATAGAGAAATATATTCAAGCAAATGATATTTCTATAGCAAGGTTAGAAAAAAAGGCTGGTTTAAAGACGAATGCAATACGTAATATTTTAAATGGAAAATCACTCCAACCAAGTGCTGCAACTTTGAAAGCAATAAGTGAGGCGTTAGGTTGTTCTATCGATTCTCTACTAT
The DNA here is from genome assembly GCF_003015145.1 of Candidatus Phycorickettsia trachydisci. Classification (NCBI taxonomy): domain Bacteria; kingdom Pseudomonadati; phylum Pseudomonadota; class Alphaproteobacteria; order Rickettsiales; family Rickettsiaceae; genus Candidatus Phycorickettsia; species Candidatus Phycorickettsia trachydisci. Next base: position 1,166,151 of record NZ_CP027845.1, on the reverse strand, counting down.
CTGAAGATTCAGTAAATGACTATACAGAATCAGAAAATTTAATTACAAATTTTAGATTATTTTCAGATTGTGTCGATGTTGTTTTGGATCAAATGGAAAACAAAAAATATACACCATCCTTTAAAGAACTAATTTTTTTTATTAAGGAAGTATATGATTTTTCCATTGGTAAAGAAAATCAAGAAGCTGATAAAAATTTTGCTAACTGGATAATAAATAAAAATCTAAAAGTATAGGTTACTTTAATATTCAGTATTTTGGAAATTTTAGGAATTAATACTAATCTTATTGACAATTATACGTACATGTACTATTATAAGTACATAACTAAATATATAATATTATGGAAGCTATATCTTACACAAAAGCTCGTAAGAGCTTAGCGACTCTCATGGATGAGGTTTGTGAAAATCATGATCAAGTTATTATTACTAGACAAAAACAGAAATCAGTAGTGATAATGTCTTTGGATGATTACAATGCTTTAGAAGAAACTGCCTATTTACTTAAAGGCATAAAAAATGCTCAAAGGTTAAGCAAAGCAATGGATGATTTGAAAGAAGATAAAAATTTTATACCCCAGCATATTGAATAATGGATATATTATTTCATAAAAACGCTTGGGAGGATTATGTCTATTTTTTAGAACATGATAAAAAAATTATAGTTAAAATTAATCAGATTATTAAAGATATAACACGAAATCCTTTTCATGGTATAGGCAAGCCTGAAGCCTTGAAGCATACTTTATCGGGATTATGGTCAAGAAGAATAAATCATGAGCATAGATTAGTATATACCGTTAAAGATTCTACTATTTATATCTTACAATGTAGATATCACTATTAAATTCATATTCTTAAAATTTAAGTACCGGAACTAAAGTGGCAATTTTGGGAGATAGTATGAAAGCACAACAAATATCTCAAATAAACGGCATAATATTTACTCCAAGGGAAGTAGATATAATTTCCTGTATTACTAATGTACGTGGAATGAAGAAAATTGCCGATATTCTAGGTATTTCACCGAGAACCGTTGAAGGTTACGTAAAAAATATTTTAACGAAAATTTCATCCAATTCTCAAGAAAGCATAAAAGATTTTGTCGAGAGATCTTCAGGACTGCTATTAATAAGGCAACATTATATAGACTTATTAATAAACAAATTATTCTTATCTGAACTAGCTAAATTAGCCGCAAAATTAAAAAACAGTAGTATATCATGCATTGTGAGTCATGTAGTAGATGATAAACTTGGATATATAGTTAATTGTTTAAAGTTAGCTAATGTTAATATTATTAAAAAACCTAATAAATTTGATGTAAACAACAAAAAAACTATAGTAACGTTAACGGAAAAAAATTTGTTACAATTAAAAGAGAAAGAAACGTTTGGTAATGTTATACTTATCTGCTTCGACAAGAGAGTAAAGGATGGTTCCTTAGAGGAATTTTCTGATATTAAAATTATAGATTGCTTTCGACGAGATCAAATATATTCGGCAATATTTAAAATCATAGAATTATTAGCGCCGAATATAGATATAAGTGTTTTAGTATCAGACTTTAATAAACACAAGAATAACATAATTAACTTTAGAAGTGATGTAACAACAAAATTATTAGATTCAAAGAAAGATCAAGATCTAAAAGACAAAAAATCAACTAAGAGAATAATTATGATTACCTTATTGATCATAGCAATAGCAGTAATATTATCGCTATTTATCCTAGGTTACACCAACTATATAAGTCAAAATTCTTTTCACAATATTAGCGTCAACTTTCTATTGCCGAGTAAAAAAATATTACTCGAAAGAAAAGAAATTCAGGATCGGCTGGGAAGAATATTTGCAAAATCGAATGAAATTAATACGGCTGTGTTAGTAGGCGTTGGAGGTTCTGGTAAGACTACGATTGCTCGTAATTTTGCTAGAAATCAAAAAGCTTCTATAATATGGGAACTTAATGCCGAAACTAAAAATAGCCTATCTTTGTCACTGGAGGGTTTAGCATATGCTTTGTGTAATACTAATGCTGATAAGCAAGAATTGAGAAATATTTTAGATATTAAGGATCTTGCTAATAAAAATAAGCAACTATTAATCTTTACTCAAAAACAGCTCAAATCCTTCACTAACTGGCTAATTATTTATGATAACGTTGAATCATTTAAAGATATTTGTGAGTACTTTCCGCATGATAGAAGAAGTTGGGGGAATGGGAGAGTAATCATAACGACTAGAGATGCTACTATCAAGAATAATAACTACCTAGATAACCTGAATGTAATTAATATAGAGGAGATTAGTAAGGAAGAGAAACTAGAATTATTTAAAAATATCACCGGTGATGCATCGACCAAGCGAACTCATGATCAAGAAAAAATAGAACAATTTTTAGATCAAATTCCCTCATTTCCTTTGGATGTATCAATAGCGGCCCATTATTTGAAAGATACAGGTATGGAATATGGTAAATATCTTGAGGAGATTGGATCTCCTAAAAAAGAATTTAGCAAGCTACAAAGCTCAATATTACAAGATGTTAATCAGTATACAAAGACACGCTATAACATAGTATCTTTAACATTGAAAAAGATGATGCAATCGAATAAGGCATTTAGTGATTTAGCATTATTAATTGCATTACTTGATTCTCAAGATATCCCTGAAGAATTGCTTGTTCTTTTTAAAGATCAATACGTTGCTAGTGATTTTTTGAGAAGTTTAAAAAAGAATTCATTGATTACTAATATCAAATATAAGGATAACGCACAAAAAGGCATTGATAACTTAGCGAGTTTTTCTATTCACCGTAGTACGCAGATTAATATTTTGGCTGACATTATAGGATCATTGAGTACCAAGAAAAAGCATGAAGTTCTATCTGTTATTCTAAATAACATCCAATCCTATATATTGAAGCAAATAGATTTAGAAGATTCAGCGGGATTAAAGAATTTTATTAGACACTGTGAGACTTTATCAAATAAACAGAATTTACTAGACAAAGAGGATTTGGTTTCGATAGATAATGCTTTAGGGATTATATATTATTACCTGGGTAATGATAAGCAAGCGCAACGTATTTTAAAGACAAACCTCGATATTAATAAGCAAGACGAAGAAACGGCCTTGATATTAACGCATTTAGGTGCAATCTACAGAAAAATAGGTCAAGATTATCAAACGGCTATCGAATACTTAAAAAGAGCCGTAGAAATTTATAATATCATATCACTAGATAATCCAAGAGAAGGTCTGGCTCTTACACATTTGGGGAATACTTATAGAACCTTAGGTGATTTTCAAAATGCTATAGAAGCTTTGCAAAAGAGTGTAAATATTTATCATAAACAACCAGGTTATTATGCAGGAGAAGCAAGGGCTTTAGGGTACTTAGGAGTCGCTTATCGTGAACAGGGGAATTTAGTGAAGGCTAAAGATTTACTAGAGGAAGCTATTAGCCTTTATAATAAAGGGAACTATCCTAAATATAGTTCTGTGTATGCCGGAACTTTAGCACATTTAGCTATCACATACAGGATGATGAAGCAATACGATAAAGCTAAAGGTATTCTGAAAGAGAGTGTTGAAATATATAAGCAAATTAGGCCTGAAAATCACCCTGATATAGGGAGGAATATATTGAATCTAGGTATAATTTACGGTGAAATTAAAAATAATACTAAAGCCAAAGAATTGTTAGAGAAAAGTCTTAATGATTATGAAAATAACTATGGTAAAGATCATATAGAGACTGGTAAAGTGCTGAATCATTTAGGTAGATTTTATATACTAGCTAAAAATTATGAAGACGCTGAAATGGTACTTAAAAGAGCAAGTAATATCTTGCAACAAAACTCTCATCCAGAAAGTTATAGGTCATTTGAATTATTGGGTGACTTATATATGAGCAACATAGGAAAACAACCTATATTAAATAAACAGGTTGCAAGAATCAATTATGATAAATCATTAAAGTTAGCTCTAAAATACTTTTTAAAGGATTCGTTGAATGTTAAAAGGATTAAAGGGAAAGTTGAGGACTGTATTGCCTAAAAGTCAATACAGTTTTGATGAGTTTAGCTTTCATTTATTGTATCTTTCATGTTTGATAACGAATTATAGTTAGATGTATAGAGTACTAAGCGGCGTCTATTGTATCAATTACAGTATTGCCTGATAGTTCAGTTTTATAATCTAACTGATCTGATGATCCATTATCCTCAGCTATTTCTGTAGTAGATAAGTCGATTTCTTGTTCTACTAACTGCACTATATCTAATACTTTTTGGTCGTTATGAGTTTGACTATAATCTTGGAGATTTTTTAAAAGATTGGCTTTTGCAATAGCCTTTTGTTTTTCATAGCCATCAACAGCAAATATCGCTTTGATATTATTTTCGTCTGTGAAAAATTGGCGTACAGGATAACTTTCCAAGTCTATTTTGATATCTCGAGAGTTAGTTAGTAGTAAAATGACCTTGTTTTGAACTAGTTCGTTATCTAACTTATGTAATATAATTTTCTTAAGCGGGTTCCAGGTTTTAGAATCAAATCGATTAATATCAGCTCCGTTTGCTATTAAAAATTCTAAAATTTCCAAATCGATATTTGCAGATCTTATAGGCTCCTTGTATCTACATTCAAACATCCCCTCTAAAGGAGTTACTCCAAAATTATTTTCAGCATTAATGTCGGCATTGTTGGTTACAAGGAATTTGGTTGCTTCTAAATTCTTCTTCAAGATAGCCTCGTGCAAGGGTGTATATCCATCATCATTTTTTAAATTAATGTCAGCACCCCCTTCTAAAAGTGCTTGAGCTACTTCTAAGTGAAACCCTAGCCAAAGCTTTTGATGTAATGGGGTGTTTCCTTGCCAATTTTTATGATTAGGATTTGCTCCGTGTTCTAGAAGTAATTTAGTTATTTCCCCCGATCGAGCATAGTGTAATGCGATATTAGCATAATCATCTTGTATATTTACATTTGCTCCTCTTTCTAATAGTAACGCTACAATTTCGGGATCATTATGCATGACAGCAAGATGTATTAAGGCCCTGCCATTTGGATCACAAGTATTGACAGGCAATTTATCTATTAGCCAATTTATTGCGTCAACTCTATTCATAACAAAGGCAGTCATCATTATCGAGTCTGGATCTTTGATATCAGAGGCTTCAAAATATTGCAGTAAGCTACTATCTAAAAAACCATCAATGATGAAGTCAAGTAAACTAACTTTGGATTCATCACCGTAAAGATTAATATAAGGATTAATATCTTGACCTGCCTTCTTAAGTTCTATAATTTCTTTTTCAATCTCTTTTGAAAGTTGTGCAGTTTGTTCAAATAATTCTTCCCAAACTTTGTCCGTTTGGTTAAATAATTCTTCTTTCATCTCAGGATTATCTTCTAAAAACTGATTTTTCCATAAATTTTCAACTCTTTCGTGAGCTGTTTTCATGTAGTTAAAGAGTTTGTCTATAGAGCTTGTCATATACATACTTGATAGTTTAATTATTATGCAAAAATAACATAATCAAAATATAGTTTCAATAAGAAAAGCACCTTTTTGGTTGATTATATTATAATAATCTAAATCTAGAGCTAAAATAATTACATGGAATATTTTATTTTTAAAATTTAAAATATAGCAAAGATCTGAAGCATAAGGTACTTTTGGGATTATATTAATTAAAGTTATATAGGCTTTTTATATAAAAATCGTAAAAAAGATTTTGACAGAAAAAGATTGCATATATATAATGCGAATTAAATCAATAATGTTCTTAGAGAATTAGGAAAATGTTTTGAATATCGTAAACTTAAAAAAATTTTCTTATTAAATTATATAAATTCAATTCTATTATCTATTAACTAAACAAATGCTTATTCTGAAAAATGGAAAATGCTCAACAAGATTATAATGTTCCTAAAAACTACGGCTATTGGTTTAAAAGAGATCTGGGTAAAGCTAAAGGAAAAGCAACCAAGTTAAAAATTGAAGGTAGTAGTCAGGAGATTCGTTCTAAACTTGAGTCTATTGATGGGAATATAAAGCTTACTCAAAATAGAATACAATCATTAAACGAGGAATTAACTACGGCAAACGAAAATATTGAGTCTGCTGAAAATCATAGAAATTCCATTAACAGAGAAAATTATAAACAACAGAATAACCAATGGGATAGGCTTTATGGTCTAGGCAATCCTATGATCATTGCCCCTATAGTCATTTTTGATCCTAGAGGAGAGATATACGATGATAATAAATATAATGAAGATAAAAATTCAGCAGAGAGAAATTTAGAAGAAAAATTAAATAGAAAGAACGATATAGAAGATGAACTAGAAATTGCAAAAAAAGAATTAAAAGCTCAAGAATTAGAAAAATCCAAACTAGAGAATGCTTTATTAAATGCTGAAGGTATAGAGTGCCTCCAAAACCGAAATTTTGATGAGGCAAGACTAAAGTTTAGAACAGCAAAAGAAACAACTGAAGACGATTATCTAAAAAAGGTTTATCAAGATAACATAGCGATATCTTTTAAGGAGCAGGGAACGGATTTGAGAGCCAGAGGAGAATATGATGAGGCCTTGGTTTTTGTGGATAAGGCTGTTGGCGCTACTGCAAATTCATCTTTAAAATCAAAGTTTAAGCAAGATAAGGCAGAGACCTTATATAAGCAAGGGAATGATCTATTAAAAAAGAAAAATGACCTCCTGCATGCGGAAGCGGCGTATAGACTTGCTTTGGCTTTAAATGAAGATGAGTCTATGGGTCCCCAAATAAAGGAAGGGCTTGCACAGACTCTCTGTGCTGAGGCTGATGAGCTCAGCAAAGCAGGAAATTACAGTGATGCTGTAAAATTTTTGGAGAAAGCAGAATATTATGCTGTCGATGAATCAACTAAATCTTTAATTCAAAGTAATAAAATGAAAGATCAACTTTTAGGTTTTGGTAAGGAATGTTTAAAGGAAGTAGCTAGAGAAGAAATAGTAGGTACTTGTAAGGATATTGTAGGTTGGGCAAAGTTCAAGTTTAAGGATTGGTGGTCTAATAAAGCTGTAAGAAATTCAATTATAGATGGAATAAAACTCCTTGAGGAGAAAAAATATGCAGAGGCTTTAAAGCAGTTTAACGAAACATCGATATTGGTCAAAAGTTATAGAAGTCCTGAATTGGAGGAGCGTTTTAACTCTGACATAAACGATTTGAAAGTGCTAATTTATGAAATACAAGGGGATAGTGCGTTTCAAAAGGGCAGTTATAACGATGCTATAGAAAAATATGAAGAAGCGGTAAATTTAACCAAACGTTTCGGTAAAAGTAGTGCGGTTTATCAAGCTAAGTTTTTGTTATGTAATGCATTGAGCGATTTATCTAAAGAGGAGGTAGATTATGAAGAAGCTTTATCTAGTTTGAATGCAGCATATAGAGTTAAGTTTTCAGAAAACTCAGGTTATAAGCAATGGCAAAATATTATTTCGCGACAAATACGCCAGATACGTGATGAGTTGGGTGAAAAGGCCTTGAGTCATCAAAAGTATGAAGATGCAATTAGGCACTTTGAAATAAGTAAGAATGATATAAAACTGTTATGCGCACAAGGTTGTTATTTTGAACAGCAAGGGCAGTATGACCAAGCCTTAAAATGCTTTGATAATATTTTGAGTTCACAATATAAGCTAAAAGAAGATCCAAATCTAGAGAAATTTATTAACGAGCATATTGCAAGTAGTTCATATAAATTGGGACATCAGTTTATCGCAGCTAGTATGTTCAACAAAGCGTTGCTTCATTTTAAAAGAGCAGAGGATTTGGTGCCTGAAAATTTAAGATATACTTTAGAGGTAGAGTATTTGGAAGGAAATTTAAAGTTTAAAGATAATGATTATAAGGATGCGTCTTTAAAATTTTTGAAAGTTTTAGACATTCTAGAAAAACAAGATGAATCTCTTAATAAACAATGGGCGAATCAGATTGTGGCTTGTTTAGATAAATATGGTGATGAGTTACGCGATCATGGAAATTATAGAGGTGCACAAATTTATTATGCAAAAGTATGTCAGCTAAGTAATTCTGATGAACATTACAAAAAATTATTATCTACAGAAGTCATTAATTATCAGCAACAAGGACAATATGATTTATTATCTATCACACTGCAAAAGCTTTTAGCATTTGTCGAAAAAAAAGATAAAAGTAGCGTATTATCTACACTTCAATACCTACTTCAAGTATGTGAGGATTATGGTGATCAATTGCTTGAAAGTGGGCAATATCATAGCGCTAAAGACGAATATTTTAAGGCTGTTTATTACAGTAAAAAATATGAACTTGATCATCACATTAAATTAAATCAAAGCAGATTACTCGCTTCTGAAGGTGGAGAACTATGGCAAAGTGGAGAATATGATCTTGCTCAGGAGAAATTTGATAAAGTAATTGAGCTTATTGAACATAAATGTTTCATTACAGAATTTGTTGCAGACTTTTACAGCGATTTTGGTGAAAAGCTTTTAGCCAAAGGAGATTATGATGAAGCAAAAGCAAAATTTTATAAAGCCTTTGAATTAAGTGAAAATCCTGAGTTATATACTAAAAAGATCTCAAGAGTTGAAGGATACAAAGAGTTTGCTTTAGAAAATTTTTCCGAAGCCTTAGATAAGTTCAAAGCAGCTGATAAGTCAGGGAATAAAGAATTAGATGAGCTTGTCGTTCAAGATAAGATTAAAGTGCTTGATACTTGTGCTAATATTCTTTATGCATCTAATGATTACCATAATGCTGCCCAAGGATATCTAAAGGCTTGTAGGTTAACTAATGATGCTCCAGAGTATAAAATTAAATACCTATTTGCAAAAGGATACGAATTACATATTTCATCAGATGTACAAGGTGCCGTAGATGCTTTCGAAGAGCTTATAGATATAGCATTAAGAGGTAGGGCGGAGTATGATGTGGAAGCTTTATTGAAAGTGTTAGAGATTTGTGGAGATCATTTCTTAGATCAGGGCGAATACTCTAAAGCAGAAAAGTACTTTAAAGAAGCTGATTCATTAAGTGTAGATTCTTGGGGGTTTAAAGTAAAGATATTAGCAGCCCAAGCCTGTGAATTGGTTCAAAAGAATGAATTAGAAAAGGCGGAACAAGAATTTGCTAAAGCTTATTCATTGGCGGTTGATAAATATGATCAACATAAAGGTTATGTAGCTAAATATGCCGCGTCTTTTCTTCACGAATTAGGAGATAAACTGTATGCTCAAGGAAATTATCATTGTGCAATAGATAAATATAATGAGGCCTATAAATTAGGCGGTCGTTTTCAGTCTAAAATGAAAATTCTATCTGTCCAAACTCGCTTAGCATTCAACTCGGCTGTTGAATTTATAGATAAATATTTAGATCGCTGGGATCCTGGCTTAACTCCAGAAGATAAGATATCAGAAAGTTTATCATTACTCCAGGAGCAAAATTTTGAGGCTGCCTGGAATATTCTTGAAGAGGCTGCTAAGGATTCCGGAGAAGGTTTAAAAGAGTACATAGTTAGGGGCAGAATTCAAATTTTGAACACATGGGGAGATCATGAATATCAAAAGCAAAATTATGGTATAGCAAAGCAGAAATACGAGCAGTTAAGTTCGCGTTATCCGAGTAACTCAACATATCAAATTAAGTTGCTGTCAGCCAAAGCCCATGAAGCATGGATTGGTAACAGAGAGAATGAAGCAATACAAATTTGTAAGACGATGGTGGAAGGCTGGGTTAAGGATGGAAAGTTAGAAGTAGAATCAAATTTAAAATACGCAGCTGATATTTTTAGACTTTATGGAGATATACTTTCTAAGAAAACTGACTATTTGAAAGCAAAAGAAATTTTCAAGCAAGCATTTAGTCTGACTCAAGATTCTGAGTTTAACGCACAAGCATTATATGCAGACGGTTGTTACTTACTAAAAAGGAATCAAGTTAATGCAGCTATCAAAAAATTTACTAAAGCTTTAAGTTTTGTATCTACTGAAAGTGTAATTTATAGCGAAATTTTAGCAAATATAAATGATACTTTAGAAAGCCAAGCAGAAATATTATTGAAGCAAAATAAATATGATGAAGCAGCAAATCAATATACAAAGTTATATGAGTTAAATGATGAAAATTCGTATTATGAACTAAAATTACGCTTTGCAGAAGGTTGTTTAAAATATCAACAAGGGAAGAATGAAGGAGCAATACAATGCTTAGAGGAAGCATTAAAAATAGCTAAAAAAGAAGGACATTTAAAGGATAAAGATGCTATTTTATATAAATTACAATCTCTCTTAGAAACACAAGGGGATAATTTTTATGAAGAAGGGGATTATGTAAATGCCAGTGCCAGTTACAGCAAGATGCTTGAGCTCGAAGGCCGAAATATCAATAAGAATAAGGTTTTAGTTGATAAAAGCCTTAAGCCAGCTAAAACAGAAAAATATAGTGAAGGTTCTAAGACTAATGACAACTCTGGTAAGATAAATAAGTTCATATTTTTGGCAAATAGACTACATACAGAAGGTCTTAGTTTACACCGAGAAGGCGATTACGATAAGGCATTGAGCAAATTTGATGCAGCTTTAGAATTACTTACTGATAATCCTAATGCTTTACATGAGGTTAGATTAATAACAAATAGCAAAGCATCTATCTTGAATGTTTTAAGTAAGGAATGTATTGAACGAGGAGAATATGAAGATGCTTTAGCTATGATTCACAAAGCTGAAGGTTTAGCTATAAACAATTCGACAAAATCCGTTACTATGATTTGCAAATCTGAGGCATTAAAGCTTAAAGGAGTAGCGTTACATAAAGAGGAAAAGTATGATCTGGCAATCAAGACATATAATGATGCTCTCAAATCAACTATAATTTTTAGCGCTCTTGGAAAAGAAATCGAAAAGAATAAAACTGATGCATTAGTTGCCTTAGGAGATCAACATACCCAAAAACAAGAATTTTCTAGTGCCGCTGAAAATTATAGACAAGCATATGATTTAAGTCATAAATCAGAATATAAAGCTTTTTATTTAAACGCTGAAGCTTGTGAGCTACTGCATAACAAACAATACTTTGATGCTATAAAAAAGTTAGACCAAGCTCTAAAATTATCTACCTCTGAGGATTTTGATCGGTCCTTTATAGAAGAAAATAAAGCTTTAGTGTTTATAGGTTTAGAAAACTACAAAGCGGCATTACAGTGTGCACGTAATGATAACACAGTACAATTAATACACCAAAAAATTAGCGATTTAAGATCTTCTGAAGGAAAAGTAGAAGTTCAAAATCAAAGAGATTCCCATATCATGTTAAAGGGTGACTTATTTAAGAATCTTATAGCAACTCGTAATGCATATCTTGATAAAAAGAATAAGGGGGTTGAGGTCAATGATGAAGTAGATGCTTTGAATCATTTGTTGTGTGAAATCAAATATTCAGTTTCGGATCCGTTAGAAAATCAAACTCAGCTACTAAGAGATGTACAAAAAATTCTCCTTACAGAATATAAAACGCCTATTGTTGGAGATGGTATAGATTCTGCTAACTAAGAGGATTTATATGGGTTTGGATGAAGCAGAGGATGGTGCGCAAGGTACTTTAGGATTAGTGGATCCTGAAGGGGAATATTTGCTGAATGTATCGGGAAATGTTGCCGAAGAACAAGTCGTTGATCCTAAGATCATTCAGAAATTACAAGATGTTAAGGAAGATATCTCATTTTTGTATATTTCTAACAATACATTTGATCAAGACAAGTTAAGTGAATTTATCCTGAGAGATATTTATAAATTTGTTGATCAAAATCCTGAATTACTTGAAGGAGTTTTAGCATATATTTCTTTTAGGATTGATCCAGGAAAGTTAAGTCATAGTTTTGTCAAACCTTTAAGGCTTCTGCATTATATATGTGATAAAGGATATAAACTTAAAGATGATAAAGTAGATGAGCTGAAAAAGGTTTATTATTCCGATAAATGTGACTTAGAAGAGAAGAATCTTGCACTTGATTTGCTATCACAGCACTTAAAAGATAATGTATTTGGTTTTAGTCAAGAACAAGTTATTGATCCTAAAATTACCCAAAAACTTCAAGAAGCTCGAGAAGATATATCATTCTTGTATCTTTCTGGCAAAGTATCTGATCTAGATCAGCTCAGTGAACTTATCTTAAAAGACGTATATAAATTTGTTGATCACAATCCTGAGTTACTTGAAGAAGTTGAAAAATCTGTTTCATTAACTAGCGATCCAGGAAAGTTAAATAATAGTCTTGTTAGACCTCTCAAGCTGCTAAAATATATATGTGACAAGGGCTATAAACTTAAAGCTGATAAGATAGATGAATTAGGAAAGGTTTTTCGTTCTGATAAATGTGATCTAGAGGCAAGGACTTTTGCACGTGATTTATTATTAAGCAATACAGATGATGATGAGGTAAAACAGAGGATAGTAGCTGAATCTCTTGATATCTTTTATGAAGAAAGTGACTTTAAGCAAGATTTAGATTCGTTGAAAAGTGGAATTGAAGGGGTAGAGCAAAATGTTTTTACGGAAGGTGTTAAGGCTATTACCAACATAATTAATCAAACCATTAGCAAAAAAGGTTTTGAATTTTACGAGGAGATTAAAGATAAGCTAGAGGATTTGGTGAAGACTGACAATCCGATAATAAATCTTTTCTTTAAAGATGTTCAAAACAAGTTGGAGCATTTTGTGGAAAATGCCGCAATTCATGAACAAGCTTATGAGGTAGATTATGAAACTGTTGATCCTGATCCTAATGAAAAAGATGCTGATACAGTTTTCCAAGAGCTGGGAGAAAAGAATGCGGGCTTTGATCAGGACAAATTGAATTCTTTACGTCTGACATATGATAAAGTACAGGAAGTTGATGATCAGCCCTCTTCCATTATTCAAGTTAAGGAGGTAAGAAAAGTATTTATTGCTCCAGAGCATGATGAGAATGGTGGCATAGAAGAGTATAAGTATAGCGAAGAAGGTAGATGGGAAACTATTGAAGTTCCTAAGGCGATTAAGAGATATGCGGTCAGTGATATAAAAGCATGGACTAAGGCATTAACCCCTGAGCAAGCTCAAGATTCAGAGTTTTTACCTGAGTTAATCAGTGTTATTAAACGCGCAAACTTTTTATCCAGTGGTCAAATATTAAGAACAACTCAAGTTGTATCCTTAGTGACTTTCTTCCATGAGCCTGATAAAGGTATGTTGCAGGAAATTAAAACTGGAGAAGGTAAAAGTACAATTACGGCAGCTTTGGCTGTAATGTGCAGCTTAATGGGCTATAAGGTAGATATTGTTACAAGTTCAGCTACTCTAGCAAAACGTGACGCTGTTGCAAGGATTTCTAAAGATGGTAGGATTGGTTTTTTCGATATTTTTGGACTTAGTGTTGCGCATAACTGTTACAAACAAAATGACATCGCAAATGTTAAGGAATGTTATAAGGCGGATATAGTTTACGGAGATACTTCCAATTTTCAATATGATTGGTTATATGAGTCTAAAGATAAGGATTGTAATGTTAGGGGAGGTAGATTGTATGAGGTAATAATTGTTGATGAGGCGGATAGTATGTTTATCGATGAAAGCGGTAAGATTGCTATGGTCTCTAGTGGAATACCTGGTACTGAGTATTTAGGGCCTATATATGCAGCTATTTGGAAGCATTTACAATTTGTATCTAAAAATGTTACGCGAGTTAAAGATAAAAATTTTATTATTAGAGGAGCTTTTGAAGTTGTTAATGATGAAATTATATTGAAAGAGGATCCAAATATTGGATCTTTACCCTATCAGGAAAGAGTTATAGAGATTGATGATCTATATCACTTTTATTCTTCTCAATTAAGGGAGTCTTTAAGTGAAATTTTATCTAAAATAGATGATTTTAATATACCTACTTATTTGATGAACTTGGTCAATGTTCAACTAGATATTTGGGTAAAAAGCGCATTGCACACAATGACGCTAGTACAGGATATAGATTATGTCATTACAACTAACGCAAAAGGGGATAGGGTTATTGCTCCCGTAGATTATGCAAATACAGGTACAATTCATGCAAATAACTTGTGGAGTAACGGAGTACACCAGTTCCTCCAAATTAAGCATGGTCTTAAGTTTGTTTCAGAAAATCTCATCACAAGTTTTATTTCAAACATTAGTTTTTTCAAGTTATATTTGCAAAATCCAGGGGGTAAAATTTATGGTCTCACCGGTACTGTCGGTGCTGAGGATAGCCAAAAATTACTTAAGCAAGAATACGACGTTAATATTGCTTTTCTGCCCAGATTTAAGACTGGAAGGTTTGATTCAGATAATCTAATTACCTTTTCTGAAAGCGGACATATTGAAGCTGTATTCAATAATATTAAGGAACAGGTTGAAGCTGAAAGAGCGGTTTTGGTAATTTGTGAAGATATTAAGTTTGTAAAATTCCTATATGATGCCTTGAAGGATACTTTACCAAAAGCTGGTAAAATCCAAAAATATTACGAAGGTTCAGAATCTGAAGAACATGTAGTAGAGCGTCCTGTAGAAAAAAGTGATATTATCATTGCCACAAATCTTGCAGGCAGAGGTACAGATATTAAAACTTCACAAGAGGTTGAAAAAAATGGTGGTTTGCATGTAATTTTAACGTACTTACCTAAAAACTTAAGAGTAGAACAACAAGCTTTTGGCAGAACTTCAAGACAGGGTAATTCTGGTACTGCATCGATGATTATTAACTTGAATACTTTGGGTAGCTTTTTAGAGATAGATCAAGAATTAGCAGCAGACATATGGATTGATGAGATAAAGGCACTACGTGATGAACAGGAGAGTTTTAGGATTTTAGAACATGAATTATACAAGTTTTACAAAATTAAGTTAGAAGATGAATTATACGAAAAATTATGTAAATATCGCAAAGAAATTGAGCAAAGTAGAGCAAAGCAAGCTCAATTAGAACAAAACTGGGGAACATTTTTAAGAGAAGTCAAAAATAAGCTAGAGGATACTAAAGCCGCTCTAATTTTTAAGGATAGGATTCATGAATTCGGTTTTAAAACCACGGACTATAAAATAAGTTTTGATAGTTTATTTAAAGCTTTAGCCCATCAAATAGGGTTTAAACTAAGCACGCAGAAATTAAAAAAATTACTATATAAGGTTGCAGCAAAGCATAAGGATGGGGAAGCTAGTGACGACGACGATTATATACTTATGCTTTTTGCTCAAATCTTTGAATGCAATATTAAGATCCTTACTGATGACAAGGTAGTATCTATAGACTCAGGTAGTGAGCATACTTGCTACTTAAGTAAGTTTACAAATAATTACACTGACCAAGTAACCTATCAGTCATTGACTCCTTTCAAATCTGAATCTACTGACTTAAACCACATATATGGAATACTTTTAAAATTAGAAGAAGATCTCAATTCTGATGATGCAAATATTCTAGAAGCTATTCATCTAGCTGATAAAGCAAAGGCGGATAAACTTAATGCTAAAATTGAACAAATCATTAACGATGATTTTGAAAATTTTATCTCTACCCAAGATCAAAAATTTAGAAATGATTATCAAATAGTCACTAACCCCGCTTATCTAGTACGTGAAGTCTTTGAGCAACATAGTATCAGAGGTGATATTGCATTAAAACTTCTAACTCTTGCTAAGGGTTTTGTTAATGGAGGAAGCATCACGGAAGAAAAATTTACGTTCCCAGCGTATTACAACTATGCCTATTCAATTATCGAGAAAAAATCTCTTAAATGTAGAAAGGAAAGAGACCTGGATATCAAAAATGAATACATGCCTCAAGCTTACACAGCCTTGGGCAAAACTCTTGAAGGTATACATAGCTACGCCATCCCAAATCTACAAACCTTTTTACTTTTAGCTGATTATATGGGTGAATGTGACCTTGCAACTCAGCTGATGGCTAAGGTAGAACTTTTAGAGCATTGCTCAAACCATATCAAGAAGGTAATGGATAAAATTCGTAACTGCTCTAAAAAAGCTTACATAACCGTTGGTGATGTGAAGTTGTTAAGAGACTTTTATCCTAAAGATGATGTGCCTGAATCTGAAGTGATGGAGCTTGCAAGCCTAGGCATGCCAATAATGTTTGACGTAAGAGAGGCTAAATTACCTGTAGATTGGCTTGCTTGCGTTGCTGTAGCTGTGATCGCAGTGGTACAAATTTGTGCTAGCATCTACCTATTAAATGCAGGT
Source organism: Candidatus Phycorickettsia trachydisci (assembly GCF_003015145.1). NCBI lineage: Bacteria > Pseudomonadati > Pseudomonadota > Alphaproteobacteria > Rickettsiales > Rickettsiaceae > Candidatus Phycorickettsia > Candidatus Phycorickettsia trachydisci. The sequence continues at coordinate 1,149,858 of NZ_CP027845.1, read as the reverse complement.
TTTATGGCATTATCATCGGCGGGAACTGGCATTACCGCCCTTGGTTTAAAAGCTTCTGTATCAATAGGTCTTGGTTTGACTGTGGCAGAAGGTGGCATTAAGGATTTAATATATGCGGGTAAAATTGCTGGTGGAGAGCAATTTAAATTGGATCAATACGTTACTTCAAAAGCTATGATGGCGGCCGAAATGGCTTTGGTCATCATTGGAGACAAGATTTTTGATCAGCTCAGCAAAATGCTTAAAATAACGCCTTCTATAGAACATAGCTTAAATCTTTTGAATAAAACTGATGTCATAGTAAAAGAAACTCTCAAATATGCTGCCAATAAGGGTATTAGTTACATTGCTGATCATGCTGGTAAAAAGATGGCTGAGAGCTTTGAGGATGATATCAGAGAAGCTGTAGAAAGAAGGACTAATAGATTCTTTACCAATTCAGATATGCAGCAAAAGCTTCATGATTTACTTGCTGCAGACCAAGCAAATGGCAACCATCACAATTACGAAGCTTTACAAAGAGCCATGGTCAGTGCATTCCAATGTGAACAAACCGTAATATCAAGTATCTTTGCCTCTGTTGTTGGTATGTTAAAAAACAATCATGTCAATCATTCAGTGGGCACAACACTTAAGGTTGTAGGATGGGGCATTACGGGAGCTGAAATGGCTGATAAAGTAAAAAAAATAGAAAATATTACTCAAAAAGCTTTAAATAGAATATCTAAAGAAGTAGAAAGACTGAGCCCAGAAAATACCAGTCAGAAATGCTTAAGTAGGTATCTTGCCCAAACTTATCCTAGTGCGCATAATCAAATCATAGATGCCTTAAGATCAAGGAGCGTACTAGATTATAATAATGAAATTAATGTTCACAATATCCCATTTGATCCAACTGATAGAATGGGTATTCCATCAAATTTGATGGACTACAATCAAATAGGAGCTTTAAAATCAAGGCTGAAAAGAATCGCAAATGCGTATCAGGAAAACTACAGTGACACAGCTAAGATGCTGCAAGACGAGCTAAACGGCATCTCAAAAAGCTACTGTTTAAATGAAGCAACACGCATTACCCATAATGTCTCTGGCGTTGTATTTAATGAAGCGGGACAGATAATACATCAAGCAATTGATAAAGCCTTTGATAAGCACGCACTTAAAAGATTAGAAAAACAAACACCTGAAGAGAGAGAGCGCATAATTAGCGAAGCAATCAAGGGTTTTAAGCCTCGTAATCACGCAGCAGTAGAGGCCCTTGAAATTCCTGAATGTCCAGGTATGTCTACCGAAGAGAAGATGGAATTAGTCATTAATCAATTAAAACCTAATATCGCTAGGGAAAATGAAATTACTGAAACTTCAGCTCATCAAGGCATCTCCCTAGAAGAAGAACTAGAACTAATCCGTAATGGCTGGAAAACTAGTGATAAACAATCTGCTGACAGCCATGCTGAATCTACTCCTAACCAAGAAGAAGCCCTAGATCCTTGGGTTGAGCAAGAACTAAAATATCTCTTATCTAAAGATACTGAAGAATCGGTACCAACTGATTTTTGGACTCCTGATGAATGGATAGAGTATTTCGAAAATACCCCTCAAAAAGATCTAGAATGTGATAAAGAAGATAAAGTTCGTCCTGGGGAAATGTGTTTTGCTTCACGTGAAAAACTCCTTGAATATAACGCTAACAATCTATTTACACCAGATCCTAAAAAATTAAATATCAGAGATTTAGAAGGCAAACTTATAAATATCTCGGCTCTTGCTCAAGAACCTTTAGCGTATAAAGTCCCTAATACAATTGAAGAAGCAAGAGAATGGCAGTCAGGTTGCGGTATGAGTAAGAGCGAATGGGAAAAAGCTTTGGAAATTAGTGATAGGTGGTCGTATATTCTTTTAGGTAGAACTTCTTCTTCTGAAGAAAAGGCAATAATGGAGAAGTTTAAACAAAGTCGTGGATTTGCAGAAATCAATAAAGTTAAAGCAGGGCTATTTTTAGGTCTCTTTAAACCTAGAGTGCGCGAAGCGGTTGAAGTGACAAGTGGTAGAAAATTTAATGAGGCACAAACGTTATTGCCTAATCCGGTGCCTATTCTTGGTCCTGTACCTCTTGAGGCTTCTAATCAAAAGATAATAAACGTAACTCCACATTCATCTGAACGTAGCCTACTTCAAAAATCATACGTTGGAGGTAATAAATCACAACTACCAAGCAGTGTATCAAATCAAGGCGCAAAGACTCCTACTACGTTCTTACCTAAGGCTACCGGATCCAAAGCAGTAGAGGTTACACTACAAAAAATTAATGACAGTACATTTAATGTAAGCCAAGGAGATAAAAGCTTAAGTCAAGGCCAACTGTCAAGCCGAAAAATCCCGGATACCGTAAAGATTAAAAGTAGCGATATAACTCTACCTCAGCAGGTAGATCCCATAAAAGTTCAAGATGCAAGTATAAACTTTAGCAAAACATACCAGCCAGAACAATTTAAGGTTAAGCCATACCAAAACTTTGGACAAAACCTCCCAAGTTATACTCCAACCAACGTTCGTGAATATAGAGCTACCCCAACCACTCGCTTTGATTATGACATAAAACAGAACCTAACCAAACCAGAAGATACTCGTTATACACAAGTTATCTCACCGCCTGCAGAGCCTGTATACAAGCCTGAGCTAAATAAAATAATCGAGATAAAATCTCATAATCAAGCATTGCCTGTCCGTAAAGCACTTGAAGAATCGCTATTTACTAATCTTACAGGGAAAGATGCAGAGCTTGCTATTGATAACCTCAATAAAATGGCTCATAATCTAACTCAAGCAGCGTTTGATGGGGGATACTACAAAATAGATCAAGCTAAGCCTTATTATGAACAATACGATGCTAAATTTAAGCATGTAAAAAGGCAATTGATAAAGGCTCAGCCGCACTTGAAGGATGTGGTTGACTTTGAGGACCTTTATTTACAGAAGATTATAGGTACGGGGCAGGAAACTGGTACATGGGGCCATGGCAAAGCTGCATGGATATTTGCAAAGAAAATGGCGGCATTAGATAATGTGGAGCTTGTAATTTTGGATCGTAGCCTATGCAAATGGTTAGGCCTTGAGAGAGAGGGTAGTTTGGGACAACGTCCTGATATTATTGTGGTTGAAAGGGTTTGGGATGGAACAAAGTATCAGCGCAAAGTCTACACCGTTGAGATTAAGAGTAATTCTGATAGGGTAGAAGATTTAAGAGATAAAGGAGCAAAAAATATTTTAGACTTACCTCCAGATATGAGAGGGGAAGCTTTTGTAAAAGAAGTTAAGGAAGTGAAAGAATTAGTTTATGAATTCTATAAAATATTAGGTAAAGAATGAGAAACCAGACAAGAGTATGTAATTGCATAGCTTTTCATAATTTTAACTATGCTGATATCAATTGGAGAGCATGGCATGAATATTGTTTATCGATTTTTGCTAAGCATAATGTAATACCTAATCAAGTATTAGTAAGGGGATTACATTATGGTAATTCATCAAAGCCTAAAGGATTAAAAGCCGGTCTTAATAAATTAGAAAAGTTTAATTTCGAAGGTATTGAAGCTTTAGACTATTCTTTAAAAGAAGAGGGTGCTGAAGATGTAGATAATGTTATTATGAGTATATATATTTCCTCCCGTACAAAAAATCCTCATAGCTCAAAAGCAGTATTTTGTATTGATGAAAAATTAGAGCCTTTCATTCAAAGTAATTTTGAAGATTTAGCTGCTGGTTTTTTTAATGCTGCAAAAGTTAGATATGGATATTACTACAATAGGATGCTTAAGGATGATGCTAGCTCATATATGTTCGGAGGGCACATTAGTTATTTAAATCCGGAAGAAAAACGAAGGTTTAAAATATGGAGTCATGCTTTTATACATGAAAAATATAAAACAGGGGATTTACGCGATATATACAAACTGAACTTTTTGTCACGTGAGCACTTGGTCCGCGATATACGCCATACTGACCAACAGAGCTCAAGCACTCCCATAACTTTAGAATCATTGATCAACTCCAGTCCCGTACATGGAGAGCTAAAACAATTACGTGAAGGTTTTTGGAGCTGGTACGTCCCTGATGAGTACATTGAATCAGTTCGTAATGCACTTATACCTTCAGGTATCATCCTTTGCGTTTAAGCAGATGACCCTGAAGCCTTAGGTCAAGCTATCATCGACGCCTTCGCCGACTGTGAGTAATAGAGTAAAGCTTTGAAATACAGAAGGCATAAAAAGTAGAGATTTGGGGGCTAAAACCTACCAAAATGCTACAAAGCTAGAGTATGTAATCCGCAAAGATATTGATAGACTGGTGAAGTTTAATAAGGGGGAATTAGGAAAATATCAAATAGAACCTCATCATATTCAAAGTAAGGTATTAGAAATAGCTGTACCTGATTTAGGTAGTTTTTCTCAACAAATGACTTTAAATAAGAGGGTCAATTATGGAAAATCAGTTGGCATTGACGTCAAAATTATCGTATATAAGGATTAAAGCGTGAAAAAAAGTTTGAGCATATTTTTATCCGATAATACTTTTAGAATTAATCCTTCTGTAGCTACCGATCAAGGTGCTTCAGTTGCTGAAGATTTTGTAATTTTTTTGGATCAAGGCGTTACTAAAGAAGAGCTTGCTAAAAATGTTTTAAAAGCCTTTATAAGACCTACAACAATCATACCTCATCCTAAGACACGAGAGGAGTGGTTCGCTGCTGACAAGGTATGGTATAAGGTTATGAAAATAAAATCTTGGAAGTCTTTTATTAAGGAATCTAAGGCTGTTTATGCTAATTTGGATGATAATAAGGTAAATATAGTACCTACTAGGAATATAATGCCACGTGGTTTTATAGAGGAAGTGCTAGAAAACTCAAATATTCATCTACAGCTTCAGCTAAAATTTGATCCAGAGATGATGGTTGTGTCTTATTTGCAAAATAAGAGTAGATGGTTGTTGGTTTTTGATAAGGTTTGCTACGAAGATTTTATGTATAACGATGTAGATCGTTTTATTAAAAAACTTAACAATAATGGTCATATAATCATTAATTATGAGTGTCAAAATAGTTCACTCTATACATCATGGCTTAAGGTAGTGTTCGCAAATACACTAAGGTTATATAATTATTGATTGTGTTTTGGATCATTATCAGCTGAAGATAAAGAGTATGATATCTTTTTGCTCAGAAAGAAAAGAGGATTTTTTATATTATACACGATCAAAGAATTTGGTTGTGGTCCATGTTAAAGAACAAGGATATCTATATGGATAATTTTAAACGCTTATTTTTCTTAACACTATTTTTGATTTTTTCTCAGCTGACTCTTGCTTCTGAATTTCAAAGGCCATTGTCTAATGCTGTTGAGCCTATCAATTTTGTAGAAATGAGTTCAAAGATCAAAAATTATTTGGATAATTATTTTAGGATAGATTTACCATCATCAGAACTTTCAAGATACCAAAGTCTATTTAATGATAATATTTTAAAAAAACTTACAGAAAAAGATGTAGGTAAGACTCAATTGGTAAGAACTTACGCATCAATATAAGTTCTGGCGACGCAAAGGAACGAAACGCGCAATAGAATTTCTAAAAATTAATATTATCGATATATTTAAGAATGTTCAGACTGCAGCATTTTTTTATGCATTGTGGTACATGTTAGCACTTATATCCCCTAATACTTGAGGTTTTAACGTATAGTAATGTTTTGAATTTAACTATAATTTTCACATGACAATAATTTAATTTTAATTAAGAAGATGGCTTTGAAACACAAAAAGGTAGTAAAACAAGTGTGAGTTTAGGAGTTGAAAATTGAAAGATAATTTAATATCTATATTGCCAAGTACATCTTTCTTTGCAAGTTTTTCTATCTTTGTTTATACTGCAATTTTCACTGTATCACTTCTTAAAATCACCTTTTACATAATATTTTCAGCTGTTTTTCAAGAGTAATTAATTAGATTTTAACAATAATCTTACGTTTGTTATTCTTGGGTACGAGTACAAAAACTTATTTTATACCCTCCAATATATCGATAATATTAATTTTTAGAAATTCTATTGCGCATTTTGTACTTTTGCACCGCTGAACCCTTGAGTATGATTTTTCGAAAGAAAAATGAGAGACTCATGCGAAATTTTACCCACCAAAGCTATTTCATGATTTTGGAGCTGTTAGGGGCAACAAACCTTCCTAAGAGCTTAATTTCTTAATCATCCAGAGGACGTTGTTAACCTCTTTCAAAGTTGTGAAGCCTAATTTTTTATAACACATGATCGCAGGAATATTTTTTACTCCCGGATCTGCAAATATATATTCAAATTGATTAGTAAAGTATTTTTGAATAAAAAGTGAAAGAATTTTTGTACCTATTCCTTTGCCTATGCATTCTTCTTCAGCAATATACCAGTCGAAAGTACCGCATGACTGTGGTAACTCACTTAAATCATAACCATGTTCAGATGGAAAATCATGTCTATTATAGTACTGGATATATCCAATTGGGGTTTCATCAAGATGTGTTATAAATGCATGTATTGGCTTTTTAATGATCTGATCTTTAAGTTTAAGTATCTTATATCCAGCAACATGATTCTCATATTTTTCTCTGACCAATTCAAGAGTCCAACTAATATTTTTATCCCAGTATTCCTTTACATGAGGTTTTTCTAGCCACTTAAGTAGCAATGGAAAATGTGCCGATGTTAAGGGGTAAAAGGCTATATCCATAAATTTAATATAAGAATCTGTATTCATCATTTAGACCCTATTTTTTATGTTATGGTAACCTTATCATTAGATCATTTTCAGTTTTTGACATCAATAACATCTATAAATTTTTCAAGATTATTTTGGACTTAGCGATAACTACAGTAAAATTAAGATTATCTATTTAAAAGCTTAAAAATATGAGTATTGATTTATTTCTTTTTTCATCCTTTTTAGTTCTAAGCTTAATTCTAGGAATAATAAGCAGTACTAAAGTGCATAATATTTCAGAATATGCACTTGGTAATAGAGATTTTTCAACGCCAACAATCGTTGCAACGTTGGTTGCAACCTGGATAGGAGCTGGTCTATTTTCGTATACTTTAATAGAGACGTATAGACAAGGAATTTACTTCTTAATGCCTCTTGCTATAGATTCTTTAGTATTAGTTTTTATAGGGCATTTTCTTGCCCCACGTATGGGTGAATTTTTGGGTAAACTTTCTATCGCTGAAAGTATGGGCCAAATATTTGGATCCAGAGTTAGAGCTGTAACGGTAACGCTAAGCTTCGTAAGATCTATCTGCTATTTAGGAGTTAATTTTCAAGTATCAGCTAAAATCTTGGAGCTTGTTTTTGGTACGTCTGGTCAAAACGCAACAATTTTAAGTGGATTAATCGTCATCATCTATTCTACTTTAGGGGGAATTAGAGCAGTGACTTTCACTGACATTATCCAATTTTTTACATTTGGCTGTCTAATGCCAACTATCGTGATTATAGTATGGCAAGCATTGGGCGACAGTAGTGCAACCATAGTCATTAATACCTTAAGTACTAGCCCTCTTTTTGATTATAAAGAGGCTTTTGATTTTCAAAGTATCAAATTTTATCATATGCTCGGAACAGCTATGTTTTTTATGATCCCTGAACTTGAACCACCAATTTTTCAAAGAATTTCTATGGGATCTAATGTGAATCAAGTAGTTAAGGCTTTTAAATATGCTGGACTGATTTGTTTTTTAATACAATCAATAATTGCTCTATTGGGTATACTTATTTTTAGCTACAATCCTAACTTAAATCCAGATAACTTGGTTAGTTATATAATTAGTCGTTATGCTTATATCGAAGGTTTTAAAGGCATACTTGCTATTGGTATTATGGCTATGATTATGTCCAGTGCAGATTCCATGATCAACTCCGTATCCATCATCTTCGCGCATGATGTATGTAAGCCGTTAGGTTTTAAATGGGCGCAAAATGAGCTAATTGTTGCAAGATTTACAGCAGTTATAGTAGGAATTACTTCCATGTTTTTTGCTTTAAGAGTAGATAGTGTATTTGAATTAATCATTTCTTTCGCAGGATTATATTTACCTATAGTTAGCATACCTTTTATTTTTACAATTTTTGGCTTTAGAAGCTCTGAAAAATCCGTTCTTGCAGCAATGGGAGGATCATTAATTACCATATTGCTTTTGAGGATATTTTTTGCAGAATCAACAATAGACAGCTTTATACCAGGTATATTAGCAAGCGTAATATTTCTTTTTGGCTTTCACTACCTTACGAATCAGAAGGGAGGATGGGTTGGTATTAAAGATCAAAAAACTTATAGAGCAATTATGGATAGTAGGAAAAGGTTTTGGCATAAAATCTGGTATGGAATCAAAAATTTTAGTTTTATAGATTTTTGTAAATCTTATACTCCAAACAAAGTAGAAATATTCTTTTTCTTAGGTCTATTTGCAATAATATCGACCCTAATTACCATGATATCCATGCGTTCTAGTGAATTATTTTATACTAACATCATAGCAGGCTGTTACATCAGTGTCTTCACCTTCGCATGCTACCTTCTCATTTATCCTCTCTGGCCCAATACCTTCAAAAAACATACCTTTGTCGCAATATTCTGGGTTACTGCTACTTTTTATATAAATATTTTTATGAATGGTATCTTTTTTGTGGTTAGCAATGGCTCACAAATTCAAACTGCTATATTTTTCCTTAACATTACAGCCATTTTAATTCTTTTCGGTTGGCAAGCTGCTTTATTGATGCTTTTAATGGGTTTTATTGGAAGCCTTTGGTTTGTAAAAGCATTTCTGAATTTAAATTATCTAAATATTATAGATATTCAGTTTTATTTAGTCTTTTGCCTACTGCTAATCAGTAGTATCTTAGTAGCATTTTTAAAGCCACATCAAGAAACGAATATCCAAAATCAAGAACTACTATCACTTCAGTCAAAAGAACTGTATCACATGTCCCAGCAACTTCTGAAGCATATGATCATACGCCAAGAGTTTATCAATAACGTTAATCATGAAATCCGAACTCCTATACATCATGTTGGAGCTTATATAAACGATTTAGAAGATAATCTAGACACTTCAAGCAATCAAGAAAAACGAGAATCTCTTGCAGCCTTAAAAAAAGGCTACGAACGTATTAGAAGCTATATGGACAATATTCTTGATTTATCCAAACTTACTAATGACAAAGTTAAATTAAAGTATGAAACCATTAATTTTCAAGAACTGATAAATGAAATAATAGATCAATTTGCAAAACTTTATTTAGATGATAAAGAGATACAATTTTATTTCAAATGTAACTCTAAAGATCTTAAGGTTAGATGCGACAAAGATAAAATAACTCAGGTATTAATTAACTTACTAAAAAACGCTGTTGAATTCACGCCTAAAGGAATGATAGAAATAGTTGTGTCCAAAGAGAATATAGGTAGCACCAAATGTATCAAATGTTCAGTTATAGATGAAGGGGTAGGAATTCCTGAAGAAGAGCTCTTTGATGTTTTTGGTCCATTCATCCAAAGCTCACGTACTAAAAATATGTCCGGTGGCAAAGGTCTTGGTCTTGCAATATGCCAGCACATCATTAAACTTCATAAAGGTAAAATATATGCTGAAAATAATCCTAAAAAAGGTTCTACATTCGCTTTTATTATACCTCTTTGAGCCAGTTTTATGGATAGATCAGAGTTAAGGCTACTTTGTCATCAATTCAGCTAAGTTTTGTCATAAGAGGGAGATTCAAACTTTAATATATCAATTATATTAACTTTTAAAAACCCTATGAAACTTTTTGGACCTTTGCGTCGTTGGAACCAAATTGGGGTTGTTGGCCGGAAGGTACGAAAATTTTCTCGATAGGTCTGAATCTTTGTGTTTAAGCCGGCTACAGAGGACACATTGATTTTAAAATCTTACTTCCTTATACGGCTGTATAGCTCAATTGAAAGGGGGTTTGGATTTTTTTAAATTTTCGCAGTTTCAATGACGCCCTTTCAACCGGATGTTTTGTAAGTTATTTAAAGATTGTGAAACAAGCTCTTGTAAATCAAGTAAAGGGTTTTCTTTCTTAAACTCATATTTGCCTATGAGGCTGATATGTTGCCATGCTACAGGTGACAATCTGATGATATTTTTACATTCTTTCAGCATACCTTTGCTTCTGCAATGCTCATATATTCCTGATAAGATTGATGCATTATAGAAGATAATGCACATGGCAAGTAATCTCGAACATTCGTTATTTGTCACAAGTTCTATTTCCGTCTTACCAATCAGTTTTCTACCGCTTACTTTGGCAATAGCTGACCTGAGCTGATTATATGATTCACTACGGTTTAAGGAGCGATAAACGCATTTTCGCATTTCCTCATCTTCTATGTAATCTAAAAGATAAAGAGTCATGACAATCTTATCAAGGCTTATTAAAGCCTTTAGTGTGTCATTTGACTTATAAGAAGAAAGCTTTCGGACAATATTGGCTTGAGTATTTTTCTTGATAGCCAACGTAGCTAAAATGCGCAGAATATTGTCCCTTTCCTTAATAATTAAGGCCTTATTTACTTTTTTACTAGGCTTAATTAGGTAGTCTTGGTAATGTTTTGAATTAGGATCATCAAAACTGACCATGAGACTATTAGCCTTTTGATCAAGATGAGTAAACCTTGGCATAAACCTATATCCAAACATGTATAGTAAGGCAAAATTTACTCTATTGATACTGTGCATGTCTCCTGATACTGAAGAGATTTCTACACTGCTGGTATTACTTTTTAAAACATCTAAAAGATAATAGCTTTCGTGTTCATTAGCTCCAATGACCTTGGTGCATAGCGGCAAGCAGTTAGCAAATAATGTATAGGCTGAAACACCTTTTCCAAGACCATAATATTTTGAAGAGTATCTTGCTTGGATAGTGTTATATCTAGTTTCCAGCTTTTGACCATCAACACTAGCATGAATGCCATAATCCGTTAAAGTATATTTTTCAAATATTGGGAGTTTGGCTACCTTATTTATGATCGTATCGCTTGCTTCTACTAAGGCGCTATGGCGGATAAAATTATTATGAGTAGAGGTTAGTTCTTGTTCTTTAAGATCGCATATATCCTTCATCTTGTATATGTCATTACCAGTACCTTTAGCTACTATACAAGCTGAAATTGAAGCTAGATCTGGCTCTTTTTTACTGTAGATTGGAAGGATATGGGTAAATTGTTTGATAAAACTTGTATGGTGGTTAGCAAATTTAAGAATTTGAGCAATGTCTGTGAAGGTCATATTTTCATAAAATGGGTTGCTTAGAATATCATCCAGCTTCCGATAAGGCATTCGCCACGATAAGACTTCTCCTTTCTCATTGTATTTAATCTTGATTTTGCTATTTCCGCTACTGATTTTCTGGTTAACAGTCTTATAGCCTTCAGCTATTAGGGCTTCAAAATGAGTTAATATTGTCTCAATATCAGTTGAGATAAGCTGATTTTTTATACTTTGCAGGATATTTGCTTTGTTACTTTCCCATTCACTTTTTGGAATAAGTTCATCATCAAGAGACGTGTAAGTGAGACTATCTTTAATGGTCACATCACCTTTGCGTATACCTTTTGCGATATGCATATACAGCATAAACTCATAGCAATCAGCATCAACAGTCTTAATATTTTTAGCTTCTTTATTTTTGGTAATAATATATCGCTTCATTTTAGAAGGAATAAATTCAATGGGTATCTCATCAAATTTATAATCGCTAAAAGGTTTGTTGCTACTAAAATGCGTTTTTAAAAATGAAATAGCATCTTGAAGGCTTTTAGACTGGGTTTGAAAGTCTAAAACCTTAAAAACTAGCCTAGTATTTTGTTTGATAGCATGAGCATGGCTTTTGTAATACTGCCACCTGTAATAATCTGGATTCATGTGAAGGGCTCTGACTTTTTGAATAAATTGCTGAAAGTCGTTTTTGGCAACAATCTTAAAGGCTGTTTTACGAAGATCTTGGTCGGCTATTTTCTTATTGATATGCAACGATAAAATATCTGCAGCTAGGTTGCGATTATGACAATCTGACATTTGGGCTTGATATATCATCTCTTTTTGATACTCATCAGCGTTATTAACATATTCATTTAACCTATGGATAAAGCTAGCAATTAAGTGGTCATTGATTTTCAAAAATCTATGATGGACGTAGCATAAAAGATATAGCCTTATTAAATTAGATCGCTTAAGTTCCTTTAGGTCATATGCCGAATATTGTAAGGCTAGTTCTGCGTAGTAACTGACATTTTGCTCTGAGATATCCAAAGATTTTATAATTTGATCAGTCTTTTTATAGATATCAACAAGCAGCCTATTTTTCTCAACACTTGACCTAATCTCATGGGTTGTAAAATTCTTTTGATCTCTTTTGATTAACGTTATTTGATAAAACAAATCTTTCTTTGCAAGTAATTTATCCAGATCTTGACGTAGCTTACTGTCCATCAGCCTATAGAGTTTGTGGCTTAACCTTTTTCTCTCAGTCTGTAAAGAATCAGAAATTAATTCCTGTAATATGAAATAGGAAGGTCTTATAACCTTGTGTTGATGGCAATAATCCAAAGCTGTATCAAATAGATATCGAGGTGCAGCATGTTGCCTAACTACCTGTTCTAGATACTTGGATAATTTTCCTTCAAAGCTTTTAGAATACAGGATCATTCCATATTTTTTCAAGATAAATTGACGATTAGCATAGTATTGGCGACTGCCTATCTGTTTCTTAGGAAACTTACTTCCAGGAAAATAAGTTTTTAAAATAAACCACACATCTTCTCTTACTTTCTGAAAGGTAAATGTAAAAAAGTACTGAGCAATACGGAAGTAACCTAAATGTAGTATATAATTTACCTTAACTGGTATGCTATTAAGCTGCCCTAAATAACTTTGATCTGCCTCGTCTAGTGCAAAAATATTTTTTCTATCTTCTTCATTAAGATTAGGTATTTCATAAAGGCTATTTAAACTATCTTGTGATAAAATTTTTAGTCTAGCCATAAAATTACCATTTTAGCTTAAAAAGCACAAAAAGTGTCCAATATAAAAGATCATTTATGCTAGACACATATCATATATTTATTATAGTTAAATACAAACGCATGTTGTATAATTTAATTATGAATACCCTTTTAGCTAAAAAACACTTAAAAAAATGACTAATTTTGCCTATTTAAGAGTTTCGTCAGACGGACAGGATATAAAAAATCAAAAACTTGGCTTATTAGAATATTGCAACAATCATAATATTACTCCTTTAAAGTTTGTGGAGGATATATCTAGCGGTAAAATCAACTGGCGAGAAAGGGCAATTGGTAATATTATCGAGAAGGCACAAGGAGGGGATATAATTGCAGTCTCAGAAATTTCTAGATTAGGAAGATCCACATTACAAGTTCTAGAAATACTTGAACTGGCTGCAAAAAAGGGAATTTCTGTACACATAGCAAAAAATCATATAGTTATGGATGGCTCAATGCAGGCTACAATAACAGCTACAATCCTGGGTCTTGCAGCTCAAATTGAAAGAGAATTCATCTCTTGTAGAACCAAAGAAGCCCTAGCAAAACGTAAAAAAGATGGAATAAAACTAGGCAGACCCAAAGGACAAGCTCAATTCCTAAAGCTTGATAATTACCGTGATGAAATTCTAAAATACTTGCACAAAGGCATTAACAAAAGAGCTATTTCAAAACTAATTGAATGCTCCCCTGCCACCCTATATGAATGGCTCAAACGCAGAAAAAGCCATTCTTAACACTTTTAATACTTAAATATAATATATTAACATTAAACGACTAGAAAAGAATTTTATGTCATGAATATAAAAATAAGTTTTTAGAATTTTTTTATGTCTAAGTACATAATTATAAATTATTATAAAGTTTATATTAAAGTTAATAATTAGAGGGGCATGTTCCAAAATTTCAATAGTCTTATTAATAGTTGAGTTTCATGAAAAATCATCAAATTAAAAATAAAAGACCTTTTGCACTTAAGGTTATTCTGAATTCGTTAATAATTATTGGAATAATGCTTATTTTTATATCAAAAAATAATATTACGTTAAGTATATTGAATAAACTTTCTAATTTTTACATTAGCAAGACATCGTCTGGCGGCAATAATAATAGCTATTTTTTTTACTCATTTTACGCAGATAAAACTTTAGAGAGAAGAAATATAAACATAAATAAAGTTCCTAGTAAAATTATGATTTTTGGTAGGCCTGGTTCAGGCAAATCTACCTTCGCAGTGTATCTATCTCAAATTTTAAACCTTCCAGTATATCATCTTGATAAATATTTCTTTCAGTCTAACTGGGTAGCACGTCCAGTAGAAGAATTTTTAGGAATACTTCAAAATATAGTAGGAAAGGAAGCTTGGGTTATAGATGGTAATGCTACGGAATTTCTGGAAATACGTTACAGTAAAGCAGATCTAGTTTTATATTTTAATTATCCTAAACCTATATCTTATATAAGAGTATTTAAAAGGTTTTTTAATAAGGATGTCACCATTAATGATCGGGCTGAAGGTTGTGATGAAAAAATTACTTTAAGTTTACTAGGGTATGTATGGTCTTTCGAAAAAAAGGTAGCAACAAAAATTAAGGTACTTAGAGCAAAATATCCAAATGTTAAATTTATAGAAGTGGTAAATGATAACATGTTAAAGGAATTGCAAAATAAGCTACTGTCATTTAAAACTGTTTGCGATACTCACTTTTAAGAACTTGGTTCGTTAGTCTCCAAAGAGCTTAGTTTAACCTCTTCTACTTCAGTCTCAACATTTGGTTCAGTATTTTGAAGCTCTGTTGTGATGCATGACTCTTGAAAAGATCTATCCATTAAGCTTTTTTTTAAAACAGACATATCTATTTCGATCGGAATCTTTTCAATCTTATTTTCAATAACGTCGTTAATATGTAAAATTAATCCTCCTGGAACAATATATTCAGAAGTAGAGTGAATTTCTTCTAAAGACCACCATTTGGTTTCTTTATATACTTCTTGTTCCCCTTCTTCAAGATTAACTGTATTAATTTCTCTTGATAAGGTTTTGGCAAGAAAAAATGATTCTTCAAGTAGAGTTTGGGTCCCGCCCCAGTTTACGACATGCTTTCCAAACCATATTAAAGGACCCACTTTTTGGTCTATTCCAGTTTCTTCATATAATTCTCTTCTAGCGGCTTCTTCTTGTAATTCACCTTCTTCTATTTTACCTCCCGGAGTAATCCACATTCCTTCTTTGAGAAGTTTATTTTGCTCCAAGGGATTGTTAGACTTAATTTTGATTAATAAGCATTGATTTGCGTCATTAATTAAGACAACTCTTGCAGTTTTTCTTATAGGTAATGTTTCTAGAGAAGACATTTTAAGCTGTATTTTAAATGTTTGAGTCAGACACGATAATTCTGTAAAAAATGTGTATAATGTATAAAATTTGCTAATTTTTAAACGCATCACATGATATTTAAATACATTTTAAATTTTATCATGGACGCGTTTTACAGTCAAATGCTAAACTATATGGGATTGAATCACAAGTATATTTGGTCGGAAGAAGATATTCGCAAAATGCTTCTTTTTTATAAAATTGACCAAAATTATAAAATTAAAAAGTATATTATTTATAAAAAACAACAAATTTTGTTTTCAGAAATTACGAATACTGCTTGGAAAGTTTTAATCCATACTTGGGTCCAGCGGGACAAAGGAACGAAACGCGCTCATTATGAAATCGAGCCGCTACACCTAGTACAGATATAGAAGCTATTTATCAATATGTTTTTTATTCGTATAATGCGTTGTGGTGATTTTCTCACGTATCAGGCTGTTAGGCCTATAACTGAGCTCGCATTATTCTCGTATCTTTTTGTTCTGCCCAAGATAAGATCTTTTTGTCACGAGTAACCAAGGTAGCACCATGAAAAGCATCATCTTGAAATAAACCCCCTAGAATTACATTTAATAACCTATTCCAACATTTGGCAAAATAGCTTCTCCTGTAGCATACATCTCAGGTACATTATCGTTTTCTTCAGTAAATGTAGAATCTACTTCCACCTGATTTATTATATTACTGTTCTTACAACCTACCAATAATGCTTCTTTAGTAAATATAGCGAAAGGATTTTTTTGCGGAGGATATAAATCAGCAATTTTTGGAGCAGCTTCAAATAAGTCAGCAATATTTCCTATATTTAAAAAAGATAATATATTCGATATTGGTCCATCAACTAGCTTATCATCTTGAACCATATTTTCCTTGGTCGCTAAATCAGATTTATGCTTAAAATATTGGAAAGGAGATGTAATTTCTGCTGCTTTAGCTATTTGATTAAATAAATCTTGATCGGTTAATTTGTGATATTCTCCACGACCATATAAGATTTGCTCTAGTTCTTTCTTACCTTTTACGTAATCCTTCAATTCATTTAAATACTCAATCACTTTGGTAAGTAATTTGTGATCACTATATTTTTCTGATGAGTATTTGTCTATGTTGATAGTTTTATACTTATCTTTATTTAGTATGATATGATTTCCAATCCTCTCTTTTACACATTTTAAGATATCGTCCATATTATCAGACATATATTCTTTTAACTGAGCTATATTTTTAGTAGCTTTGTCAAAATTTGACAATTCAAAAGATATACGTAACAAGCCCATGATTAAGCATAGATTTTGAAAAGGATTAGCAGAAACTCCAAAGATGTCATAAATAGATAAACCATAGAAAGCATCAGGAGTAATTTTAGCTCCAGCAGAAATAATTGATTTAGCTGCATTAAAGTTCTGTATTTCAATTGTTTCCTCAAGTAAAGTTTTTTCTTCTAAGCTATTTGGATTAATCTTTTTGATATTTATATTTGCACCTCGCTCAGCTAAGATTTCAACTATATCTCTATGGTTTTTTACAGTTCGATATATAGGAGTTTCTGAATGTATATCTTCAGCATCAACATCAGCTCCCCTTCGAACTAAGATTTTAACTATATTACTACAACCTGCTCGAGCTGCTAAATGTAGAGGAGTAGCGCCATCTTTAGTCCTCGCCTCAATATTAGCTTTCTGGCTTACTAGGTATTTTACTACTTCAAGGTAACCTCTATGGGCTGCAATATGTAGAGGGCTCAAGCCATCTTTAGTCCTCACCTCAATATTAGCTTTCTGGCCTATTAGGTATTTTATTACTTCAAGGTGACCTCGTTCTGCAATAAGATATAGAGGGGTGTAGCCATCTTGAGCCGTAGCCTCAATATTAGCTTTCTGGCCTACTAGGTATCTTACTACTTCAAGGTGACCATTTTGTGCAGCAAAGTGTAGGGGGGTAAAGCCATCTTGAGCCGTAAGCTCAATATCAGCTTTCTGGCCTACTAGGTATTTTACTACTTCAAGGTAACCTGAGTCCGCAGCAGCATGTAAGGGAGTAGCGCCATCTTGAGTTCTAGTCTCAATATTAGCTTTTTGAGTCAAAAGGAACTTTAATACCTCTAAATGACCGTTTTGGGCGGCAAGATATAGAGAAGTAGCGCCATTTTGATTCATAACCTCAATATTAGCTTTCTGGTCTACTAGGTATTTTATTATTTCAAGGTGACCCTGTTCTGCAGTAAGATATAGAGGAGTAGCGCCATTTTGAGCCGTAGCCTCAATATTAGCTTTCTGGTCTACTAGGTATTTTACTACTTCAAGATGGCCTTTGCTCCCAGCAAAGTGTAGAGGGGTAAAGCCATCTTGAGTCATAGCCTCAATATTAGCTTTCTCGCCTACTAGGTATTTTACTACTCCAAGGTGACCATTTTGTGCAGCAATATGTAGAGGGCTCAGGCCACCTTGAGCCGTAGCCTCAATATTAGCTTTCTGGTCTACTAGGTATTTTACTACTTCAAGGTGACCATTTTGTGCACCAGCATATAGAGGAGTAGTGCCATTTTGAGCCGTAGCCTCAATATTAGCTTTCTGCTCTACTAGGTATTTTACTACTTCAAGGTGACCTTGTTGGGCACTAGCATATAGAGGAGTAGCGCCATTTTGATTCATAACCTCAATATTAGCTTTCTGACTTACTAGGTATCTTACTACTTCAAGGTGACCTTCTACTGCAGTAATATATAGAGGGGTGTAGCCATATTGAACCGTAGCCTCAATATTAGCTTTCTCGCCTACTAAGTATTTTACTACTTCAAGATGGCCTTTGCCCGCAGCAAAGTGTAGAGGGGTAAAGCCATCTTGAGTCATAGCCTTAATATTAGCTTTCTCTCCTACTAGGTATTTTACTACTTCAAGGTGACCATTTTGTGCAGCAATATGTAGAGGGCTCAGGCCACCTTGAGCCGTAGCCTCAATATTAGCTTTCTCGCCTACTAAGTATTTTACTACTTCAAGATGGCCTTTGCCCGCAGCAAAGTGTAGAGGGGTAAAGCCATCTTGAGCCGTAGGCTCAATATCAGCTTTCTGCTCTACTAGGTATTTTACTACTTCAAGGTGACCATTTTGTGCAGCAGCATGTAAGGGAGTAGTGCCATTTTGCGCCGTAGCCTTAATATTAGCTTTCTCTCCTACTAGGTATTTTACTACTTCAAGGCGGCCTGTGCCCGCAGCAGCATGTAAGGGAGTAAAACCATTTTGAGTCCTAGCCTCAATATTAGCTTTTTGAGTCAAAAGGAACTTTAATACCTCTAAATGACCTTGTGCTGCAGCAATATATAGGGGAGTTGATTCTTTTTGAGCCGTAGCCTCAATATTAGCTTTTTCATCTACTAGATATCTTACTACTTCAAGGTGACCTTTTTGGGCAGCAAGATATAGAGGCGTAGCGCTATCTTGAGTCATAGACTCAATATTAGCTTTCTGGCTTACTAGGTATTTTACTACTTCAAGATGGCCTTTGCCCGCAGCAAAGTGTAGAGGAGTGCTACCTCGTATATTTCCCTCTTCTATGCCTATACCCAATTCTTGCACTAAGACCTTTATTACCTCCAAACAATTATACTCTACAGCTAAGTGTAAAGCATTTTGATTTTGCTCATCTTTTAACTGAACAACATCATCTATCTTCCTTATTAATTCAATAGCTCTCTGTACTCGCTTATTTTTTACTGCCTCAATTAGATCCTCAGGAATGTTATTCATTTTAGTGTTTTTTAATTAATTTATTTATTAAACCTACTAAAGCATTAAGCGTTTTGTTATTCGTCATATTATAGCATTTAAAAAACCACTTTGCTAAGTTTTATTACTATCTATAGACTCTAATCCATCCTATCTTAATTCGTGTTACTCGGCCATCTGTGTGTATAAAGGGACACCTTGTCCTAAAAATGCTCTACACACACAGATGACCTTTTGCTTAGTTTAGGATTGTTAGCAATCAGTACAGTGCCGCTATCTGCATCATCAAGAAGATCCGCGATATGAAGCAAGGTAGATTTTCCACTTCCAGATGAGACTATGATGGGGCTGTTACAAGATGGAATTTTGGGTCCAGCGGGACAAAGGAACGAAACGCGCAATAGACTAAAATAATTACAAGGTTATTAGACTAAAATCGCAATGAAGGCTTCAATATAAGTTTTTAAGCTTATTTTAATAGGCTAAGAGAGGTTTTATTCCTAAATCATAAGAAAACATAGCAGTGCAATAAAAATATGCGTAAAACTAGAAAATGATTCATTTACCGAAGTTACGGCATGTTTTTTGACTAAATTTGGTAGGTAATACGATACCTTCTTTCCTGCTACTCTCTCAAGATATAACAGAAATCCTATTGCGCGTTTCGTTCCTTTGTCCCGCTGGACCCTATGTTACAGTATGTTATACATGAAATGTATTATAGTGAAAATTAACTTAATAATTGCAATGGTAAATAATGATAGAGCAAGATAAAGATGGTTTGAATCAAAGAACCATGGCTGTATTAAGTAATGTCAGCCCTACTACGATTAGTAGGTACATTACAGCCCATAATTTACGTCCGTTTGATAAGTCTGGATCTAAAAATCAAAAATTTTCTATAGAAACAAGCAGAGAAATAATTCGTAATGTTACTAGTATAGATGGTCAAAAAATCTTAAAAAAGAAATTTGTATTTTATAACTTTAAAGGAGGTGTAGGAAAAACTAGTTTATGTTTTCAAGTATCATCTCATATAGCTTTAATGGGTTACAATGTGCTAGTTATTGATGCAGATCCACAATCTCATCTATCTACTTCTTTTGGATTCTCTCATTATGATAATTACTTAACATTATACGATATCCTGACAGATGGAGCCTCTTTTGACGATGTAAAAAAAACTATATTTAAAGGATATGACTGTATACCTTCAAATCTATCATTAACCAGGCTTGAAGACGACCTTGCTAAATTAGAAAACAAATCCCAAAGGTTATCTTCATACTTTGCAGACATAGAAAAAAAATATGACTTTATATTTGTTGATACAAACCCAACTATTAGCTTGTTAAATAGAAATGTCGTCATGTTTTCAGACGTAATTAACGTTGTATGTGAAACACAGCCATATAGCTTAAATGGATTAAAGCTCCTTTTAGAAGATTTAGAAAAGTTTTTTGTGCATATGAAAACACAACCTAAAGAGCTTAGTATCATACCTAATAAATATGAGGATAGAGCTTCCAGTTCAGCTGAAGCGATGACGGCTTTAAGAGATTTTTATAGCGAATATATAAAAAAGGACTTTGCTATTAGAAAAAGTGAGGATATAAATATTTCTGCAAAGCTAGGAAAACCTTTGGCGTTATTTGCTAAGAAAAATTCTATAGCTTTAGAAGATGTTGTAGAATTGATACACTATTATTTAAATCAATATACCTTAACTAAAACTAATGACTAGAAAGATAAGATATAAGCCTTTATCCAAAGAGCTAGAAAACATTGTAAAACCAGTATCCAATTCCTCAACAAGAGCTAGTATAGGCTTGGAACAAGCGGTAGGTGAGTATTATTTTATTAATACTGACCAATTACACCCTTTTAAAAATCAAGCTAGAAGGAATTTTAATGATGATGAAATCTCCAAACTTGCTGATTCAATTAGAGAATATGGTGTTAGACAACCTTTATCCATTATAAAAAATCTGGAAGGAAATTACGAAGTTGTTAGTGGAGAAAGAAGATTAAGAGCTGCTAAACAAGCTGGTCTAACAAAAGTACCTTGTATTATTTTAAAAGAGAATACAGATGCAAACGCAATTGCTTTAATAGAAAATATTCATAGAAAAGACTTACATCCTATTGAGCTAGGTGTTATTTATAGGAAATTAATTGAAGAAAAAATTTTCGAGAATCAGGAAAGGTTAGCTCAAGCCATTTCTGTTGCTAAAAGTACCGTATCAGAATATATAAAACTCTCAAATATT
Organism: Candidatus Phycorickettsia trachydisci; assembly: GCF_003015145.1. Classification (NCBI taxonomy): domain Bacteria; kingdom Pseudomonadati; phylum Pseudomonadota; class Alphaproteobacteria; order Rickettsiales; family Rickettsiaceae; genus Candidatus Phycorickettsia; species Candidatus Phycorickettsia trachydisci. Next base: position 1,128,359 of record NZ_CP027845.1, on the reverse strand, counting down.
CCAGAAGATATAAAACTGCATTTAATAGAAAAAAATATATCTTCAAGAGAAAAATTAAGAGATATATCGAAAGCCTACGAAAAAGGTGATATTGAAAAAATAAACTCGTTAGTAGGAGTACCTAATCGTAAACATAAAAATTTCTCTATATTACGGATCATGTCTTCAGAAGGAGAAATTAAAATACAAAATGTTGGTTTGAAAAATTTATCAATAGAAGCAAGAAAAAAAGTAAAAAACCAATTACAAAAACTCATACAACAAATCGATAATCTTGAGTAAACAAACTCATTTCAAGACAAAAAAATAAATTGATACGCAATTACATATTATATGGTTGTTCGCGGCCGCGAACTTTATAGATGTCATCTAAATTAATATTGTGTCATTCTCCTCCTATTAATTATAGTTAATCAGATTAGATATTGTCTATAATCTTATTTATCACAAAGTTGAAACTAACTTCAAAATCCCATTTAATATTAAGAGGTAAAAGAGTTTTCATATCTACTCTAAAGTCTTCATTTAATTTTTTAAGTTCCATATTTTTTAAGAATAGCTCTTTTGATATTATTATCCCATCTTTAAAGCAATATCTTTGAAAGATATCTAGTACTTGCCCAATATCTACCAAGTTATCTTTAAAAACATACCATATATCGAATAAGTCTCTTCCTTTCCTTCTTTGATAAAGAGCTCTGAGCTTAGTTGCCATCAATTCTACTAATTGATAAGTAATAATTTCGCAAGCTCCCTCAAACCAATTAGATTTAAAAGAAAATGGTTCAAATTGCAAAGGTAATACTTGAAAATGCTCCGTAGTATTAATTTCTATTTTAAGTTTTGCAATTGAACCATCAACGCTTTGATAAGGGTAAATAAGCTTAGCACCTCGTTCTGTAATTTTCCATTTCATACTACTAAGCCAAGGGTTTAAGAGTGCGCGAATTTTATCAATAATAAGACCAATTGGTCCAGGTTTTAGCTGAACAAAATCTATATCCTCACTATATCTTGCTGGTGGTTTCAAAAATAACTTATTTAAAGCTGTACCCCCTCGAAAAACAAGATTATTTCTAATATCATTATCGTTATAAAGACAAACAAGAGCTCTTGATATTATCAAATCTTGCTCAGCTTGATTATCTGTTTGCCAATTAGTATTTACTAGCCAGTTTTTAATAAAATCTTCTGAAATCATAAATCACTTTCAATAGTTGTGTTTGCGATAATTTTCCATTTAGCTATACGAGGATAGCCAATAGTAGTAATTTCCTTTGCTATAGGTATGAAGGAAGTAGTTTTATCATCAAGATATTTCTCTAAAACCTCTATTACTTTTAACTTTTTATCTTCTTCCATGCTTTCTATCTGCTCTAGAATAAACCCTAATCGCTGTAGCCAAGCTTTTTGTCCTATTTGATTCGCTAACTCTATAAGTTTCACAGGATCAACAGCGAGTATTAGCTCACTCAGAACAGTAGCTATATGGTTTAATCCTCCGCTTTTGCTAGTATACTGAAACAGATCGAATATAACTAATTCTGGACTTGCAACCTTTAAATAACCAGTACGGACAGTAAAATCCTGCAAAGGCAAATTGCTTAGATGCTTTTTGTATATCATTTCTAATTTTACTACCCCAAATTTGAGAGGATGTTTTATTTGTTTATTAGTAACAACCTGAAAACAATTAGGTTTTTGATGAGTTGCTCCGTGAAACAACCCAGCAGAAAGAAGACTTACATAGTAATCTAGTCTTAAATACTTCATAAGTATAGGTATTAGTTCTTCAGCTGGTATACATCCTTGATGTATCCGTTCTGGAGGCACAATTACATATAACCCCTTAGCTGGAGTAATAATTTGTCCTTTATTTTTTAAGCGATATAAGCCTGATTTTGTACTATTAATTGATAAATTTAAATCATTGGTGATTTCTTGGAAGGTAAAGCTACTTTGACCTTTTGAAAGTAAATGATCTAAATATTCTCTAAACATACTATATGATTTAAGTGTTATTAAACGACACCTAAAGTATATAATATACTATTAATTATATAAATCAACTATTTTTAGGATTGCGATAGAAAAAAGCAAATATTGTTTCGTATAAAACATTAGGAAGAGCTGCAAATTTCGTAAAAAAAATCAAATATTTCTATCTTAAAATAGTATTTGTACTCAAGCTTTCAAAAATGCAAAAATGGTATCTATGACAAGTAACTTAGATACAAAACAAAATACTCACTTTGAAAGAGTAGTGGGAACTGTAGACCGGGTAATTTATACAAATACTGAAAACGGATATAACGTTTTAGAGGTAAAGGTCAAAGGAATATCCAAACCTGTTACTGTTGTTGGATCCCTAGGACCAGTTAATCCTGGCGAGGTAATTGAAGCGATTGGTTCATGGAAGCTCGATAAAACTTACGGCAGACAATTTAGCTCAACGTTCATAAAGACCAATCTTCCATCGGACATAGCAGGTATAAAGAAGTACTTAGCATCAGGCATGATTTATGGTATCGGCGAGCATTATGCTGACCTTATTGTCAATACTTTTAAGGAAGATACAATTGCAATTATCAATGAAGATGTAACTAGACTAGGTCAGGTGAGGGGGATAGGAGCCAAAAGACTTAAAAGCATTCAAGATAGCTGGCAAGAACAAAAAGTTATCAAAGATCTAATGCTGTTTCTTCATTCAAGTGGGATCGGAAGTTCTTTAGCTATTAGAATATATCGTAAATATGGCCAAGATGCAGTAAGTCAAATCAAAGAAAATCCTTATATTTTATCTCAAGAAGTTAGTGGCATTGGCTTTGCTACAGCAGATAAGATTGCCCAAAGTCTTGATATTGAGCTTACTTCACCTTTCAGAGTCAAAGCAGGTATTACTTATGTCTTACAAGACTACAGTAATCAAGGTAGCTCTGCTGTACCTAAAACAAATTTACTCAAAGATGCAAGTATATTACTTAACTTACCTAAAGGACTAATAGAAACAACCCTGCTATCTCTAGTCCAAGAAGATAAAATGATTGTTGAAGTCAAATTAAATGATCTGCCTGCATATTCTTTGAGTTATTTATTTCATTCAGAAAAAGCTATCGCTCAAAAACTTATAGACTTACATAAAGCACATATTCCTTTAAATATTGATTTCGAAGAAAGCATCAATTTTGTAGAACAAGATCTGAAAATTATTTTAGCTGATAAGCAAAAAGAAGCAATTAAGAGCGCTATAGATAACAATGTGGTTGTCATTACTGGAGGACCTGGTACTGGTAAGACAACTATCTTAAATAGCTTAATCAGAATACTAAAAAAGCACAACCTCAAGGTCTCTTTATGCGCTCCAACAGGAAAGGCTGCTAAACGTATGTCTCAAGTATCAGGTGTAGGAGCCCAAACAATTCATAGGCTGCTAGGTATCTCGTTCCCAGGATGTACATATTCTAACCTCAAATGTGACGTACTTATCATAGATGAAATGTCCATGGTAAACATCAATATCATGTTTGCCGTTTGCAAATCTATGGAAGAAATAAAAAGACTAGTTCTAGTAGGCGATGCGAATCAACTACCACCTATAGGTCCAGGTAAGGTGTTACAAGATATCATTGAGTCGAAAGTCTTATCCGTTGTTACGTTAGATAAAATTTTCAGACAAGCTCAAACAAGTAAGATTATAACTAACGCTCATAAAATCAATAATGGTCAAATGCCTGACTTACAAAATGCAGATGACTTTTACTTTATTAGAGCTTCAAGCGATATAAATAGGTACATAATATCCTGCATAGAAAGGCTTAAGAAAAACTTTGACCCTCTAAGAGATATCCAAGTCATTGCTCCTATGCAAAAAGGAGAGACAGGAGTCATAGCTTTGAATCAACTACTACAGAAATCCTTAAATAAATCTAATATCAAAATTACAAGGCATGGTCATGCTTTTCTTTTGGGCGATAAGGTTATGCAGATAGTTAATAATTATACTAAAGATATTTATAACGGTGATGTAGGGATTATTTGCAATATAGACCAAGAAAACCAAGGCATTAAAGTAAATTTTGAAGGCCAGATTATTCATTATGACTTTAACGAATTAGATCAACTCACCTTATCTTATGCAAACACCGTCCATAAGTCTCAAGGATCTGAATACAAGGTAGTAATACTAACACTTTGTATGGAGCATTTTATTATGCTTAAACGAAGACTACTTTATACAGCTTTGACCAGAGCGAAAGAGAAGGTCATCATAATAGGGGAGGAGAGGGCGATCTCTTTAGCTGTTAAGTCTTTAGAAGTACAAAACAGATACTCCAAACTCCAAAATAATCTAGTTAATCTGATAACAGATCCTTTAGTTGCTTCAACTATAATTGAACAAAAAATATTTGATGTAATATTTGAATATCTGAACAAGAATATTTCCAAAGGTAAGTTATACCGCTTAAGATTTATTGCATTTGATAGCAATTATTCTTGGCAAGCTATAGCAGAAGAACATGATGGTTTAAAATATTTTGTTGCCTCACAAAATACTCCTTTAGGATATGAGATTGCAAATTTTCAAAAAAAAGCAGATGTATATTTTGAACGCTTAAAAGAAGCATCAAAAGTGTTGTTTATCCATACGGCAAAAAATATTGTTGATATCATAACTATCAATAAAAAGTAACAAGCATTGTTAATATTAACATACTTTTAGATGTACAAACATGTATAATGATTCAATCCCTTCTATTTGAGTACATAAGAGGTATATAGTACTCAACTAATCCTATAAAAAGCTTTGGAATTTCTTAGTCTATTCGCTAAGATTCTGTTTTTGTTTGTAATAAAATCAAAATAGCAAAACTGAGTTGAGTGTAAAATTGATTGATAAAGAAAAACTCGCACTATAGAATTAAATTGGAACTAGATTTAAGTCTTATTAAAATTTTATGGATAAAATATTAGTTACTGGATCTGCTGGCTTAATTGGTAGCGCTTTAACACAAAAGTTAAGGAGTAATGGATATGAGGTAATAGATTGCGATATTAGGTTTGTAAATAATCCTTTAAGTTTTTTTTCGGAAGAAATTAGACCCGTACTTAATAAATGTACAGGAATTATCCATCTAGCAGCAATTGCAAGAGTTATTCATGGAGAACAATATCCAGAACTTTGCAAGCAGGTGAATGTGGATGGTACAAAAAAATTCCTTAAATTTTATGAAAAGCTTTCCCATAAGCCATGGCTTATTTACGGTAGTAGCAGGGAAGTATATGGAAATCAAGATAACTTACCCGTTGTAGAAAGCGCCAATTTCAATCCAGTTAATGTATATGCAAAAGGTAAGGTTGAGATTGAAAATGCGGTAAAAGCATTAGGCACTCAAGGCTTTAATACCCTAATTTTACGTTTTTCAAATGTTTATGGCGGTCTCCTTGATCACAATGATAGGGTGATACCTGCTTTGTGCATAAATGCTTTGAATAATGATACAATAAGAATTGATGGTAAAGAATGTGTGTTTGATTTTACCTATATAGAGGATGTCGTAGAGGGAATATTATTGACGGTAAAAAAGATGCGAAATTTGCAAAAAATTGAGTTACCAATTCATTTTACAGGCTGTCGAGGTTGTAGTTTAGAAGAACTAGTAAAGATCATTTTGAAAATAACTGACAGTAAATCTTCAATTGATTACAGACTGCCGAGAAATTTTGATGTAACTAGTTTTTATGGTGATTTTAGTAATGCGCAAAAATTGCTTGGTTGGAAGCCAAAGCATTCATTAGAAGAAGGTATAGAAAAATTTGTCTTAAATATTCAGAATGAAGATCGTAATTGCCCATATAATGTAGAAATGGAAATATATGAAGATATTAAAAGTTATTCATGGTTACCCGCCTTATTATAGTGCGGGTTCAGAAGTTTATAGCCAACTTCTAGCTCATGGTCTAGCAGATAACCATGAAGTTCAAGTTTTTGCACGGCATGAAAATAGCTTTTTACCAGATTTTAATTATAGTAAAGTACTAGATTATCTTGACCCAAGGATCTTATTGCATCTAATTAATATCCCATTAACTAAGTATCGATATAAATTCCTTAATAAAGAAGTAAATGAAAGGTTTAAAAAGATAATAGAAGAATTTAAACCAGATTTAGTTCATTTCGGTCACCTTAATCACCTTTCTCTAAATTTGCCTTCTATTACATCTAGCTTAAATATTCCGTCAGTCTATACTCTACATGATTTTTGGCTTATTTGTGCTAGAGGCAGGTTTATTCAACGTAATTCAAAGCAGATACTAGCATTATGTGATGGACAAGAAAATAAAAAATGCGCACAGCAATGTTATAGCGGATACTTTACAGGGGATAATGATTTAGCAGAATCAGATTTAACTTATTGGGAAAATTGGATAGCTGGTAGAATGAAATATACAAAACAAGTTGTAAATAATATAGATCATTTTATTGCTCCATCAGATTTTTTACTAAAGAAATTCATTCAAGATTTTTCTGTTCTAAAGGAAAAAATTTCATACCTTGATTATGGATTTAATTTAAATCGCCTTAAAAATAGGCAACGTAAGCTCGGGTCTGAATTTGTTTTTGGCTACATAGGTACTCATACTCCAGAAAAAGGTATAGATTTGTTACTAAAAGCATTTTTTCATGGCGATATTAATGCAAGACTCAGGATATGGGGAGTGCAAAGGCCTGAAACCAAAGAATTAATGGAAGTAGTAGATCAGTTGCCTGGTAAAGCAAAAAGTGATGTGGAATGGATGGGGGGGTATAGAAATGAAAATATAGTTGAAGATGTTTTTAATAAAGTAGATGCAATCGTAGTTCCTTCTATTTGGGCAGAAAATTCGCCGTTAGTAATACATGAAGCACAACAAGTAAGAGTTCCTGTAATAACCTCTAATTATGGAGGTATGGCTGAATACGTAAAAGATGGTGTGAATGGTTTGTTATTTGAGCATCGTGATTTTATGAGCCTATCAGCAAAAATGAAATTACTCACGCAAGATACTGCTTTATACAAAAAGCTTACAGAAAATGGATATCTTTATTCTGATGACGGACAAATACCCTCAATAGAGTCCCATGTTAGAGAAGTAGAAAAAATTTACAAAGATCTTGCAAAATTACGCAATATCCCAATCACTCTAAAGCCAGGTCCTTGGAGGATAACATTCGATACCAATCCAGATTATTGTAATTATGCATGTGTAATGTGCGAATGTTTCTCACCTTATAGCAAAGTAAAAGCAGATAACAAAGCTAAAGGCATTAAGCCTAAAATGATGCCAATAGAAACGATTAGGAAGGTTATAGAAGAAGCTGCTGGCACTCCTCTTAGAGAAATTATTCCATCTACTATGGGAGAACCTTTAATGTATAAAAATTTTGATGAAATTATCAATTTGTGTCATGAATTTGGGTTAAAGTTAAACCTAACTACAAATGGCTCATTTGTGATCAAGGGAGCAAAAAAATGGGCTGAACTATTGGTTCCAGTTTTATCAGATATAAAGATTTCATGGAATGGAGCTACAAAAGAGACTCATGAAAAAATTATGCTAGGCTCAAAATGGGAAGATGTTATCGAGAATTTAAAAACTTTTTTAAACGTTCGAGATAATTATTTTAATAATACTGGAAAAACATGTAGCATAACTCTTCAACTAACATTTTTAGAGACAAATCTTCATGAGATATATGATCTAACAAAGATGGCAATTGACCTTGGTATAGATAGAGTAAAGGGGCATCATTTATGGGCTCACTTTGACGAGATAAAGAATTTATCCATGAGAAGAAACCCTGATGCAATTAAAAGGTGGAACGCGGAAGTAGAAAAAATATACGCATTAAGAGATAACATGCTACTACCTAATGGTAAAAAAATAAAGTTAGAAAATTTTACCATACTTGAATCTGAAGCGGTAGAAGATTTAGCTCCAGGAGGGGCATGTCCATTTTTAGGAAAAGAAGCTTGGATAAACCCTGAAGGAAAATTTAGTCCTTGCTGCGCTCCGGATGAATTAAGAAAGCAATTAGGAAATTTTGGTAATGTTAATGAAGCAAAATTAGAAGAAATATGGCAAGGCGGACTGTATAAAAATCTGCAAAAAAACTATTTAAATTACGATTTATGCAAAACATGCAATATGAGAAAACCCCTGATGAGTTAAATAAATTTAAACATCTAAATCACATAGAAATTTCTGAATGTAGAACATTTCATAAACTAGGTGGCCTGCCTTTGTATAATCCAAGATTTATTGATGTAGAAAAATTTCATCATCCAGGAATTGCACCAGTTCATGATCAATCCGGTGGGTATCATATTAATCTTGATGGAATCGCTATATATAAACAAAGATTTGATAAAACTTTTGGTTTTTATTGCGATAGGGCAGCAGTAATGGATAAAGGAAAATATTATCACATTGATCTAGAGGGGAATAGAACTTATCGTGGTTCGTATGACTGGATTGGAAATTATCAAGAAGATAAATGCGTAGTAAGACAAGGGGATAAATTTTTCCATATTGACCTTGCGGGTAATAGACTTTACTTAGAAGAGTATGATTATGTTGGAGATTTTAAAGATGGTATTGCGGTAGTGTATAAAAATAGGCAAGCTACTCATATCAATTATAAAGGTCATTTCATACATAATAAATGGTATAAAAAACTAGGGATTTTTCACAAAGGGTATGCAAATGCTGAAGATAATAACGGATGGTTTCATATCGATATTAAAGGAGAGCAAATTTATGATCATAGATACAAAATGGTAGAACCATTTTATAATGGGTATGCAAAAGTAGAAACTTTTGATGAGAGGCTTGGGCAAATTGATATTACGGGTAACATAAAACATGTAATACATACTCCAGATACCATTTCACAAATGCACAAAATTTCTAGAGAGTTAGTCGGTTTTTGGCATACGTATCTAATCAATGCTGCTAGCCAAATGGGAGTATTACAATTATTGCCTGCAAATACAGTATCCTTAGGAAAAAAATTGAAAGTGAATCAAGAAAACTTACATAGATTTTTAAGAGCATTATGGGAAATAAATTTCATTAGTTATGACGGCAAAAATGATATTTGGCAATTAGCAGATAAAGGGCAGTTTTTGATTGATAACACCTTTATGATTAAAGCCGCAAAGATGTGGGGGAAGGTAATTACACAAGAAAACTGGCTGAAAATTCCAGAGTTACTTAAACAAGAGCCAATACAGTCTTTTCTTTCATTTAAAGAAAATGAGAACAATGAGGATATAAAAACAGAATTTTATCAAGCATTACTTGGATATACTGCTCTTGATATAACAGAATTTGCAAAAAAAATAGACATTAATCAAAAGACCAAGGTATTATTGTTTGGCGTACATTCATTAGTCCTTGTTGATATTTTGAAGTCTAAAAATATTAATTCCATTAGTTACCACAATGAACCCAAATTACCAGCTCAGTTAGTAAGAAATTTTGATGTAGTTATTAGAGAAGAAAATGATTCGACCAAAGAATGTGATTTGGTTATATTTACCCGCTTTCTTCAACATTATGATGATAATAAAGTACTATCCTACTTTAAAGCCTTAAAAAATACTAAAGTCTCACGCATCTTACTTGTGGAGACTGTAATAGAAGAGTGCAAACCAATGGGGGGCATTGTGGATATGAATATCATGGTGGAAGCTGGTGGAAAACTAAGAACTAGGATAAATTGGGAGAATATTTTGGAACAAGTTGGTGATTTTTCAATAAGTGATATTTTGCCTTTAACAAGTTATTTATCTGTAATTGATATCAGGAAAAAGTGATGGACCTTTTAGAAAAAGATGGTTTCCTTGTTGTAAGGAATTTGCTTTCTGCAAGCCAGGTAAAAGAATGTCTAACACTAATAAAGGATAGTATCGTTAAAGCGTCAAATGAACTGGGAGTCACAAAAGAAGACTATTTAAGTTGTACCGGCAGATGGGCTACTAAATCTCCAATTACCAGGAGTGTATCCTTTATGCTTGATGATAAAATCAAGGAGTATCTTGAAAATTTATTACGGTCAAAAATTACTTTCAAGAAAAGCAATGTAATATGTAAAACTTCAGATATCACTGATCCTATACCATTTCATCAAGATATTTCGTATAGCCCAAAAGATCCATACCATTTTTCATTATGGGTTTCTCTGAACGATGTTTGTAAAGATTCTGCACCACTACGAGTAATAGGGGGTAGTCATAAAAAACAGGTAGAGACAGCTGCAGATTTTTGGTCACCATATTTTATTGATGAACATAATGTTAATAATCAAAATACAAGGTCAATAACTGTTAATCAGGGAGATGCTATCATATTTGATTCAAAATTATGGCATGGAAGTGATGAAAACCGTGCTCGTAAAGATAGGTTTGCATACGTTACGAGATGGGTTACAGAAGGAAAAGATTTTCCTCAGATTCCGGATATCAAACCAACAAATTTTGGTATGTTTAATTGTGGAGAATTAACTAACCAAATACTGAAAGAATCATTATCATTATTTGATATAAAGCCAAAAATACTAAATAAAGAAGCTTTAATAATGTTATGGATAGAAATTTTAACTGCAAATAATAATTTTGGGGGGATAGATAGTGTCGTGGCAATCAAAGATTTAAAGAAGCTAAATATACTCAACAAAGCTTGTGATTTGCATGATGCTGGAAATATTTCGGGGCTAGTATATAAAAATTTGTGGCACTCCCTTCTTTCTATCCTTAATAAAAAAATTAAATTAGTAAAAATTTAAAATATTCGTGAATACGACCGCATCAAATAATTCCACAAAACCAATAAATTTTATTATTGGGTTGTTATCTAATTTCAGGATAAACATCCTTCTTATGTTTATAACGGCTTTAGTTTGGGCATTTGATATCTCTTTTAGAAAATATCTTATAAAAAACATGCTAGATACAGCAGTAAAATATCAAAACAGCGATAATTTGATAGAGGCTTTACTAGTACCGGCAGTCTTATATGTTTTTATGGCTTTATTACTAACGACTATATTTAGAATTTATGGCTATTTTATAGATATTAAAATGTGTCCTTTGTTAAGACAAAAAATATTTGACAAATGTTATACCAAGTTGCTCAACCACGACCACGCATATTACCAAAAAAATTTTACTGGCGATTTAGCATATAAGTTAAATAATCTTACAGAAAGCATCATAGAAATAATCAAACTTATTATAGGTCGTTTTTTTGCATGTATTGTAGCTCTCATTATATCTATATACACTTTAGCTTTAGTAAATATAAAGTTTGCAGTTGCAACTTCGATATGGGCAATCATTTTTATTGCAGCAGCAGTTTACTTTTTTCCCAAATTGGCAGGTCTTGCTGATAATGAATCTGCCAGCAGTGCTAAGGTAAATGCTATTGCTGCTGATAGTTTGTTGAATATTATTTCGATCAAGTTGTTTAATAATAAACTGTATGAAAGACTAAAATTATTTAGACATTGCCAAAAAAAGTTACGGGCTGAAAAAAATCTGAATACAGCATATTTTTGGGTTTGGTTTACGTATGGCTATTCTTTTAATTTATTAGAGATATTTAGTATTTATTTTTTGATTCAGGGGTTTCAATCAGGTGGAGTGACGATAGGAGATTTTGCTTTAGTAATCGGTCTTAATATAGCGATTGTTGACTTTTTAAACCAACTTACCAATGATTTAACAAAATTTTCTGACCACTATGGTAAGGTTCAAAATGCTATTGCAACTATTTTTGTTAATCCAGAAATCAAAGATAAAAAAGATGCAAAAAATCTTATAGTTCAAAATGGCAAAATCAGCTTCGAAAATGTAACTTTTTCATACAACTCTAAGGATTTACTTTTTAATGATTTATCAGTTTCTATAAATCCAAAAGAAAAAGTCGGACTTGTAGGTTATACAGGTGCTGGAAAATCTAGTTTTGTTAATTTGATATTAAAGCTCTTCGAGGTAAAGTCTGGAAGAATAAGTATTGATGATCAATTTATTTCTGACGTTCGGCAAGATTCTATAAGAGATAAAATATCAGTTGTTCCACAAGATTTAATACTATTTCATGATACCATCCTAGAAAACATACTATATGGAAAGCCAGATGCAAATCCACAAGAAATTGTTGAAGCATCAAAGCTTGCGGGGATTGATCCGTTTATCAATAGACTGCCTGATGGATATAATACAATTGTTGGAGAAAAGGGATTCAAATTATCAGGTGGGGAGCGACAAAGGATAAGTATCGCTCGAGCATTTTTAAAGAATGCTCCTATACTTATTCTTGATGAAGCCACTAATCAACTAGATTCTATAACTGAGAAAGCGATGCAAGCAAGCTTATTCAAGCTGATGGAACAAAAAACAGCAATAGTTATTGCCCATAGGCTTTCGACTTTATTACATATGGACAGGATTTTAGTATTTGATAAAGGTAAAATTTTGCAAGACGGTCCGCATCATGAATTAATAAAAATGCCTGGTTTATATCGCAAACTTTGGAATGCTCAAACAGATGATATTTTAAAATATTAACTTTATGAAAAAAAATAAGCTCATAGATCTGAGAAGTGATACCGTAACAAAACCAAACCAGTCCATTAAAGATTCAATGTATCATGCTCAAGCTGGAGATTATGCTTATGGTGAAGATATATCGGCTAATGAACTAGTTGATTATTGCAAAGACTTATTTCAGGTGGAAGATGCGTTATTTGTTACCAGCGGAATGTTTGCCAATCGAGCTGCAATTAGTTCTCAAACTTCTCCCGGAGATGAAGTAATAACACATTATAATTATCATATTAATTTTTTTGATAGCGCAGGAAATGCTAAAGTAAATAGTATTGTATTTAACTGCATTCATAATGATAGTGGTATTTTAAATATATATGACGTTCAAAAGTCTATAGAATCAAAACCAAGGTATAAAATTTTTTCGCAGGTAAAGCTGGTAACTATAGAAAATAGTATAAATGGATTTAATGGAAAAATTTATCCAATAGACGAACAAATACAACTATATCATTACTTGAAAAATAGAGGAATTAACTTGCATCTAGATGGAGCAAGGATATTTAATGCCCATGTAGAAAGTAAAGTACCACTATCTGAGTATGCAAAGTATACAGATACGATGAGTTGTTGTTTTTCAAAAGGATTAGGAGCGCCTTTCGGTTCAATGTTGCTTGGCAAAAAGCAGATAATAGAAAAAGCAAGAACTATGCAAGTATGGCTTGGTAGCGGTTACCATCAGATAGGCTACTACGGAGCTGCAGCCAAGTATGCTTTAGAGAATAATATATCAAGGCTAAAAGATGATAATGACTTAGCTAAGTTGCTGGCTGATAAAATAAAAACATTACCTCAAATAAGTCTGATATATCCTTACCCAGAAACAAATATACTTGCTTTTAGTATAAAAAGTTTAAACGTAACAAATGATGATTTTATAACAGAATGTCAAAAATATGGTTTACTTTTATTCCCATGGTTAGAAGGGCACATTAGAGCGGTTGTGCATATGGGAATAACTAAAAATGATATAGAAAAATCAGCAGAAATTATAGAAGTGGTAGTAAATAAATTTAGCAATTAACTAATGAAAATAGACATAGATTTTTTTAGTGATACTAATACGGACCCTTCAAGAGGGATGCGTGAGGCAATGGCAAATGCAAAAGTAGGCAATGAGGTAGCCGGTGAAGATCCTACTGTAAATGAATTAGTGTCAGAGGTATGTAACTTGCTTGGCAAGGAGGCAGGAATATTTTTACCCTCCGGTACTATGTGTAATGTAATTGCATATAAAGCCCAAGTAGAGGTGCCAGGAGATTACATAGTATTAGATGAAACATCTCATTCATTAGTTGTGCAGTCTGGATTAATAGCCGCTCAAGCCAATGCTAATAGTTTACCTATCAAAGGAGAACGTGGAATTTTTAAGCTAGAGCAAATTGAAGAATATATAACTCGTCCTCATTTAAGAAACATTCCTAGAACACGAATTGTATCTATTGAGCAGACAACAAATTTTGGTGGCGGAGCAATATGGCCAATAGAATATATCCAAGATATTGCAAAATTATGCAAGGCTAATAATGTATACATGCATTTAGATGGTGCGCGGTTATTTAACGCATGCGCTCATACAAATATTAAGCCTAAAGAATATGTGAAATTGTTTGATTCTGCATTTGTTGATTTTAGTAAAGGTTTAGGTGCTCCCATGGGGGCGGTACTCGTAGGAAGCAAAGAGTTCATAGAAAAAGCATGGTATTATAAATTTCAAATAGGAGGAGGGATGCATCAGGCAGGAATTATAGCTGCTGGGTGCCTTTATGGTCTCAAAAATAATATCTACTTATTGCAGGAAGATCATGATAAAGCAAAATATCTGTCTAATGCTTTGGATAAAATAGCAAAAATTGATATCGATAAAAGTCTGTATGAGACAAACATAATCTACTTTGGTTTAAAAGATACCAAATTACCACTTGATAATTTTATTGATGTATTACTAAGGTATGGAATTAGAATGCTTAGGATAAAGGATAAGATTAGAGCTATTACCCATCGAGATATAAGTTATGACCAAATAAATTTTACTATAAAGGTCATAAATGAGACTTTAAAGTTAGAATAACTTCTTTATCAATTTTAAAAACTATTAAAATTAATAAGGCCTAGTGGCGTGATACGTGGGAGAAATCACCATATCAGATTATACGAACTAAAATGGTACTCTATCTCAAGGGGTTATTGTGCGTATAATCACATAATAAATACCTTCCAATACTATATCATCGATATATTTCACGTAATCTTGATTATTCGTATAATGCGTTGTAGTGATTTTTCGCACGTATCATGCCGTTAGGCCTATATCCAGCATAAAAAAATCTATGTCCAACTAAAAATCGGAAATTTCTGAGATACCGTGTTAAATGGCAATAGCTTTTTCAATTATTTTTGTGCCAAATTTTATAAAATTAGGATTAAAATAAATTTTGTTCTTCAAAACACCATAGATTATATGCACTAACTTACGCATAGCAGCTATTAATAGGCTATCTGTGTGTATAGAGTATTTTTAGGACAAGGTGTTCCTTTTAGACTTTGTAGTAGTCACTATGTCTATATTACGATGTAATTTGGCTTATAAGCTCTCCTGTTTGAGAGTTTAAAGAGCTTATTAATTTTAACTCTATTGATTTATTGAGAATTTATCAACAATTCTATCATAAATGTGGGCATAGTGACAACTACAAAAACGTAAAGGGAACACCTTGTCCTAAAATTCCTCTACTGAGCCTATAGATATAACTCAGCAAAAATGAGCTGTTTTGGACTTAGTTTAAAATTACAGTAAAATTAAGATTGTTTATTTAGATAATTAAAATATGACTCTCGATTTATTTCTCTTTTCTTCTTTTCTAGTTTTGAGCTTAATTTTAGGCTTAATAAGTAGCACTAGAATAAGCAATATATCAGAATATGCTATTGGAAATAGAGATTTTTCCACTCCAACAATGGTAGCAACTATAATTGCTACATGGATAGGTGCAGGTTTCTTTTCTCATAATTTAATAGAAACTTATAGGCAAGGGCTTTATTACCTCATTCCAGCTTCTATGAATTCCTTAGTTCTAGTATTAATGGGATATGTCTTTGCCCCTCGTATGGGTGAATTTTTGGGTAAATTATCAGTAGCTGAAAGCATGGGGGAGATGTTTGGCCAAAAAACTAGAATAATTACCGTAATATTCGGACTCATTAGATCGATTTGCTATTTAGGTGTAAACTTCAAGGTTTCATCCCAAATATTAGAGCTTCTCTTTGGTGCTTCTGGTTATTACGCTACAGTTTGGAGTGCCTTAATAGTTTTAATTTACTCTACTTTAGGAGGTATTAGATCAGTCACTTTTACTGATTTTATTCAATTTTTAACATTTGGCTGCTTGATGCCTGCAATAGCCATTATTGCTTGGCAATCTTTAGGAGAAAGAAACATTGATATAGTATGGGATACCTTAACAACTAGTCCTCTTTTTGACTATCGTGCTATTTTTGATTTAAAGAATCCTAAACTTTACGAAATGTTAGGAGTTTCTCTGTTTTTTTTAATTCCCAAATTTGGACCAGAAAATTTTCAAAGAATTTCAATGGCACGCAGCATAAATCAAGCCATGAGATCCTTCAAGGTTGCTGGATTAATTTGTTTTTTAATTCAATCTATTGTAGTCATAATTGGAATATTTATATTAAGCGATAATCCGAGGCTAAAGCCCGATGGCTTGGTAAGCTACATTATTAGCCATTATGCTTATTTTCCTGGATTTAAAGGAATCATTAGTGTAGGAATAATGGCTATGATCATGTCTACCGCTGATTCACTAATTAACTCTATATCTATAATGTTTGCGCATGATTTATGCAAGCCTTTAGGCTTCAAATGGGCAAACAATGAACTTTTAGTAGCTCGAATTGCAGCTGTTATGTCCGGCGTTATAGCAGTATTTTTTGCTATCAAAATTGATACTATTTTTAACTTAATACTATCATTTGCTGGATTATATTTACCTGTAATCAGCATTCCTTTTATTTTAGCCGTTTTTGGTTTCAGAAGCTCAGAAAAATCAGTTTTAACAGCTATGTATGGGACAATAATTACTATAATTACATGGAAAATATTTTTTTCTAAATCTTCTGGAGATAGCATTATGCCAGGCATTATTGCCAACCTCATCTTTTTGTTTGGCACACATTACCTTACGAATCAGGAGAGAGGATGGGTTGGTATAAAAGATCAAAGAACTTATAAAGCAATTGTGGATAGCAGAAAGAGGTTCTGGTATAGAATCTGGTATGGAATCAAAAGCTTTAGCTTTATAAATTTTTGTAAAGCTTATACCCCAAAGAAAATAGAAATATTCTTTTTTTTCGGTCTATTCGCAATAATATCGACCATCATCACTATGATTTCTATGCGCTCTAGTGAGTTGTTTTATAATAGCATCATAGCGGGTTGTTACATTAGTGTTTTGACTTTTGCATCCTACCTGTTAATTTATCCTCTTTGGCCGGACACTTTTAAAAAACATACCTTTGTGGCAATTTTTTGGACTGCTGCTACTTTCTATATCAATATTTTCATGAACGGCATATTTTTTTCAGTTAGTAATAGCTCACAAATTCAAACTGCTATATTTTTCCTTAACATCACGGCTATCTTAATTCTTTTTAGTTGGCAAGCAGCATTATTAATGCTTTTAATAGGTTTTACTGGAAGCCTTGTATTTGTAAAAATATTCCTAAATTTAGATTACCTCAATATTGTAGATATTCAGTTTTATCTAGTTTTCTGTCTATTGCTAATAAGTAGTATTTTGGTAGCTTTTTTGAAACCCCATCAAGAAGCTAATATTCAAAACAAGGAACTACTATCACTCCAGTCAAAAGAAATGAGCCATATGTCTCAGCAGCTACTCAAACACATGATTATACGCCAAGAATTTATTAATAACGTCAATCATGAAATCAGAACTCCTATACATCACGTTGGAGCTTATCTAAACGACTTAAAAGAACATTTGGAAACTTCAAGCAATCAAGAAAAAAGAGAGTCTATTGAAGCATTGGAAAAAGCTTATGAGCGCATTAGAGGCTATATGGATAATATACTTGATTTATCAGAACTCACTAATGATAATGTTAAACTAAAATATCAAACAGTTGATCTTCAAGAGCTAATAAATGAAACTACAGATCAATTTACGAGACTTTATTTAGGCGATAAAGACATACAATTTTATTCCAAATCTAACATTAAAGATACAAGAGTAAAATGTGATAAAGACAAGATAGTTCAGGTATTAATCAATTTGCTCAAAAATGCGGTTGAATTTACACCTAACGGAACAATAGAAATAGTCCTATCTAAAGAAAATATAGGTAGTACCAAAGGTATCAAATGTGCCGTTGTAGATGAAGGTGTAGGTATCCCTGAAGAAGAACTGTTTGATATTTTTGGTCCATTTATTCAAAGCTCACGCACCAAAAATATGTCAGGCGGCAAAGGCCTCGGGCTTGCAATATGTGAGCATATTATTAAGCTTCATAAAGGTAAGATATACGCTGAAAATAATTCTAAAAAAGGTGCTATAATATCCTTTGTTTTACCTTTAAAAAAGTAGATCCTATGCTTTCCTTATTGAAAATTTTAACAAAACTAGTTATTATAACTGTAGTTATTATTTATTAACTCTAAATTCTATATTTAAAATTTATGTCTCTTGATCTATCTATCCTTGGTAAAAAAGTTGACGCCCCAGAATCTTATAATCCTGCAATATTATTTCCTATATCAAGAAGCGGACAAAGAGCTGAATTTGCTAATAAAATAGAATTTAAAGGTGTAGACATTTGGTATGCTTATGAAATTTCTTGGCTTAACCCTAAAGGCAAGCCTCAGGTAGCTTTAGGTAGATTTATTTTTGATGCTAATTCTGAAAATATCGTTGAATCCAAATCTCTTAAATTATATTTAAACTCTCTTAATAATTTTAATGTAGAGAATATGCAGACGTTACAAAATATAATTAAAGGTGATTTATCAAAGGCTTCCTCATCAGATGTAGATGTCACACTATTCAGCGTAAAAGACAAGTTTGAATTCCTAGAATATGACGGAATATATTTAGATGATTTAGATGTAGAAATAAACTACGAAAAAAAGGTTGATACATCTTATCTAAAAAAAAGTGATACATTAGTAAAAGAAAAGGTTTACACAGACCTATTCAAAGCAAATTGCTTAGTAACTCATCAAGCAGATTGGGCAACGCTTTTTATAGAATATGAAGGCCATAAAATAGATCACGAAGGACTGCTCAAATACCTTATATCATATCGAAATCATAATTCATTTCATGAACATTGTGTTGAACACATATATGCAGACTTATTAACAATCTTAAAACCTACTTTCCTTAATGTGTATGCAAAATTTACAAGGCGTGGTGGGTTAGATATAACACCTTATCGTACCAATCAAACTCTAAAATTACCATCTTTCGGACGTACTACCCGTCAATAGTGTAGAAATGAGTTTATAGGGTCCAGCGGGACAAAGGAACGAAACGCGCAATAGGATTTCTGTTATATCTTGAGAGAGTAGCAGGAAAGAAGGTATCGTATTACCTACCAAATTTAGTCAAAAAACATGCCGTAACTTCGGTAAATGAATCATTTTCTAGTTTTACGCATATTTTTATTGCACTGCTATGTTTTCTTATGATTTAGGAATAAAACCTCTCTTAGCCTATTAAAATAAGCTTAAAAACTTATATTGAAGCCTTCATTGCGATTTTAGTCTAATAACCTTGTAATTATTTTAGTCTATTGCGCGTTTCGTTCCTTTGTCCCGCTGGACCCTTATTTTGCATGGTTAATGCTTCTGCATTTAAAGATTTTGCTTTTAAATTTTGATTTCCAAACTTGCTTCCTTCAGCATATCTCGAACTAGCGCCCTTATAATCACCCCTGCCAAACTTATAATCTCCCCATTTATCCGATATGGTTTCATAGTTTAATTTTCGGCCATTGGTAATAGCATTAGTCCTGGATAAGCATTTATTATATCCTTGGTCATCATAGCGCTCTACTATCTCTCTGACCTCATTTTTGAATAATCCCCAAAATCCATTTCTAACAGGTATTTTTATCTCTTCATGATACTGAAAATATTTTTTAGATAGTTTATTCCGAATTGCTTCACCTTCTTGAGTTTGTTGGTCCGCTTGCCTTAATAAGGCTTCAAATTCTGCATCATTTTTTAAACCTTCTATAGAATCTCTTACCTTGTTATCAATTGATTCTAGAATATCTAGCAAGCAGCTCAGAGCATTTTTTAATGCATGGTTACTAGCATCTACATCATTATAAAATTGTCTTGTATTATGTCTAAGTTCATCAAATTCTTTCATTTTAGTTCCAGAGCCAAACCAACATTTCCATACATCGCGTGTATTTACTTCTCGCAAAACTTTAACAATATAATTATAAGAATCCCAGTTGATGCTGTTTCTTTTAATCTGAGCAGTTTGAACATTTTCTATGGCGGGTTGTAGTAACTCTTGGTAGGTCAATTCATTTAGCTTCATAATTATAAGGTTTAGGTTATAAATGATATATACTTAATTTACTTAAAAAAGCCTTCATTAAATTATCTCCATTTTAGAGGATATTCTTACTTTATTATTAATAATTCATGAACTATTTAAGGATAAATTTATTGTAATAATACAACATTATTTTTGAACTTACTAGCAATTTATGTATTTTTTATTGACAAGATAAACTTTATGCTATTCTCAATAGTTTGCTAAAAAACTTTAAGGGTTGGAAATAGATAAAGTTCTTCTTGTGTTTCTTCTAAGCAATGTTAACAAAGTATGCGATAATATTTCATGTAGGATAAAGCTATGAAATGGAGGAATTATCAAGTTTACCAAATATTGGATTATAACTTCCTAGGGGGATTGTCTTTAATAAAAGCTGTCTATTGTTCATCTTCTTTTGCGCGTAGTACTTTTTGGTGTAGTTTTGTAATATTAAATTTGCGTGCTAAAACTTGCTCATTCAAATATAAAGGTCGATAAGAGTTCTTGAGGGAGCCTTAGCTCGTAAGTTGCAGTAGGTCATGAAAGATGTGTTTTGTCCTGAATGATCAACTTGATAATTGTTTTAATATTTTTATAAGAAACAAGATGGGTTTTGCGGCTTGATGATTAGATCAAGCCTTAGATACCCCATAAAACTAAAAGTTATTACTATCTTGCTTTGGAAAAATCACTTTAACCATCTTTTTAGCATTAAGATATGCTACAGAACGTCCTCACTCACTTCTTCACTAGCTCCAGTAAGTTTAGCCTCCATTGCTTCTTGCTGAGCTTCATGAGCATATTTTAATTGAGCAATTTGATCTTTTATATTCTCCACCTCAGAACGTAAATCTGGGTTTTGTATCGCATCTCCTATCCGCGTTTGGCTTTGTTCAGGAAGATTTTGAGCGATATCTTTAGATGCCTTATCTAACTTAACCTTTCTTGTTTCAAAGTTGATTAACTCTTCTAAAGGCGTAGTCAAGCATTGTTGAATTACATTCTTGCTCAAAGGGTGGTCTGATAATTTTTTTAATTCATTAAGAAAATTAGGATTATTGTCAATCTCTTTTTGTAACTGAATTTTAACTATCTCTTCAAAACTCGCTTTCCCTTTGAGTTCATCATATGTTTTTAGACATCCACCAATAGAATTTTGTTTTAAATCGTTTTCCTGATTAGCTCCAAGCAAAATTGATCTAACGCCATCTATTAAACGCCATAAAAAAGGTATTTGATTTAGTAGCTCTGCTTGATCTTTATCATATTTTTCAGCTACTTCTTTTAAAAGTTTTTGTCTTTTAGAATCTAACTGACCAGGTTCGGTGATAACAAAAAACATAGGCATTACCTATTAATTTTCAGTTCTGTAGCAACATTAACAAAACCTTAATTTAACTATACAATATCTAAAAAAGTTTAACAAGCGTGCTGCTTCTATAGCTACAATATCACTTTTGTTGAATGACTATCCGTAAATATTGTCAGTAAGGTAGAATCGTATTCCTTTGAAGGGCTAATATGAATATATTTTGTATTATTTTCCAAGGCTCTTTTTGAAGCCTGGATAATTTTGTCGTATTCCTTGTTGATAGCATTTTGTTGATGAAGCCTGTGCAACTTGGATAAAGTGCAAATTTTTAGGCCTTCACCTGACACAGAAAGCTTACCTAAGGAAGTTAGGAAGATTAGATGTCTTGCGCTAAGTTCTCCCGCAATCATTGCAGCTGTTAAATCAGCATCTAGTATATGTGTTACTTTGTTTAATCCAAAAGATACGGGAGAAACAACTGTAATAATATTATTATCTAAAAAGTTTAATAATATCTCTGCATTAACTGAAATTGGCTCTCCTATAAATCCAAAATCAATAACATCATCACAAGACTTTTGTGCTACAACAGATCTACGCGATTCTATCAAGTAACCATCTTTGCCTGATATACCTATAGCTTTACAATTACTGCTACACAAAAAGGATACTATTTTTTTATTTACGTATCCTGATAGAACCATTTCAATAATTTGAGTGGTTTTATGATCAGAGCCTCGAAACTCAGAAATTTTCTTTTGACTGATGTTGAAAAGACTAAGTGTGGATGATACTAAATTTGTATAGTCATGCACCAAAATTATGCCAGCACCACTATCTGCTATAACTTTAATATTATCAACAAAGTTTGCCAATAATCCATCGTCTTCAATAATCTCAGCAGGAAGCTTAATGACCAATATTTCATCCTTAAGATCACTGTTTTTGTTGATAATTTCTCTAATAAGCCCAGATTCAAACACCTTAGATCTATTCTGTGTTTCTTGCTTTGGGGAGGGTATTGAAGATATAATTTCGTAGTTTTTGTACACCGCGCTTTTCTTTGTTACTAGTAAAAAAAACTTGTGGAGAGCATGAATAATAATCCGCAACTTCTGCTACCTGCTCTTCCAATCTTATCATATCTGATTCTAATATTTTATCTATTTTCGTAAAAACTAGATCAAATTGTTTACCACAATCATGAATCAGTGCCATCACGCTTAGATCATTTTCCTTAATTCCTCTGCGTGCATCTATTAATAAAATAATTTGCACTAAATTTTTATTATCTGCAAGATAAGAATTAATAAGATCTTGCCAATTATCCTGCATATTTTTAGATACCTTAGCAAAACCATATCCCGGCAAATCTGTAATAATAAATTTACCCCCAACGGAGAAAAAATTTATTTGTTGTGTACAACCTGGAGTTTTAGAAACTCGAGCTAGGTTTTTCTTGTTGCATAATTGGTTCAAAAGTGATGATTTACCTACATTTGATTTACCAAGTAAAGCAATTTCAGGAATGCCAAAGCTTCTTAAGGACCTTTTAGTTGCAAATCCGGCAATAAATTTTATATCAGTTTGCAGCATATCTTGCGTACCAATTTTTCAAATACGTAGCTGCCAAATTTGCATCCTGAATCAACAAAACATTCTCTGCATTTTTTTGATCAGCGTTATTTGTAAAATTAAAAGATCCAGTAATTACTTTTGCCTTATCTATAATTATAATTTTATTATGCGCTATTCCTGGTAGTTTATCAACCTTCACTTGAATTCCAGCATCGATTAGTTGCGAAATTTTAGAGTATCTATCCGTAAGATTAGATTTATCAAGCATTACATTAACCTTTACTCCCTTATTGTGAGCGGCAAGTATTTGGTTTACAATTTTTTGTGAAGTAAAGCCATAAGCTTGGATATAAATATCGCTTGAAGCGTGAGATATTTCCCGTGCGATAAGCTCAGAGCATCCTGAAGGAGGAGTGAAGCATACGTTGACTGCCCTAAGATCTGCATCTTGACTGTACCACTCGCGCTTTGTAAAGTCTACATAGCCAACTCCACTCAGAGCCCCAATAGCAAATGCAAAAAGCATAGATTTGCCTTGTAAGCTTTTTTTAGAGATAGATTTTTTTAGTATTTTAAGCAGCATTTTATACATTTATTTATGATTATTTTAGGCATCGATCCAGGAATTAATAATGTAGGATATGGCGTTATTCGTTTCAATAATTACAGTAACATTGATTACATTGCAAGCGGTTTAATTAAGACCAAGCCTTCTGAGCCGCTGTATATGAGACTTTCTCACATTATTTCTGGCGTAGAAGGAATAATAAATGATTTTAAACCTAATTTGATAGGGATGGAAGAAGTTTTTATCAATAAAAATGCCGCATCATCAATTAAACTATGTCACGCAAGGGGTGCCATTATGTCTGTGATAGGCAAATTGGGGTGTAATTTTAGTGAAATATCTCCTAATTCTGTTAAGAAAACAGTAACGGGTAGTGGACATGCTGACAAAAATCAGGTTTTTTATATGATAAAGATTATTTTGAAGCAAAGCCAACTTAAGATATCGCCAGATGAAAGCGATGCGTTGGCTGTTGCTTTTGCTGTTGGGGTGTTAAACCATAGCTTACTTTAACGCCCTAAACAATTGGTACTACTGGACTGGAATTGGTTCAGCTTCAACATTAAACGCTCCAAGCTCTTTTACATCTTCTTGAATAAATTCTGAAGCTACATCATTGGAATCAGAAACTAAAGCTAAAGCTTCGTCATTTTGTTCCTCGACTGCGTCAGAAGATTTTGTATATAAGCTTTTCGCAACCATACCTATTGCACCACAAGCACCAAGAACAGCTAATGCAGCTGCTATTTTAACTGATGTTGGTTGGCTACTTATAAACCCATTTTCCCCAAATAATCCATCGAATAACTCTCTAGGACTAAAGTTAGCAAATTCTCTGATTCTATTTATAATAGTATTGGCTTCTACTGCATCTGTTGGGTCTGCTATTACGATTTCTAGTACATTTCCTGCTACATCTGCTACTACTTCTGGTGCATTTTGCACCACAGCTCCCGCTGCTTCTGCTGCGGTATCTACTGCATTTTGTATTACAGCGCTTGCTCCCTCTGCTATCACTTCTGCTGTATTTGTCAATACGTTTTCTGCTGCAATTTGTGGTAAATTATTAAGGCGAAAATTCTCAGGACTGGACATATATCTTATCTATAAATTTTAATATTAATTTGTTTTTACATACTTTATAACCAAATCATTTTTAACAAATATAAATATTGAATACATTTTAACTAAGCAAATTATTTTTTTATAAATTTGCTTTTCAAAGATATTTTTACAATACTTATATAAATAAACTTCTTTTTAGTTACTTAAGCATATAGTAAATATAATACTAATTTACAACCAACGCAAGTGCCTTATTGTATAAAATTAACCATAATTAATAATTTTTTTAATTAATAAATCAGTTTATTAAAAAGCCTAGAATAAAGATTAACTAAATAGCAATTCTTGAGAATCTTTGTATCAAAACAAATACAAATCTGGTGTGAGTAATCATATATATACTATTTATAAAAAGTATAATATCTGTATAAAAGGTTCACAATTTTTGATGCAGTAAGGAATAATAAAAGATTTTAACCCTAATTTGATAAGGATGAAGGAAGTTTTTGCTAATAAAAAATGCTATATCTTCAATTAATCTATCATGCTTGAGAAGTAATTACGTTTATGATAGGCAAATTGGGTTATAATTTGATTGAAATATCTCCTGATTTCGTCGAAAAATTGTAACAGGTAGTGAACATGGATAAATGTAGCGGCTCGATTTCATAATGAGGCTGGCTCGCTTTTATCCGCAAAAACTGGCTCTAATTAATTGATCGTGAAAAATTTCCGGCTCACATTAACTACTCCTATATTTTAATCAGGCTCAGTTTATTTGATCCTATAATGTAATAAATAAGTTAAGTCTCATTTGACCCAATTAAAGGCTGTGCTCACTTGGGGATGGATCACTTACTTCAGTATATTGACTTGAAATCATATTAGAAAATTTGCTGCAGCAGTAATTTATTGACGAGCCTAAGGAATCAAAAAAATCTGATATTGCTTTACCGCAACTTGGATTAAGCCCTAGGTCTTTCTTAAGTTTATGCAATTCACTTCGTTGTTCAAGATTACCTAATTGTTCTGATTGAGCTATAAGCTTTTCAAAATTATCTGTAGATAATCTTCTCCATTCAAAAGGCTGGTTTGTGAGATCTAATCTAGTCGATTTAAATAAGACTTTAGTTTTAAAGTCTTCAAATTGGGGGCTTGAATAAAGCATATCCCAATTTCCATCGCATACTCCATGAGTACCACGGTGTTTGTATCCTTTTGACATTAAATACTGATGGCAAAATCCACAGCAAAGTTTTGTAACGCCTATGTAATTGTTAGCTTTATCAACAAATGGAAAATGAAGTGTGATGTTATACTCAGCATGCAAGCCTTCTTTATTATCAAGTATTCTATAGCCTGCTATACTGTATCCATTTTTCATAGAATATAAAACCTTTTCGACATCTTGCATAGGACGCAAAATTTGTTCTTTTACTTCGATATCTTTTTTCTTCTTTGACCTAAGAAGAGTATTATATTGCTTCAATGAATCAATGATTCCAAAATATGCATCTTTGATTTCCATACAACTTGGATCTATAGCTTCAGATTGGGTAATATTAGTTTTCAATTTATTCATGAGCTCTGCATGCCGTTCTTTGAAAAATGCTAATTGATTTTTGAAATCCTCATCTCCCTGAATTTTACACTCGTATCTGTGTTGATTCTTAATAAATTTGATAAAACTCTCATTTAGCAGTAGATATAAAGTTAAAGATTCTCTATTTAAACCGCTAGAAATAACTCGATATATTAGTTCTATAGAGTTACGAGCTTCAGTATTATTTGGTCTAATCTGACTATTATAAGAGAGATATAGTATATCTTTATATATAAAAATAGCAGCGCAATCAGTTTTTATATGAAATATGTTTGCTAAAGCATCTAATATTCTCCAATTATATGGAAGAAAGTAATAATTATCAACCTTTCCATGGAAAGCTATTCTACTATCCATCTATAAGTTATATTGCTGTATTATGTCTGTAGTGTCTTCTCCTAATGTACTTAGTTGGCCTGTTGATCCAGCAAAAATTTTTACAGCATCTGATTCTGATATACCATGTTCTTCCCTAAATTGGCTATCACACATTTTGAGGGCTGTATCCCTGAGTAAACTGGCATCATCGAAATATTCTTGACTATTGTGCAACTCTTCTAACAGATGAGAATAATCCTCCTCTGTATCAAGGTTGAAGAATGAGTCTATTAAATCTCCGAGATATTCATGTGCTTTTTTTTGATAATTTTCAATTAAAGAGCATACCTTATTGATGCTACTTGAAATAGAATTTCTAGAGGACCCATTGCCATTTTGTCCTATATATTGCTTTAGTGTAGGCTGTATCTCTCTAAAGATTACATCAGTTTTCCTTAAATCATGTAAGATATTTTTAAATATTGGCCTATCAGGTAGCTCAAAATCTTGTAATGCTTTTGTATTATCTCTTAGTTTAGGCATTACTTCTTCTAATTGCCTAATAGAATCTTTTATGTCCTTATAATCATTATATAAGAATTCATAGCCATAATAATGTTCTAGCATTCTTTTTACCGATAATTACAAAAGAATAAGTTGTAAAAAATAACCTTCTTCTACATTATAGCATAAATCAATTTTTATAATAAGAAAGATTACACAATGCCGAGTTTGTGGATTTCTTTGGTAAAATCTTGAGCTTTATTAGGGTTAAGCTGGCCTTGAAGATAAGCTCTGACTTCAGAAGGTCTGGCGTTGAGGATCTCGCATAAGGTTTGTATGTTGTAGCCATGACGAGACAGTTCAGCAGTAGAGCTGTTTAAATCAGGTACAAGTACCGATTGAATAATATCGGGAGTAATTGGTTTGACACCTATTGTATACCCTTGTTCTAAGCTTCGAGAAAGGTAATGATTGATCTGCAAAGGCGTTACTAGGCTTTCTATTAAAAGCTCCATTGCTTCAGTAGTAATGATGTCATCTTGGGTTACATCTTTGCTGCAGCATTGCTCAAATAGCCATGAGCCATAGTGCAGTTTATTCTCTACCCAATGATTGAGATAAAAGATCTGAGATCTAGCGCCTATCTCTTCCATAGAGGGGCGCTTGAGGTCGTTAGATAGTTTAGGGTGACCAGCAAGTATAACAGCTAACTTGCAATCATTGCTATAAACAAGATCCATAAGTCTTTTGAGCGAAACAAGTGTTTGAGTGCTTAAGTCATGTGCTTCATCTACAAACAGGGCTATGGGTTTATTTTGTTTTTTGATCGCCTCTAACAATTTACGCTCCCTCTCTTCAGCGGCTAGAGGGATTTTAAATTTTTTATCCTTTACTAAATCAAAGAAAAGAGCTGTGTAAAGGGTGATAATATTTAGTTTTTTCTTATCTGTTGATAATCATCTACAGACTACTATCTGCTTTTCGTCAATTAGCTGCTGTTGGATTTTCCATAAGAGGGTTGTCTTTCCGACTCCTACCATACCAGTCAATGCAATGATGCCACCATTCCATGCAGATTTGATATTTTGTATTTGCTGTTTTATCAATTTAGTTTCCATGAAAGGAGCTTGATAAAAGGGCTGAGAGAGACCAAAAAATTGCATTACCTCGTTATTCATATGGTTTACCTATGTATTATTAACTACTAATTTCAATTGAAACAAATCTCGCACTCTTCCTAACAAAGCAGATTTATTTAGTCCTTCTCTAATAAGCTGATCAATAGCAATTCTTTGAGTCTCAGATAAAGTAGCTAAAGGCCTACCTACAAACTTGGCAATTGCTAGTTTTGCTTCTAAGGCATTTTGGAAGCAAGGTTGCTCAATTTCGCCTTCCGAAAAAGCTACAAAAGGTTGAGGTTTGCTTTCTATCATATCTGCTTGGGTTAGCAACTTTAACTCATCACCTAGTTGCCCAGAAAGTACAGATCTAGGCAAAGATATTTGTTTAGCTATAACTGATATTTTATCTATCCTTCTTTCTATACTGGTCTTTTTGAATGCTCGATAAGTATTTATTGGAATAGGACCCTCCACTTGATAAAAAGGGCCGTATTTTTGACCATGAAACTCTACGTATAATTCGTTATCAAACAGACCTACCAATACCATCACTTTCTCACCAGCCATTTCCTCAATCAGCTGATAACGCACCCCTTCTATACTTGTACAAGCGCTTGAATCTACTAAACGCTCATCAGGATGCCTCGCCATTTGACAAAAACGTTCCCAAGAACACATCTGTTTATAACCTTCTTGAGGTAAATTGTTCTGCCAATCTTCAAGACGAGAATGTTTTTCATGACGATGCGGCAGTGAATTGTAGTGTGTAAGATAATTTCTCAACCAACTATTAGCTTCTTCTATTGAAGAAGGTTTTTGAAAATGATATAAAGATTCCAGCTGATTTTGTACCGTGTTAAAGGCTCTTTCTACTTTCCCTTTAGATCTAGCTGTCACTCTTCTTCCATCACTACCCGCTGGCATGTGAGTGCGCAATGTTATACCTAATTGTTTGCATACTCTCTGAAATACTAAACTTTTAGCAACTGGGCCATTATCCGTATAAATCATTGCAGGAATACCTTGGAATGGCAAGCTCTTCTCTGATTTGGCTGACATAGCATTAAACAAAAACTTCAGTGACATCAAAACATTCTCTCCTTCACTTAAATGGTATTCCTGATACATCGCGCCACTCCTATCATCTACTACGCTTGCAAGTATTACTTGCTTATCTTTACCGAAATTATCTTTGATATGTTTAAATCTGAAGGGGTAAAATCAAGTTGCCAGCATTCATTACTTTTGGTCGCTTGAAAACGTACTGCTAAAGGCTGACAATTAAAGTTTTTAGAATTTAGCCCAAAACGCTTCAAGTAGCGATTAATGGTAGCCTTTTTTAACAAACCTTTACAAGGGATTACTCTTCTTCCTTCCACATCTACTCCATGATTTTCTAATATCTCTATTGCTCTTGGTGTAGATAATTACTTACCTTTTTTATAGTAGAGCGCATTTTTAAGGCAGCAATCAATTCACAATAATTTAACATTTGCTCCTTACTGATCTTTCTAGGCGTGTTGTAATCAGAACGTCCAATGTTATAAGGATGACGATACTTCTTTATAGCTCTTCGTACCGTAGCAAGCGATACATTAAAAGCCTTTGCTGTGTTTTCAATCAAGCTTCGTCTAGCTGGATGCCTAGGCGATAAATTAGCAAGCTCATAATATAACCCCTCTATCACCTCTGTAGGAATAAGCTTGCGCATCATATTATGCTACCTCTTTAAAATTATTAGGCTTAGCAATGCTCCTTTTCTTCATCCAGTAATGCAAATTTGCTTCCGTACTACCGTAACGCTCAGCTATAAACTTCTGAGTCGCACCATTACTAAGCAAAGCCTCAATCTCTGGACGATAGATATCCAACTTACTTTTACCGATACCCCTAGGTCTTCCTAAGATCATGCCAGCATTCTTACGAGCCTTTAATGCCTCAGCTGTACGGTTAGAAATTAGCTCTCGCTCTATCTCAGCAGCCATAGAAAACGCCATAGCTACAACTTTGCTAGCAATAGTATCATCTAATTGCCAACTGCCCTTAATAGCATAAATAGCTATACCTTTTTGCGTCGCTATGGATAAAATCTCCATGCACTCAAGCATGCTACGTCCCAAACGAGAAAGCTCACTGACTATAATCTTATCCCCTTTTTGTAGCTCATCTAAAATGCCTGCAATTTTCCTCTTTTTCCAACTCACCTTACCAGATGCAACTTCTTCTACAAAATGCACCTTACCCAAATTTTTCTCGTTAGCTAAATGCAAAATAGCTGCTCTATTTTTTTCTAAATTTTGATCAATTGTTGATATTCTCAAATATGCTACTGTTTTTGTCATAATTGTTTATTTTTTAAGCTAAAAATCAAGTATTAAAAGAAAACTTAATTATTAGCTTAATTTTATAACAATACCTATAAAAACAACAATGTTATTTACTGAATTTTTATGACGAAAATAACGTTCCTTTTCTTTTAATTTATTACACTACAGAATCAAACAAGGTGAGCCGGATTAAAATATAGGAACAATTAATGTGAGCGTGTGCCGTAGCGAAGCTATGGGAGAGATGGCAGTAGGTCTGCCGAAGTCGATTACCAGAAATTGCCTTCAAACCACCTTGGGCGGCTGTTATTAAGAGTAATGGTCGTGAGCGCATGAGGAAAGTCAGCATGAGCTGGCGAGGTATGGATTAGAAAGACGAACGTAAGTGAACCTTCGATGACGCATCGTAAGGTTGCTAGTATAACATCAAAACCAAAGGCGGCTCATTCTTTTGGGATAAACCTATCGGCAACTCTGGACGTTGGGTAGGTGGTGTTCGGTGTGGAGAAGGCGTGATTCTAATTTAGGCTCTCTTATGGAACTGCGGGAATTTGTCGTTTTGATGATAAGGGAGAAATCCAAGTAACTAAAATTACAAGGATGAGAGTACCGATGCAAAGCACAAGGGCGGATGAGTTCGTAGTAGTGTTGAAGTCTTTGTAATGAAAATGGAGCGAAGGGACTCAGTTAGATAGTCAATGTTGATAATCAACTGTAACAAGAAGGAATTATTGAGAGATGACAAAACCATTTAATATACCTAAAGATTTGGTATTCAAAGCCTACAAGCATGTGAAGGCTAATGCTGGAGCTGCTGGGCTAGATGAGCAATCAATTTCTGATTTTGAGGTGAAACTAAAAGACAATCTTTACAAATTATGGAACAGGTTGTCTTCGGGAAGTTACTTTCCTCCGCCTGTTAAAGCGGTAGCCATACCAAAGAAGTCGGGAGGCCAAAGAATATTAGGTGTACCAACTGTATCTGATCGAATAGCCCAAATGGTCGTAAAACTCATACTGGAACCAGAGATAGAACCTTGTTTCTTGAATGATTCTTATGGGTATAGGCCTAATAAGTCGGCTTTAGATGCAATCGGAATTACACGCCAAAGGTGCTGGAAGTACGATTGGGTACTAGAGTTTGACATAAAGGGGCTGTTTGATAACATATCTCATGAATTGATGATGAAAGCTGTGAAGCTGCATACGAATGATAAATGGGTAATACTTTACGTTGAAAGATGGCTTAAAGCTCCTATTGTGATGCCAGATGGAACTAGCAATGCTAGAACCAAAGGCACCCCACAAGGTGGAGTAATAAGCCCTATTTTAAGCAATTTGTTTCTTCATTATGTATTTGATATATGGATGAGCAGAAAATATCCTCAATTACCTTGGTGTAGATATGCTGATGATGGCTTGGTACACTGCAATACACTTGCAGAAGCAGAGAAATTGTTGGAAAATTTGCAACAACGCTTTGCAGAATGTGGGTTAGAATTGCATCCAGATAAAACGAGAATTATCTGTTGTAAAGTAAAGAATAAGGAATATTCTAACAAGGTCTTTGACTTTCTAGGATACACATTCAAACCAAGGCTGGTGAATAACTGTAAAGACAATTGTTTATTTATAGGATTTACTCCAGCCATAAGTAAGAAATCTATTCAAGCAATACGACAAGAAATTAAGAGTTATAAGTGGCACTTGCGTAGCGATTTGTCTTTGGAAGGAATCTCTGAAAACTTTAATTCAGTCCTAAGAGGATGGATTAACTATTTTGGGAAATATTCCCCTGAGGCATTAAAACCTATTGCAAGATACTTTAATTCTATTCTAATCAAATGGGCAATGCGAAAGTATCTGAGGCTCAAAGGACATAAAATAAAAGCTATTCAATACATTGAGAAAATAGCTCAAAATGATCCAAAATTGTTTGCACATTGGTATCAAAGCAAAGGATTTGTGGTTATCTAATGGGAGCAGTGTGAGTTGAGAAGCTCATGCACTGTTCTGCGAGGGGCTAGCGGGGAAGTTCTGCTGGCCTACTCACCCCAACTGGATTTATAGAGTCAATCAATTTGGTCCAGTCTTTGCGGATAAAAGCGAGCCGAGCTCATTTAGAAATCAAGCCGCCACAGATAAAAATCCAATGTTGTATATGGTAAAAATTATTTTGAAGTAAAGCCAGCTTAAGATATCGCCTGATTAAAGCGATATCTTAACTGTTGCTCTTATTGTTAGGATGTTAAATTAAAACTTACTTTAATCCCCAAACAATTTGTATTATTGAACTAAAGCTACTTCAGCTTCAGCAAAATCTCCAGCCAAAACTTTTTGAGTTGAGTCAGCTAAATCTAAATTTGAAACTTCGTGATTTTCAGCTTCAACAATTGCATCGGAAGAAGTTTTATAATATAAGCTTTTTATACCCATGCCTATTGCACCACAAGCTCCAAGAATTGCTACTGCAGCTGCAATTTTAATTGATGTTGGTTGGTTATTCATCTCTTCAAGAAGTGTATTGAATAACTCTCCTCCTTGATCAATTAATCCTCTTGGGTTAAAGTTCACAAATTCTCTGATTCTGTCTATAACAGTATTAGCCTCTACTGTATTTTCTGCTATATTAGCAGGTAACATAATAGGACCTCCTAATGTACCTAGTACATCTTGTGCTGTATCTGCTAGTGTATCTCCCGCTAAAGTGTCTGCAACGTTTGCTAAAGTATTTTCTGCTTCAGCTGCAAATGCTTGTTCTACTTCATTACTTATATTGTTCCAAATATTAAAGAATGCCATATAATTATAAATTTTAATGTTAATTTATTTTTATACTTTATAACCAAATGAAATTTAAACATTTTAAGTATTAGAGAGATTCTAGTAAAATAAATTGTATCAAACAATTTTACTTTAATAATCTATTTACAATACTTATCTTATTAAATTTACTATTAGTTACTCAAGTATAATTTAATTATAACATTAGTTTACATAATATGCAAGTACTTTTTATATAAAATTAACTATAATTAATATTTTTTTTAATTAATGGATGAATCTATCGCAGAATCTAGAATAAAAATAGTATTAGCTGGCTCGCTTTTATCCGCAAAGCCCGGCTCAGATTTATTTACTCTATAAATCCAGTTGGGCTCACATTAACTGCTCCTATATTTTAATCCGGCTCAGTTTATTTGATCTTATAACGTAATAAATTCAAAGACAGTATGAGAGAATCTAATCTTATACACCTTATTTCTACTCTCTATCAAAGATAACACTACCTTATAATAATGTCATGCCTTAGCTTTTTTATCTAATATATAAAATTTGATCCTATATCAATGGTTATTAATGTGATATAATAGTACTTGTTAATATATAATAGGTATGATTATGCAAACTGTATCATTTCAAATAAACGAAAAACTTAATTCTGAACTAGAAGAATTTGCTAAAGAATGTGATCGTAGCAAGGGATATATCCTAAGAAAAGCTGTTGAATCTTTCTTAGAAGATCAAAAAGATCTAAAGGTAGCACAACTTGCGTTGGAAGAATTTTACAGCATTGGATCTAAAACTTATACATTAGAACAGATTAAGAAAGAAAATGGCTTATAAGGTATTATTTTCCGAGTCTGCAAGGAAACAATTTACGCAATTAAATAAAGATACTCAAAAAGCAATAATCAAGTACTTAGAAACTAGAGTTACTAAAGATCCCTTGTTGTTTGGCAAAAGTTTAACTGGTAATAAAAAAGGATTATGGCGTTACCGTGTTAAAGATTATAGAATTATCTGCAATATACAACATAATGCATTAGTTGTACTAGTAATTAAAGTAGGCCATGGAAAAGAGATTTATCAGCTTTAAAAGTTCTGAGCTAGCATTACCATGCCATATATTCCACTTTATATTTTACTGATTGCTTAGATAACTGATCACTGCAGTTATTAGGCAGGGCACTAGGCGTTTGGTTCATTACTGTTATCCTCATTGTAATATGAACTCAATCTAACAAATGTTTCGAGTGCGTCGATATATTTTGTTGAATATCCTTTACTATATCGGCATTTTGATTGATTTGTTGATTTTAATAAAATATATTATTATTAAAGTATATGTTTGAGAAAATTTATTAAAAACTATTGACGTTTATTTTATAAATAGCTATGATGATATTATTAATTTATAAGTTATAAAATATATGTTTTCTCAAATTGCAACTGATATACTCTCTTCCTCTGTTTTACATGACCAAATGCGTCTTTTTTTACTTACAAATGGATTGAACACTTTCAGCACGAAACACTCCTTACTAGACCAATTTACAAAGTACTCTAATTATTCATACTTGAGTTCCTTCCTGATGAATTCAAGCCTTGAAGTATTCTCAACATTTATTAAAATTTTTGTAGGCCCTGATAGCCGGGAAAAAATTAATATTTTAAAATCTGCTATACAATATTCAATATGGGTACATGAGGCTTTTAAAGACTTGAATCAACATCATCATCTAACGGGAGTCCTTACAGAAAAAGTTAAAGAAGAATACAAAGAAGAAATTATAAAAAATATGAAAAGCACACTTAAAGAAGAATTTAAGGAAGGATTTAAAGAAATATTGAAAGAAAGTTTACAAGAAGCATTAAATGAAGTGGACAAAAACAAAATTGAAAGTTTGGAAGAAAACTCTGTCAATGAATCAGAATTTACTGATTTAGATGTTACTGAAAACAACACTGAATTATTAGTAGCTGGAGATACTTTAACTGGAGCTACATTATCTCCGGTTACAGATCTAACAGATATTGCTGCTTAAACTAAAATACTTGATTTAAGATTCAAAAATAAAGATAATGACTCTGCAAAAAGTCATTATCTAAAGCTTTTTCAATTAAGCCCCTCACAGAAAAATCTCTCATATCTTACACATCTAAGCTCACTTTATAGCTCAAACTTTGGTTCACTCTTTTTTTGACACTTAACTCCAACTCAGGAATAACAATCTTATGTATTATTAGAGTAAAAAATATACTCATAAATTAATTTTACCAAAAAATACTTTAACTTATCTATTGATTCTAATAGGAACTTATGATTTTTGAAATAATTCCTTAAATGTTATTGATGTTTGTTTTGTTAATTACTATAATGCTTAGGTTGAATTAATATTAACTAAAAATATAAAATATGTTTTCACAAATAGCATGGCGCACATTTAGATTTAATAACAAATTATTTATACCTTTAGGATACTTAAATCTATTAAACCAATTCTCCCCAAAAGACTCTTTAATAGATAGATACACAAAAAACTTCAATAAAGCTTTTATTTCTTATGCCTTCGTGGATGGAATGCTTAAATTCGTAACTAAGGGTTTGGAGACGGCTTTTGGTTCACAACTTCATTATGGATATTATGAAATGCTCAGTGTTATGAAAACAGGAGTATTATTAGCCAGCTTGTTCGATATATCTACCCAAAAAGAAATCTTAAGCGCATTTATAACGGAAGGAAACACAGCAGATCTTGGAAAGATAGACGCAGCTAAAAACCCTCAAGGAGAAGGAGCCTGCATATCAGAAAATATCGAACCAGTGATATCTGGAGATAACCTAGATCTCACAGAAGCTGCTTACCTAAATTCTTGATTTTGGACTTAAAAACAATGATAATGGCTTTTTATTAAGTCATTATCTCAAACGTTTTGATTAAATCCATCAAAGAAAAACATTTCATATCTTGCATTCTTGCAGGAGCACTTAGCGGTCTGGCTTTTGCTCCTACCTTCTTATTGCCTTTAGTTTTATGCTTAGGTTTACTCAGCTATCATATATCCATATCTAACAGCTTCAAAAAAGCTGCATTATTAGGATTCTGTTTTGGCGTAAGCCATTTCGTCATTAGCCTCCATTGGATAAGTTTTGCGGTGCTTCTATACGCTAAA
Organism: Candidatus Phycorickettsia trachydisci; assembly: GCF_003015145.1. Lineage (NCBI taxonomy): Bacteria > Pseudomonadati > Pseudomonadota > Alphaproteobacteria > Rickettsiales > Rickettsiaceae > Candidatus Phycorickettsia > Candidatus Phycorickettsia trachydisci. The sequence continues at coordinate 1,091,766 of NZ_CP027845.1, read as the reverse complement.
GAACTTTGGTGGTTGCTTCCTTTTTCAATCTTTGGCTTGCCTTGTGTAATAGCCATATTCATTTCTCTAAGTGCTGGCATGGCATACTTTTTTAAGGAATCAAGATATTATGATCTCTACTTTGCAGCATCGTGGACTTTTTGCGAATGGTTAAGATCGTGGCTTTTCACTGGGTTTCCATGGAATCAATTAGGATATAGTTTATCTTTTTCAACAATTCTCGTGCAAGGAGCGAGTATTTTTGGAGTGCTAGGATTAAGCTTGATAATTGCTTACATTGCCTCAGGTGTTAGATATTTATTATCTGATAAGGTCCTATTAATAAGACATACAATTATTAGCTTTATAATTTTTGCTCTAATGACTTTTCTTGGTTTAGCAAGACTGAATTACTTTAGTGAAATAGGCAACACGGATTTATCCATCAGAGTTGTGCAAGCAAATATTCAGCATCAAGGCCAATTAAGCATAAATCAGTTTATTGACAACCTCAAAACTCATATAGACCTTTCTGAAGATCATGGATCTTTACTTCATCCAAAGCTAATTATATGGCCAGAATCTTCGGTGCCTACTTTTATTAATAATCAAGATCTCTTAAATATAATTTCTAGCTTTTTAACCCCCGAACAAACTTTAATCACAGGTTCAGTTAACAAAGATGATCAAAGCGAATATGTTGGAATGTATGGCATAAATTATCTAGGCCAAATTATTTTTAGTTACAATAAAATCCATCTTGTACCATTTGGGGAATATTTACCTTTAAGGAATAAACTGCCTGAAATAATTTCAAAAAAATTATCCAAAATGCTGGAAAAAATTATAGATTTAAATTACTCCAAAGGATACATGGGCAAAAGTATTAAAGTAGATAACTTATCCATAAGACCCCTAATTTGCTATGAATCTATTTTTCCACATGAAGTAAGGACTAAAGATGCGGACTTAATACTAAACATCACGAACGGTAACTGGTTCGGACATTCTGCAGGACCGTATCAACATTTTTATATTACTGCAATGAGAGCCGTGGAAAATGGTATCCCCGTAATCGTAAATGCAAACAATGGCATATCTGCTATTATAGACCCCGTTGGCAGGATATTAAAACAAACAAAAATCAATACAAAAACTTATCTTGATGGCTACGTACCAAATAAATTAAAGTTTTCTACTTTGTATACTAGTTATCATGAAATGATTACCATAGGATTCTTAATTTTTGTACTTTCTACTCTCGAATTAATTAAGAAACGAAATAATACATAAATATTAAAAAAGAGGCTCTTTACCTATTTTACTTCGTTTATTTCTTCTGTTATAAATAGAGACATTATAAGTTCAATTTTTTATAAAGTACCAAAAAAAGTTATGTTTCAAGATAAAGAACAGTTAGAGCAGGTGATAGATCAACACGTAGGAAAAAGACTTAAACATAGAAGATTATTTTTAGGTCTTACAAGACAAAACTTAGCAGATGCAATTGGAGTCAGCATCCAACAAGTGCATAAATACGAAACTGCAGCTAATAGAATTTCCTCAAGCAAGCTCTACAATGTGGCTACATTTTTGAAAGTACCAGTTAACTACTTCTTCGAGAGAATGGAATTAGCAGGACTTGTCTCATCTAGCTCACTTGCTGAAGAGGCCGATGAGTATGAGGCTCAACATATTTCTGAAAGGGAGGTAAGTAAATTAGTGCAAAATTATGTACGCATTAAATCAAGTCACTTAAGAAAAGGGGTCCTAGATCTTTTAAATGCTATGTCAGCTCAAGAGTTTAACAATAGCAATTTTGATGATTTACATGACTCACAAGTTGAAGATTTTAGTTAGTTGTCTGATAGAAAAACTCAATTAATTTACGGCAGATTATCAAAGATATTAAACTCCAAGCTGAGTTTTTTATATGCGCCAACACTCAACGAACATGCAGATTTATTAGAACAATTAATTTGGCAGTATGTATGTTCGACGAAATCAAAATACCTGCCACATCGAATATCTATTAAGTGGGTTAACCACGTTTTCCTAAAAAATCATCCCTGTCCCTCACGATACGTCGCAGAGTATTGTTATAGGGGGGTTTTAATGTCTAGTAAGCATAAGATCTTTACATACCATGGATTAATTAAAAAAAATGTTAACCTCTCTCTCGTAAAGTACTTCGTTAGCAAGGAAGATTTTTTTAGATACGCTGAGCAATCTTCACAAAAATTCAACATTAATAAAGCAATTTACTCTTTGAGATTTCTGAATCAGAGTTTTTCTGCAAAAAATCACGATTTTCATAAGTACGGTATAAGTTTTCTAATACTTTTGGGCATTTTATCGTACCAATTTTTTGATGCTTGTATCATCTTATCAACATCATTTTCTTTTATTCACAACATCCTAAAAATTCATCTCATCACCTCAGCTCTAATTGCACCTAACTTAGTAACATATTTAACTCCCATCTGCTTCTTTCCTATTTATACAATTTTAATACCCCTTTATATTGAGCCCAATAAACTAAAATTTATGGTGAGCGCCATTTCTAATCTCAGATATCCCCAAAACAGGCTTGATGTAAAAATAATTTTAGAAGAAGATGATGACGTTACTCATAAAGCCTTGAGTTTAATAGATCTACCTGATTTTTTTCAGATTATTAATGTTCCAGCTCTTGGACCTAGAACAAAACCTAAAGCTCTAAATTATGCTCTTCAGTATGCAAGTGGAGATTATGTAACGATTTTTGATGCAGAAGATTATCCCGATTCAGATCAATTAATTAAATCTTTGCAAACATTTAATACTATAGGACAGGATTATGTGTGCGTACAAGCTAAGTTAAACTTTTATAATAAAGATGAAAACTTGCTAACTCGTATGCAAAGCCTTGAATACACAATATGGTTTGATTATCTGTTGCAAGGTTTAAGTCAGATTAAGCATTTCATTCCTTTGGGAGGTACCAGCTGTCATTTTAGGTTGGCAGAGCTTAGAAAAATAGGTTGTTGGGATCCTTTTAATGTTACAGAAGATCTGGATCTGGGTATCAGAATTTACTTAAAGGGCTATAAAGCTCATATGCTTGATTCAACTACCCTTGAAGAGGCAGTATTGAGCATTTTTGCATGGTTACGTCAACGCGCAAGATGGATTAAAGGTTTTATGCAAAGTTATATTGTTTTTCACTGCAACAGAACTAAATTTAATTTGACACTGCGAGACAAGATAGTTATAGACGCTTTTGTTGGACTGAGCGTTCTTCATTTCTTATTACCTATATATTGCATTTTACTAGAATCTTGGGATAATCCTGTTACAAACTGTATCTTATCATTTAACCTTGCTATAGGTTTGATTTATTTGATATCTTCAGCAGCACTTGCCTCTTTTAAGCAAAATAAAAACCTATTTAATTTTAAAGAAATATCTATAATAGTTATCTTCTTGTTCTACTTCATACTTCACACGATCGCAGCTTATCTTGCATTATTTGAGCTAATCACAGCACCTTTTAAATGGAACAAAACTAAGCATGGGTTAAGTAAGGTTGTGTAGTTACTTATGTTATTTATAGAAGTCGAAAAACATGTGCGCTATGGTAGCAGCGTCTAACTTCTTACGGTATTTTTGTATCTCTGGTCTTTTAGTCAAGGGACTTAAAGTTTCTGGTATGGATTTTTGTCTATAATTTATATCTTTCTGCTTAGATTTTAAAAAGATTAAAAGCAAACTACCAACCAAGACTAAAGTATATATAACTTGTAATTTCCAAGATATACCATCAGCATAAGTTAGCTGGAGAAAATAAACATTTGTAAATTTCCATGCCCCAAAAACTCCAAACAAAATTAATACTAAAGCCCATTGCCACCTTACTAATAGTACAATAGCTATTAAGTTAAATACTAAGATCATAACTTGAACAGAGGCAAAATTACTAGCTACTGCAAACATAAAACCAACAAACACTAAACTATAAAGTACGGAGATATTCCAAATCAAAGACAAAATAATCTTACGATTTTTCAGATAACAAGACCACAAAGGATAAATAAATAAAGATGTAGCAATAAACAAAACCCAGAAAGTGGAAGAATGTATGAAGTTAGAAAATATTTCTAAGTTATACTTGATAGTTATTATGTTCAAACCGAAAGATAAAAAGCAAAAAATTCCCGTATAACAATATATTGCTTGATTACTTGGACTATTTTTTTCCATAAATTTTGTAAAATGAAAATTTTTAATTGAAGTAATAAATTGTTTCGTCTTAGAAATTTTGGAACTACTTCCAGAATTAGAATTACCCCCATTCCATCCTCCAGGTTGTTTCATAAAGTAATGATAAGCAAATAAACAAATAAGATTTGCTATTAAACTTGGCAAAAAAGTTTGTATAGGTGTTTTTCCTAAAAACATCCTGCAAATAACTATGACCAAAAGTGATCCAAACGTTCCAGCAAGTACTGAATTACCTGAACTTCTAAATCCTAGTACTACCAATATAAAAGGTAAGCTAACTATTGGTATATAAAGAGTAGTAAAAGAAAGAACAAGGCTTAATACTCTATCAAATTGAAGAGCTAAAAATATTCCTATAAGGCCAGCTACAACAGCTGTAACTCTTGCAACTAAAAGCTCATTTCTAGCCCATTTAAAACCTAATGGCCGACATAAATCATGGGCAAAAATAATAGATAGAGAGTTAATTAACGAATCAGCACTAGACATTATCATTGCCATAATACCTACAGCAACCAGGCCTTTGAAACCAGCATAAGTGTAACTATTAATTATATATTGAATCAGATTATCTGGGTTGATATTAGGGTTAATAGTCAAAATTAATATACCAATTCCAATTACAATACATTGCATTATAAGACAAATGATCCCCGCGATTCTAAAAGACTTAACTACCTGATTTATATTTCGTCCCATAGATATCCTTTGAAAAGCTGTTGGTTCAAATTGTGGACACAACAAAAGCACAAACATCACAAACATATGATAAGATTTAGGATTATGTAAGTTAAAAGCAGCTGAATAATCAAAAAGAGGAGATGTAGATAAAGTATGATATATAATAGAAGTGTTGTTTGATCCTAATATTTGCCAAAGTATTATACCGATTGCTGGTATTAGACAACCAAATGTAAAAAACTGTATAACATCAGTAAATGTAACAGCTCTTATGCCTCCTATAGTAGAATAAATTATTACTATAACGGCACTTAAAACTGTAGCATATTCACCAGAGGTATCAAAAATAGTCTCTAAAACTTTTGATGCAACCTTAAACTGCACTCCTAAAGAACCTATACACCTAATTAAAGCAAATATAACAGTTATTATCCTAACCTTTGAACCGAACATTTGCCCCATAGTTTCAACTATAGAGAATTTACCTAGAAATTCACCCATACGAGGAGCAAGTAGCCAACCGATCAACATCATTCCTAAACAATCCGCTATAGCTGGAATTATAAAATAAATGCCTTGTCTATAGGTCTCCACTAAGCCGTATGAGAAAAAAGCACCATCAACCCAAGTAGCAATGATAGTTGCTATCATTATAGGTGTAGAAAAATTTCTACCACCAATAGCATATTCTGAAATATTGGTAACTTTTCTACTACTCATTATTCCTAGTATGAGGCTGAGGACTAAAAAAGTTAAAAAAATCAGCAAATCTAAATTCATGATCCAATAAATTCTTTAAAATAAGTTAATTTTATTTTAATGCATATAAGTTTAAATATCAAAAGCTTTATATGATACTTCTTGAGAAACTAAATTTTTAAAACTTGCTATTTTTTTTAGGATAAGCTAAATTTTGAGAAAAGGTTATTTTATGACAACTGACACTCTTACTAAAAACGCTCCTAAAGCATGGCAAAACCCAGAAGTAGACAATTTGATTTGCGATAATACTTTGTACCTTCCAATTGCACATAATGATATAAAAAGAATACCAATCAAAGAAAATGACGAAGAAATGATCGATATAATCGACATGAATAATAAGCGCTTAGTACCCTTATCAAAATTTAGCAGTCAATATAACAACACCTATAAAGAATTTTCGCTGATCAGGAAAACTGTAGCTGACAAACTATTGAAAATGCTAGAATTTTTACCAGTAGAATTAGGAATTGCTTACTTTGAAGGATTCAGACCCATATATAAACAGAAACAATACTTTGATGATAAGATGCGTGAGACATTGGAAACTATCAAAGATAAGGAGCTTGCTTATGAAGAGACAAGCAAAAGCGTTCTTCCACCTTTTGATGGTAATACACCTACTCATGCTACAGGGGCTGCGATAGATATGACTTTGTTTTCTTTCAAAAATGGTCTTCTTGATATGGGAAAGTTCGATACTATCTTTGGACCAAATCACCATCAAGAAACATTTTCTACCGATACTACTCAAGCCCAAAGAAAGAATCGTTTAATTTTATTAGAAGCAGCAATAAAAGCAGGATTTGTTAATTATGGCTTTGAATGGTGGCATTATAGTTATGGAGATAAAGCTTGGGCTTATGTCAAAAACCAAAAAGAAGCAATATACGACATTGCAGCAGACAAAAATGACCCAATCTTATCAATTAAAAAGTCAGATTATCTTGATACATTTGATGTAACATAGTATTTTAAGATTCGCCTTCGCTTACAATTGCCAGACCAGATAAGTGCATGGAAGAAATAGAGACCATATAATTTACATCTGTATCTTTAGACAATTCCCATGATCTAGAAAGCAAAGAGTACTTGATACCTTTCATTTGCTTAATACCAAATTCATACTTGTTAAACTCTAATTCAAGGTCATATGGGCGCACTAATTTTTGGTATTCATGGGTACCTCTTGGCAATAATCTCAGGACATATTCAGCCATAATTATTGCTTGGATTAAAGATTTAAGAGTCTTGTTAATACTCGAGATAATTACTAACCCATTTGGTTTTAAGCACTTTACTATCATGCTTATCAAATTTGTTAAACTATCGACATGCTCAGCGGCATCCATACATAGCACGACATCAAATTTTTCTGATGTTTCAAATTCTTCAAACGAAGTGCAAATGTAATTCGTATTTGATAAATTTTCATTGGCAGCCTTAAATGATGCTTTATCTATTGCTTGAAAGCTTGCATCAATACCCGTAATATCTGCGCCAAGCCTTGCCATAGGAATACTAACCAATCCTCCACCACAACCAACATCTAAAACTTTTAAACCTGCTGTGGAATTAACTCCAAAATGTGAATAAATTGACTCTAATATAAATTGCATTCTTAATGGATTAATTGCATGCAGTAGCTTAAATTCACCATCTTGCGTATTCCACCAATTATGTCCAAATTGATCAAACTGATTTGCTTTCATTTAATTTTGTTAATTCAAATGTTATTACTACCTTCCCCCCACCATGCTCATTATTATCAATAATAATACTTCCTTGATGGTCCTGTATAATTTTTTTCACAATCGCAAGTCCTAAACCTGTACCTTTAACACGTGTTGTAAAGTACGCTTCCGTAACCTTAACGATTAGATCAGCTGAAAAACCTACACCACTATCTTCTACAGAGCACACAAGTAACCCGTCTTCTTTATATAATTTAACCTTAATCCATTTTGCTTGCTTTTTATTTTCTCGTATAGACTCTTCTGAGTTCTTAAATAAATTGATAAAAACCTGATTTAATTGATCCGGATCACCATAAAACGGCAGCTGCGCAATATCTGTATTAAACTCGTAATACACATCCTCACTAATGATTTGTCTTGATTCAATCAGGCCTTTAATAAAAGAGATAAGGTCAAAATTTTTAAATACGGGCTCTGGTAAACGTGCAAAATTGACAAACTCACTCAAAATGGTATTTATATTACCTGAAAAACGCAAAATATTTTCTATATACTTAGAAAATCCCTCCTTATCATCAACCTGATTTGTAAATCTCTTAGACAGCCTATCTACCGACAGAAAGATTGAAGTTAGTGGATTCTTAATTTCATGAGCTACTCTTCTTGCAACTTCAGACCAAGCAAGTGCTCTTTGGGCAAGTAAAAGATCTTTCTGTTGATAATCTATCCTTTTAACCATCATGTTAAAAGCTGAAACTAAAATATCAATCTCCGTGCTACCCTCTTTTTCATCAACTTGTACGCTAAGATCCCCCTTTTTCACCTTATCAGTAGCATCTACAAGCTCGTTAATTGGTTTGACGAATTGATCAGCTAGAAGCAGCCCTGAATAGAACGATGCCATCAATAAAAGCGTAGCTACTAGAATAAATATAATGGAGAACCTTATTTGTAAATGATAAATCCCATCTTTAAGATTGTTATAATTTGCAAGGGCTCCATGCGTTTTATCGATATAATTTAATATGTCTTGGTCAATCATACGCCCGACAAGAAGATATGCATCCTCATAAGCAGGTAAACGCACTAGGTATTGAATTTTATTTTTACCGCCTTCTAATTTTACAATTTCACCATTTGCAGCTTTCTCTAAATCACTGTCTGGTATGTTCATTAGGGTGAAAGCAAATGATAAGAGACTTTGTGCAATAATATTGCGCGTTGTGCGTTTGAATACTATTGCTTCATTTAAAGTATATAAATCTGAATGCGCATCTAAAACTTCCTGAAAAAGCTCAGGTTTTTCTGTAATTTTGTAGTAAAGCGTACTAAAATCATCAGCCATTGACGATGCGATTTGCTTCATCCTGAGGTTTTGGTCTTGAATATAACCTTGCGCTACATATAAAGACTGATCAAGTACATTTGTAATCCTTTTATCAAACCAAGATTGAATACCAAAATTAAAGAAATAAATTGAGAAAATCGCAACCAATACAGTTGGAACAAAGCCAGCTATAAAACACATCCAGCTAATTTTTTTATACAAACCGCCCTTGACCCCAACATCATAGCGATGAGCTATCATCTTGCGACCAAGCAAAATCACAAGAGCAAGAAGTACTATCAAATCAAGCATTATAACCGTAATCACCATATTGGGATCAGGAGTATGCAAGAAGGCTTCTTTAGTAATAATAGAATAAGTAAAAATTCCAAGAACAAAGGATAGTATAATCAATACTGATATAATAAAATTTTCCTTAATCCAGGATTTTATAATTTTTGTTAGCATATTATTCTTTAAATATAAATAGATTTTATATACCTTGTCCTCAAAATCAAAGCATATTATTTACTACTTTAACTACACTGGAATCTCTTAATTTCAAACTTTATCAATAGCTTAAGTGTTATATTTTTGCTATAATGTAATCTATTAATCTTTGAGCAACCGCAACCAATGGAAACAAACAAGAGCTGCCTCAGCATAAGAAGCAGACTAAAGAACATTAACTTTAGAGAAATCATTTGGCCCATACATCGTAGCGAACTAGTCAAATTTGTGCCTATGTGTCTACTGATGTTTTTTATACTCCTTAGTTATAATATATTAAGAGGACTTAAAGATAGTTTGGTGATGACCCATATTTCACCTCAAGTAATTAGCTTCATTAAGTTATGGTTTGAAATGCCGGCCGGGGTTTTAATGGTGCTACTTTATTCAGCTTTATGCAATAGAATGTCTACGGAAAGTGCTTTCAGAGTTATTTTGCTAGGTTTTGTTAGTTTTCTTGCCTTATTTGCCTACGTCCTTTACCCCCTTAGAGACTTTTTTCAGCCAGATCCTTTAGTGGTGGAACACTATATATCCCAATATAGCAATTTTAAATGGTTTATAAAAATATGGGGGCAGTGGACATGCGTTGCTTTCTATATTGTAGGTGAATTATGGCCTATAGTAATTTTCTCTCTACTATTTTGGCAACTTGCAAATAAAATTACTAATACAGAAGAAGCAAAAAGATTTTACTCTTTTTTTTCATTGTTTGGTCAATCTAATCTTTTGCTCTCAGGAAGTTTAATAGTATATTTTTCCTCAAAAAACCATATACTTACAAATTTCATAGGATATGTTTCAAATGCCTCTAATTCTACAGAAATTATGGTTCAATCTTTGGTACTATTAGTCATTTTCTTTAGTATCCTTTGCTTTTATTTACATTATTTCATAGAGGCAAGGGTTATTAAGAAAATGGAATTGACTGATAAAAAGCCTAAGGTTAAAGCTCCTAAATTAGGTTTAATAGAAAGCCTTAAAGTAATACTTAAGTCCAGGTATCTATGGCTTATCTGCATACTTTTGATTAGCTATTCAACTTCTGTAAATCTTTTAGAAGGATTATGGTTCGAAAAAGCCAGAGAATATTATGGAACTACAGAAGGTTTTATCAAATATCAAGGCACAGTTCTTATGTGGACGGGTGTTGCAACTGTACTTTGCTCTTTTATCGGTAGCGCAGTTATCAGGTATTATGGTTGGTTCTGGGGGGCTGTTACAACCCCTTTTATAATTATGTGCGTCGGTGTTGCGTTTTTCATCTTTTGCATGTTTGAAGGTCAATTAACCGTATTAGCTCATTCTTTAAGTTTAATCTCTCCTCAATTCCTGATAGTTTTCATGGGAGGTGCGCAAAATGTTCTAGGAAAGGGGACTAAATATTCATTTTTTGATGCTTCTAAAGAAATGGTATACATACCACTTGATGATGAAATGAAAACTAAAGGTAAAGCTGCCGTAGATATTGTGGGAGCTAAGATTGGCAAATCAATAGGAGCTATTCTGCAGTGCGCAATGTTTACTATATACCCAAGCGCAAAACATTCTAGTATTGTGCATCTTTTGATGAGTTTATTTATAATAGTTTGCCTTGTTTGGATCTATAGCGTTAAATCTTTAGATAAAGAATATGGCCTAAGAATCAAATCATAATGAGATAATTTTAAGCCTCTTCTGTATCGGTTCCTCCTATGGTTAGCTTTTCAACACCCTCGTGAGACAAATCTCCAGTTACATCAGTAAGATCATTTATTGCTTCTGTTGTTATTTTTTCTGCCTTTAAAATACGAATAGATTCCGAGTAGGCTTCTAAGTATTTTTGCATTAAATCTAAACGTTCTTCAAAATCTTGCTTTTCTTCTGGTGAAGCTTTATCTATTTCTTCTGAAGGTAAATTTTTTAGAGATTCTATACCTTTCGCTAGCATTTCAGAGACATGTGAGAGGTATTGTAGATTTTGTTGTTTGTTTTCATAACCTTCCTGAATTTTTTTAGAAAGATACTCTGGTAGCTTTTGAGTTAATCTCGTTTCTTGAGAAGCCAACTTATCCAAAAGATCATATTTTTTATCATTTTCTTCTAATTCTAAAACTTTATTTCTTAAAGTATCTATGTTTTGAATTTGAGCTATAACATTTTTACCTCCTCCATAATTTTGAGAAGCAATAGTCTTAAGTAGTGCTATATCGCGCGTGTTTGGCTCTGCCTTGTGTAGCAAAAGCTCTCCCATGCAGAGAAATCCAAACTTTTCTGCAGCTAAATCTAAAGGGGTTTGTCCTTTAGAGTTTAGAGCATTAATGTCAGCACCTTTGCTTATTAAGTACTTCATAATTTCCACAGATGTTTTTCCGAATTCTTCTTCTCCGATAATTGTTTCATGAAGAGGAGTCGTTTCGCTAGGCTTACTCTTAGCATTTACATCGGCGCTTCTATTTTCAACTAGTTCTTTAATTAATTCAGGTTTATCATAACTAGCGAGTCTTAATAAATCCTGATCAGGACCTAACGTTGTAAAATATCTTTCCATGTCTTCGATTTTCATATTATTATCCATTTAAGTTACTTAAACTTATCATACATGAAATAAATATAAAAAGATAGCTTTTTTAAATTAATAATCTGTTGTAATTGGATAGTCTGGGTTTTCGCCTATAGTATCCATCTCGGGACCGTTCCAATCTACTTCTGGAAAGGCTGGATCACCAAGACTCGCCTTGCACCAGGCCTCGATTGCATCTAAGGCTGTTTGGTTTTCTTCATTTATATTATTTGCATCAGCGCCATTATTTATTAAGTAATTCGCTAGTTCTCCATAGCCCTCTTTTATTGCTGTATATAAAGGCGTCTTACCTTCTTCTCTGAAGTTTATGTCTTTTTCTATATTATGAAAAAGCTTTTCTATCTTTCCCAGCTCTTTTTGGTATGCATTTAAGATTTCTGAGTTAATCTGGATAATTTTTTTGTGAGAATGCTCCCCTATCACTTTTTCAAGAGTTTTTGCCAAGATTCTGTCTTTTATTTCATGAAGATTAGTTTTCATAATAAAGTAAGTTCTTCTTTACTAAATTATATTAGTAAATGCTGGCTTGAACAATTACTTTACACTTAAAATTAATTTTTAATTCTAAGTGTAACCTTATTTATAAAGTAGTCTTTTTATTTCTAAGAGAAGTAAAAAAGCTAGTTAGTAGCATTTGGGATTCTTTTTCTAATAACCCTTCATACACTTCTAGCATTTTAGGAGAATTGTCGATGAGACCTTTAGTATAAGGAGTTATAGATGCTCCAAAGAATAGTTTCTTTATGCGAGAAGTGTATATTGCTTGTATGCACATACAACAAGGCTCTAGCGTAACATATAGCATGCATTCATCTAGAAATTTTGAGTTTAGTGCCTTACAAGCAGAATTTATCGCTAAAATCTCAGCGTGATAACAGGCATTCTTTTTAGTTTCAACGTTATTATGAGCTTTTGCAACTATTCCTTGATCATTAACTATAACAGCTCCTACTGGCACTTCGCCTTTTTTGATGGCTTTTTGCGCTTCTTGTAAAGCTAATGCCATGTAAGCTCTGTGAGCACTATTCAAAATCATTACTTAAATGCCTTTTTGATTACTATCATTATATCTACTATTATTCGTTTATTACAATCCATGCTAAGATTCTAAATTATTAACCAACTTTACTATATCTTTATCATAACCTTTTATATTTTATTACATATATATAAAAAAATAGAAATTCAAGTATCTTAAAAGAAACAATCATGATCTTTTTTTAATTTTAGAAGCTTTTTACTTATATATGTTAGAAATATGCGCGATAATTACACTGTACCTCTATTATTAACTCTTGATAGGTACTTATATGAATGACTATAATAAAATCTTTAATCATACGATAATTATTCCTGAGCTTGAAAAAGAAGATGCAATAGATCGGGATCACGAAGCAGAAATTACCTCTCCAAAAGATAATATTTCTCCAAAACTATTAGAAAGTTTGTTACTAGAATCAATGGCTGAGCCATTAGTTACTGAAGAAAATGTCGATGACCAAATAGAACATATCACTGATGAGACGCTAAATTATTATTTATCCCTCATGCCTCAAACTGGTCTAGTTAGGCAAGATACGATAATTCTAAATCAAGGTCCTACAATGATTCCTCCGTACTACGATCTTGTTGCAGAGATGATAGAACATGGATTACTGAGCCCAAGATCATCTGAAACACCAATTGTTGGTCAAAACGAAGACATTGCAGATGATAATGCTGAGTGATAATAAATTTTTATCTTATGTCCACAATGACCTTACTCCATTAAGGATATAACAGCCATGTCAAAAATTTCACTTGCGGTAAAATGGTGTAATTGAATATTCTTCTTAAAGCCACTAAGTATTGGACCCATAACATGCGTCTTAGTTCCAAGCAACTGAGATAACATTTTGAGCGAAATTGCTGACACCTCAGAGTTTGGCATTATGAGTATATTTGCAGGATTAGAGAACTTACAGAATGGATATAGTTTCATTAACGATGGGTTTAATGCAACATCAGGCGTCATATTTCCATCATACTCAAAATCAACCTTCATAGAGTCTAAAATACTTAAGACCTCCTGGGTTCTTGCGTTATATTTGCAATCTGCAAAATTCTGATAGGAAATTAAAGCAACGCTTGGAACTAGACCTAAGTTTCGCATAATTTTTGCAGACTTTAGGACTATTTGAGAAATATCATTAGCTGAAGCCTCTGACCACGTTGGAGATGGATCAACTACCATCAAAGTATTATCTGAATCTAAGATATTATAATACTCAAAAATCGGAATATTAGAACTTGTGCCAACAATCTTACTCAACAGCGCAAAGCATTCATCATAATCCCTTGTATTGCCCATAATCAAACTATCCGCCCCTCCAAATGCAAGCATGCAAGCAGAGAAAATATTTTTATCATTTTTAACTAGATTTGCACAGTCTTGCTTGGTGTAACCAAGTCTTTGCAGCTTCTCATATAAGAATAAGATATATTGCTCTGTATCTTTGCTTAGCACAGCATTTGTCAGCTCAATACCGCCTATATTATTCTTACCAACTTCATTCAAGAGAGGTTGTAGTATTTTCGTTCTACCGACAATAATAGGAGTACATCCCAATCTATCTCTAATTTTGAATGCCGCCTTAATAGTTTCAATGTCCTCACCATCTGCTAAGATTATTCGTTTATTCTTAGAGATTTTGGAAAGTACAGTATTAAGATAGTTAGCAGATGGATTAAGGCGGCTTGCTAGATCTCTTTTATATTTCGCAAGATCTAAATCTGTGATACCAGCTACCTTGGTCTCTATTGCAGCTTTAGCCACAGCCATTGGCAGATCAATAATTAATCGAGGATCAAAAGGCGATGGAATAATATATTCAGGACCAAATACCATTTTTTTTCCCTTCATTGCTTTTGAAACCTGAGTTGGTACAATTTCACGTGCCATTTTGGCAAGAGTAAGTGCTGCCGCAATTTTCATCTCGATATTAATCTCTCTTGCACGCACATCTAGGGCTCCTCTAAAGATATAAGGAAAACCCATAAGGTTGTTAACCTGATTTGGATAGTCAGACCTACCAGTTGCAACTATCGCATCATTTCTAACGCTATGAGCCTGATCTGGAGTTATTTCTGGATCAGGGTTTGCAAGAGCAAAAATAATAGGATTTGGTGCCATTTTTTCCACCATTTCAGGGGATAGAGCACCTTTGACCGATAATCCAAGAAACACATCAGCTCCTTTTATAGCCTCTTCTAAACTGCGCGCACTTAGATTAGTTGCATACCTTTCCTTCCACTGATTCATCCCCTTGCTTCTTCCCTTATGCACTACCCCCAATGTATCACATAAAACAACATTATCTTTATTCACTTCAAATGATGTTAGCAAATCTAGGCAAGCTATCGCAGCAGCTCCTGCACCATTTACTATTATCTTTAAATTTTTCAGCTCTTTGCCCGCAATAAGTGCCGCATTAATAAGACCCGCCAATACGATAATTGCAGTTCCATGTTGGTCATCATGGAATACGGGTATATCTAAAGCCTTGCGCAAAGCGTCTTCTATATAAAAGCATTCTGGCGCTTTTATATCTTCTAAATTAATCCCACCAAAGCTATATCCTAGATGCTTAACTGCAGAAATAAACTCATCAGGATCACTTGTATCAACCTCTAAATCTATTGCATCAACGTCAGCAAACCTCTTAAACAATACTGCTTTGCCTTCCATTACAGGTTTTGCAGCAGCAGCTCCCAGATTACCCAAACCTAAGATTGCAGTTCCATTGGAAATAACAGCCACCATATTACCACGAGCTGTGTATTTATATATATTGTTTACATCTTTATAAATTTCCTTAACAGGCTCAGCTACTCCAGGAGAATAAGCAAGCGCTAAGTCTTCTTGTGTCACTAAAGGTTTTGTAGGACTGATTCCTATCTTGCCTGGAGTTTTATGTTGATGATAAAAAAGAGCACGAGTTTTTAAATCCTGTGTCATATGTTTTAAGAATTAGCGAAAAAAATAGATTAAAAAAGATAATGTCAACACGGATAGCACCGTGGTAAAAGTAATGATCGAAGCCATAAGTTCCGCATCTCCTCCAAGCTGCTTTGCTAGAATATAAGATGTTGTTGCGCAAGGAACACCGCTGTAAATAAGACCTACCAATTTTGGCAGACCATCAATCCTATAAAATGATAATAATAAAATTGTCAGTATCGGAAATATCAAAAGCTTATTGACGCTTGTTACAAAAATAAGCTTTAACTTATCGAAATCTGCTACGTGAAACCTCAAACCTGAACCAACAGTGATAATACCCATAGTCAAAGCTGCACTTGCAAGACTATCTAAAATGCTTTGCATTGTTTTATCAATCTTTACCTCAAATTTATTGCAAATTAAGGCTAAAATGCTGCTAAAAATCATAGGATTAAGCGTCAACTTTTTAATAAGTGAAGCCATGTTGGATAAATAGTCTTCCTGAATTTTTTTTCTATCTAAACAAACATTGCAGGTTAAAATTGAGATAATATTGGTAAACACTATCATGTAAAGAGCGATAACTGAAGCAATAGCAAGCCCTTTGTTTTGGAATAAGGTACTTGTGACCCCGAAGAAAATGTAGTTATTATACCTTATACTTCCCTGCATTATCGAAGTAAAAGCCGCTCCTTCTATAGCATATTGTTTTTGATATATAGCAAGCCCCGTTACCAGCAAAGTCGTTGCCATCATTAAAACATATATAACATGCAGGATGTCAGAAGAGCTTAGATCTGCTGAGACGATATAGTTAAAAAGAGCGCATGGAAAAAGCAAAAAGTACGACATACTTTCCATTCCTCGCCAAAATTCTTCAGCACTGAGCCAATAAGTTTTAGTCAGCTTACCTATCATCATTATGACAAAGATAGGAAATATCGTATCAAAAACTGTTAACATCTATAGACAACTAGCAGCAGCGTTAATCATATTAATCATTTTTTGCTCTAAAACCTTATCATAAGGAGGCTGCGTTTCCCATGATTCAGTATCTAAACTAACAACGCGGGTTTGATTTTTAAGATACTCGCTCAGCTTACTTGCATCTTGCTTAGAGCTCATAAAAATACACTTTGGATGACGAGTTTTAATTAATTCTTTCAAATTTTCTAGCTCCTGAGGCTTCATATGCTCAGCAGCACTATAGAATCTTTTGATATCAGTGGTAAAGTTGCTAAAAAAATGCTCTAAGCTATCATCAAGCAATACTACATCTTTTAAGTTTTTTAAATTTTGTGTAGATTTTTCCATACCATCCAACATCTTTAGAACGTCTTGATAGTTTTGTGAATAAAAATCTGTATTAGCCGAATCAAACTTAATCAGGTTTAGTAGCACGTAACCAGCAATACGCCTGATGTTTTCAATGGAAAGCCAGACATGCCAATTATCTTGCACACTCACTAACTCTATATCACTCAATCTCAAAATCATTTGTTTTTTACCGCTTGATAAGAGCTTTGGCATAAAGGTCTCAAAGCTATCATTAATGTATACTAATATGTCTGCATTTTGAACTTCTGAAACTTGGTTTGGTTTAACAGAGTAATGATGTGCGCACCCATTATTTACATTACAAATACTTGTTACTTGAGCCTTATCTTTAACAATTAAGCTTACAATACTTGCAATGGGCGTATTACTTGCAGCTATACGAAACTGTGCCATGGCTGCATTTACGTTAAACAATAAAATTATAGATACTACTGCTTTATACATTTTATTAGATCTTTTTTTGATATCTGAAAATTATGGTTGACCCATATAGCCCTTAAATAATCTAACACATCTCCAACATTTTTACCAGAGTAGCCTAAATTAAGCAAATCCCCTCCATTAACTGGAAATGTTGGTTTAGGTTTTCTAATAAGCTCTAAAAATTCTTGTGTTTGATCATTATTTATCACTCCATCCAGGTTTGCAAACAGTATGTATAAAGTACAAGGGTAGTTAGAATTAATCCATATTGCACGCAAGTTTGCGTTAGCGATGTTAGATACAAACTCTGCAAATTTACGTATTTGCTTTTTGCGAGCATTATCAAATTTTAGCTTCGATAAATTATGATCCCAGAATAAAAGACTGTATATTTCGTTTAGAGTAAGTGGAGTTTCGAATTTTTTAGATAAATCTAGAATTTTTTCTAAAGTCCCGATATCTAGTGGCTCAAAAATGCTTGGCAACACATCTTGCATTGCGTAAAGAGTTTTGACGTTGTTTGATGCTAAAAGAATTTTATCAAACTCCATATTAATCCTCTCACGCGAAATCTCTTTTAATCTATCTGCTAAAGCATTACACGCTTTAAGCCCTTCAGAATCAAAATCTTTAGCATAATATGCACTAAATCTAAAAAACCTTAATATCCTCAAATGATCTTCCTCAATACGCTTATGCGCCTCTCCAATAAATACAACTTTCCTTTGTGATAAGTGCTTTAAACCTTCAAAATAATCAAAAACTTCATGAGTAAAAACATCATAACTTAAAGCATTTATTGTAAAATCACGTCTTGAAGCATCCTCTTTAAAATCATCTGTAAAAGCAACTTTTGCATGCCTACCATCACATTTTAAGTCTTGACGTAAAGTTGTGATCTCAAATTTCTCACCTCCCATAATAGCCGTTACGGTACCATGTTTGAGACCTGTAGGAATCACATTAATACTCTTTGCCTCAAGTAATCTAGTTACCTCATCTGGGACAAGTCTAGTTGCAATATCAAAATCATCTGTCTTAATACCTAACAACGCATCCCGAACGCACCCTCCAACAATACGAGCGTTGGTAGATCCAAGGATTGAAATTAAATCTTTAAGATACTGTGATGCGAACTTTAATTCTTTTTTCATCTGTTATATACTAAACTGTAATACTAATTTTGTATCAAAAATATTATGGCATTCTCTAAACAAGCAAATCAAACTGTTTATCCTTTTATTTTACCAGACTTACCGTATGATCAAAAAGCACTAGAGCCATACTTAAGTGCTGAGACTTTGGAATATCATCACAAAAAGCATCATGCAGCTTATGTCAATAATTTAAATACTTTGCTTGAAAACCATGATCTAAAGCAAAAGTCACTGGAAGAGATTATTGTAACTTCGCTTGAGGAAAAATTAGATGGCATATTTAATAATGCTGCACAAATTTGGAACCACAGTTTTTTCTGGCACTCCATGAAAAAATCGGATGGCACTCCTCCAAATAATGAATTGATAGAGCAAATTAATGAAGATTTTGGCAGCCTAGATAACTTCATGGCAGAGTTTAAAAAGGCTGGGACATCTCAATTTGGCAGCGGCTGGGTTTGGCTTATTAAAGAAAAGGGAAAATTAAAACTGACAAAAACTTCAAACGCGCATACTCCCATTGCACAAAATATTCGCCCAATTTTTACCTGTGATGTCTGGGAACATGCTTACTACATAGATTATCGTCATAGAAGAGTTGATTACTTGGATCTGTTCATGAGAGAGCTAATTAATTGGGATTTTGCTAACCAAAACTTTCTTCATATTAAATAACCTTGCGCAGAATTTTTTATAAACTAAATTATTTTTTAAGCAACTGGTGGCAAAGCGTTGACCAGGTCATTTTATGGTCACTGGCTCTGCTTTTTTGCTTTGGGATGATTTTAGTAACTGCTGCAAGTCCAGCTATTGCAGGCAGGATTGGAATTGATAAAAGTTTCTTTATTATCCGTCAAGGAATATATTTATCGCTTGCTGCCGCGGTAATCATCTTTATCTCAATGGCTTCCCCCATAACTATAAGGCGCTTTGCAATATTAGGATTTTGTATGAGCATTATCTTACTTTTAGCAGTCAAGTTTTTTGGCTATGAGATTAAGGGCGCAAAGAGGTGGATAAATCTTTTAGGGATATCTATCCAGCCATCGGAATTTACTAAACCTTTTTTCTTTATACTCACCGGCTGGATTTTATCCGTAAAATTTGAGCAAGAAAGCTTTCCTAGCGTAAGAGTAACGAGCATCTTTTATCTGATCATTGCTTTATTTTTAATCACGCAGCCTGATATCGGAACATTAATACTAATTTCTGCCAGCTACCTAGTGCAGCTTTTTATAGCCGGTATGCCAATTGCAATTATCGCCCTGTTAATGCTATTTAGCAGCTGCGGTCTTTTACTTGCATATAACTTTTTGCCCCATGTTGCTAGTAGAATTAATACCTTTTTAGGCTCAGATATTTCAAATAATTATCAAATCACTAAATCACTACTCGCATATGAAAAGGGGGGCATATTTGGACTAGGGCCCGCTGAAGGTATTGTAAAATACTCTCTTCCAGATTCACATACTGATTTTATCTTTGCAGTTGCAGGAGAAGAATTCGGCGTTATAGCTTGTATTACAATTTCTCTTATTTTTTGTATAATTGCTGTGCGCTCATTACTATTAATTTCAAGAAAGAACGACTATTACATCATGCTTTCCGGATTAGGTTTGGTCACTCAGTTCGTTTTGCAAGCTATGATTAACATGTCTGTGACGCTGAACTTAATACCAACAAAAGGTATGACTCTCCCGTTCATTAGTTATGGAGGATCATCAATACTTGCTATGGCAATTTCTATGGGAGTAATCTTAAGTTTTACTCGAAGAGGGCCAAAATTATATACTTATAAATTCTCGTAGAATGTCAGATATCGTTATAGTTGGAGGAGGTACAGGCGGACATCTTTTTCCAGCAATGAGCCTTGCACAAGAATTACGTGATCAAGGAATAAATGTATCGCTGATAACAGATAGAAGATGTGAAAAATATCTACCACAAGACTTAAAAATACCTGTTAAAATTTTCCATATTGGATCACTTAGATCTGGTTTATGGAGTAAGTTTTGTGTTGCTTTCAGAGTTCTTGTTGCAACCTTGCAAAGCCTCAAGTTAGTTTATAAAGCAAAATGCGTAGTTGGATTTGGTGGATATACGAGCCTGCCACCTTTAATTGCTGCTAAGATACTCCGCGTGCCGCTAGTATTGCACGAACAAAATAGCGTTCCAGGAAAAGTCACCAAACTATTTGCAGGCTCCGCAAAAATTATCGCAGTTAATTTTGAAGATACACAAATCGATAAAAAGCACTTGGATAAAGTATTTGTTGTAGGCAACCCAATACGCAAAACTATTGCGACCACCACAGCTACAGCCAGTGATCATCTGAGGATCCTAGTAATTGCAGGAAGCCAGGGGGCGCAAAAATTTGATGAGCTATTGCCAGAGGCTATAAAATTACTCGTACCAACGCAAAAAATTAAAATAACCCAGCAAGTAATTGATTATAATAAGGTATCAGAGCAATATGCTGCTTTACAACAAGCATATCCTAATTTTGAATTTCAAATATCAACATTTTTCCAAAATATGGAAGAACTATATGCAAATTGTGACTTAGTTATTGCAAGATCTGGTGCTTCAACTATTGCCGAGCTAGTTGCCGCAGCAAAACCAGCAATTCTAATTCCACTTCCAACAGCTGCTCAAAATCATCAATTTTTTAACGCAGTCAGTATGCAAAATAAGGGAGCTTGTATATGCTTTGAACAAACCAATAATGCTGATCAATTATCAGATCAAATTCTACGCTTAGACAAAAATAAACTTGAAGAGATGAGTAATAACTTAAAGAAAATGCAAAAAAATTCCCGTAAGATATTTGTAGATCTTTTAATCAAGGATTTTTATGTTCGGTAATAACCCTATCAGAGGTCTTGAAAAAGGCTCGGGAGATGAGCTTTTTGTGCAAGATATATTCTTAACAATTCAAGGAGAAGGGCCATTTGTTGGCCACGCAGCAGTATTTATGCGTCTTGGAGGATGTAATTTAGCCTGTAAATTTTGCGACACTGAGTTTGAAAGTTTTACGCAAATACCGATAGATAAAATATTAGAAAAGATTTTGTCCTTTCAAACAAAACTAGTTGTTATTACTGGAGGAGAGCCAATGCGCCAGCCTATTGAAAAATTTTGCCAATTACTCTTAGATAACAACTTAAAAGTTCAGATTGAAACTAATGGCACAATATTCAGAAACCTTCCTGAAAAAGTTCATATAGTATGCTCACCTAAGGCCCCTAATGGCAAGTATTATAAGCTAAGAGAAGATATGCTGAGACGCATAAATGCTCTAAAATTTCTGATTTCTACTAAGTTTGAAGCTTATAAAGATGTGCCCGATGTAGGACAGAGCGGTTATAATATTCCCACATACGTTCAGCCTATGGATGAGTATGATGCCGAGCTTAATAAACAAAATACTCAGCATGCTATTAAATTAGCTCAAAAATTTGGCTATATCCTAAGCGTCCAAACGCATAAATTTATAGGTATACCTTAAAGTATGGATGTGAAGCTTTGTCCAGAATTAGATTTAGACTTAGAGGATTTAAGTACAGGCTTTTTATCATCTGCCTTTTTGGACAAAACGTATTGACCTAATCTTTTATCTTTACTTTGAGTCAAAAGATCGACAACATTATTCCACCATATCTTAACCTTTTGATGTAATTTCAGCTTATGATTTTTATTCTTCGCAACATCAAGAACCAAATCAGAGATTGTCTTTTCTACTATCTCTTTTGAGCTTGATGGCACAAGTGTACCTAGGGATTTATAAACATCTTGTCCAATTTTTTTATAATCTTTTTCTTCATCTAATTTTGATGATATCATTTTTGAAACGTGACTTACAACGCTATCAGCTACAGCTTGATTTAAAGTTTCTGGTTGAACACTTTTATCTAGTTGAACGCGTTCATAAAATTCTTTATTAAAAGTTCCCTCAAGGTTAAAAAGCTTAGCCTTGATATATTGTTCTTGCAATTTGGGATTGCTAGCAGCATCAGGAAATACATCATTAAGCATTTCGTCATTGGTCATACTTTTTATGTAACCTTCTCCAATATCTTCATAACTTTTTTGAAACTTTTGAGGATCTTCACTAGTTAATAAATGGGAAGACACACCGCAATACTTAAGATCGACCCATTTAGCTTTTTCATTACTAAAAAAATCACTAGTTAACTCCATTTTTATTCCTTTGTGTGTTCCTGGATCGTATTTGGCCTCTTTGCCTCCTAGTGAAGATATATCAACTAATAACTGAGCTTTGCCCAAAAGATCAACGCTAGATATATCCATACCTTTTGCGGGATTTCCATTATCATCTAGCCCAATTGTATTATAAGAAAGGGATTTTAATAATATCTTGCGCTGTCCCGAAGGCTCTGTCTGTATATCAATCACTAAACCAGCACAAGGTTTTGCTCGACGCATTATACTAGTTGCTGTACCCGTAAAACCTGATTGATTACCGTGATATACAATAAAATCAATTTGGGCTTCTGATAAACCATATTTTTTTAAATTATTTGTGAATAATTTTTCTTTAGAATTCTCACCAAACGGATTACCACTAAATCTTTCGTATTCGCCATTATTTCTTACAACGAATCCATTCCGACCTAGATCTAACATAGTTTGTTTTTCTTGGTTCTTTTTTAGATTTTTTACTTCTGAGTCATAAAGGCTTCTGAAATTTTTGATTTGTTGTGATAGTTGTGTAATTTTATCAGGCGCCTTATCTAACTGTTCTAATATTTGAAAATACTGATGCGACAAATCCATCGCTGGTACAATTAAATTTTCGTTAAAAGCAGAATTAGCTCGGTTTTGTAACCGCACTTTGGGTATTAGCTCTTTATAATCCTTTATTCTTTTATTCCAAGTGTCTTTTTTTGATTCTTCTAAGATCTTATACTCATCTTCAATAAAAGCAGACTTACCCCAAGTACATAGGTCATCAAAACACGTTTGGCGTAGTTCCTCGAACTTTTTTTGCATCCCTTTGATTGCTTTTATATCTTTATTGTTTAAAGCTTTATCTAGTTCTCTTTGTAAATCACTTAAATTAGCTAAAGAAGGAATATAAGCCATTGAAGGCAAGTTGCTTAATCCCCTAAACTCTACGTCTTCAAATTTTACTTCTTGCTCAGTATCTTGAAATTTTACTTTTGTTATTTCTGAAAATTTTCTTAATTTGATGTCGTTATGCAACTTCCATAGATCGATAGTTGCAACTTGGTTTGGTTTTTCTTGCATAAAAAGGCTATAATTTTTTTCCTAATTATAACCTTTGTATTTATAATTTTATGTTAGACTCTGTCCTAGCAATATATTAAATAAGATATGTGCTAATTTTTATACAGAAGCTACTATTTTGGCCAACTCCTTATCTTCTGTAAAGTTAAAAAATGCATTTGTCTTTTTCTCTATTTCCTCTACGCTAACATCTTGAGGTTTTGCCACAAGGTATAATGTTGGATTTTTCTCCGGTTTAATATCAAATATACCTAAATCTGTTACAATCCTATCAACCACTCCAACTCCCGTAAGAGGTAAATCACATTTTTTCAGTAACTTAGGAGCTCCATCTTTAGATGTATGGGTCATCAGCACAACAACGCGCACAACTCTTGAGACTAAATCCATAGCTCCGCCCATTCCTTTCATCATTTTTCCAGGAATTGTCCAGTTAGCAAGATCTCCAGTTTGTGATACTTCTAAACCTCCAAGTATTGTTAAATCAATATGCTCACCTCTAATCATGCTAAAAGAAGTTGCGTTATCAAAATAACTAGCACCAGGTAAAGCAGTAATAGGTTTTTTACCTGCGTTAATTAAATCAGGGTCTTCTTTCCCAGGTTCTGGATTCGGTCCCATGCCAAGCATTCCATTTTCACTCTGCAATGTAACATATATCCCATCTGGAATAAATTTAGCAGTCTTAGTTGGCATGCCAATTCCAAGATTTACATATAGTCCATGTTTAAACTCTGTGAGTGCAACTATTTTGCACATTTGATCTGTAGTCCAAGCCATATAATGTTCCTTTTTTATTGTTTACCTTCAATACGTTTTTCGTAATTTACCCCTTGGATCAACCGATGGATATAAATTCCAGGGGTATGAATATAATCTGGATCAAGAGGCTTTTCCATGATCTCTTCTACCTCACATACGACTAAATCAGCTGCAGTAGCCATAATTGGATTAAAGTTTCTTGCAGTTTTATTGTATATAACGTTACCGTATTGATCTGCTTTATGACCTTTAATGATAGCCAAATCTGCACGTAGTGCTTTTTCCATCAAATACGTTACGCCGTCAAAATCTCTTGTTTCTTTTCCTTGCGCAACAATCGTTCCAACACCAGTTTTAGTAAAAAATGCAGGAATTCCAGCTCCACCAGCTCTTATAGCTTCTGCTAAAGTGCCTTGAGGTACGACTTGCAACTCAAAATCATTAGTCTGTAACTTATGCTCAACCGTTTCGTTTTCCCCTACATAACTTCCAATAAGTTTTTTCATTTGATGATTCTTGAGCCATAACCCTATACCAAAATCATCTACACCACAGTTGTTA
The DNA here is from genome assembly GCF_003015145.1 of Candidatus Phycorickettsia trachydisci. Lineage (NCBI taxonomy): Bacteria > Pseudomonadati > Pseudomonadota > Alphaproteobacteria > Rickettsiales > Rickettsiaceae > Candidatus Phycorickettsia > Candidatus Phycorickettsia trachydisci. The sequence continues at coordinate 1,066,490 of NZ_CP027845.1, read as the reverse complement.
CTGATAACAGTAAGGTTTTTCACTCCAGAGTCTCTAATAACTGCAATTAAATTTTCCGGTATACCACATAAGCCAAAACCTCCAGCCATAATGGTCATTCCATCAAATAGAACACCATCCAAAGCTTTTGCAGCGTTGTCGTAAATTTTGTTTAAAATATTTTTCATAAATTGATAAAGATTTGTTATTTTGCCTTTACAGGAGTAGTATCAGAACTCCCTCCTATATATTCCCCGCAAGTAACATGACCTGTAAACCTAAGACTCGCCCCATGTGGCACAACAACAGCCATCAAATCTTTTTCTTGATGAACCACCTTATGGTCAACTGTTAAACCACCATCAAATATTACTTCACCGCCGCTAATCACCTGTATCTTACCTACCACAACATCTCCAATGATTGTTGCTTCTAGCATATTTTTCGCATCAAATTCTAACATATGGACATCTGTTTGCTTAATTTGATGTCATTATATCAGGGACGTCTTAAACCGCCCCTTTCGATTTGGAAAATAGCAAGTTATTTTTGCACTAAGTGCTTTTTATGCCAGGTGCTCTTTTGCCATTTTAAGGATTGCTTCTTTGATTTCTTTTTCAAGCTCAGCCTTACGTCCGATATTATGACGAGCCTCTTTGGAGTGAAGCCTGCTCCATACTTTAACGCTAATTGCTTTGTCTGATAAGTTCCGACCCTTTATAAGAATCAGGACTTTTGTTTCATGTCCTCCTTCATGATACCAATCCGTTACTATACTACCGCCTTCGTAATGACTTGATATAATGTGTCTTGGCCCTAAATACTCCATCGCAGCTTGCCATAAAGCTTTATGATAATCTTTACGTGGTTGATGGTGTTTTTTACGTGGCTTTTCAGAGTTATTAATCCTAATACCATCACCACCAATAATTGAGCCCATCTCGTCAATCTTTTTTTCATGGGATGGTTTAGGATATTGATCATTACTAAGGCAAGTAAAAGGAATTGTGATTAAAAAAATAATTGCTAGATAAATTTTAGACATAAAGAGTACCTTTAATTTGAGTATTTACATCTTCAATTAACAACATAACAGCCAAAATTGCAAGACTAGTTTGTCAAAAATATCCTATAATAATTTATTTTTTAATCTAATATGTAAAAATCTTGTTTTTGCTGATCGACATAAAGATAATCTGCATAGACAATTGATTATTTTAATATATGAGTATATCAGAAAAATTCAAATCAATCTTTAAAGCAAAAGCCCAAAAATATTCAGAAATAGGGGTAACAGAAAAAGTTACATGGGCCACAGAGCGCTATGAATCGATACTTACTCAAAGAAATTTATTTGTATTAATTACGATCATCGCTCTAGTTGGTTTATCGATAGCAATGCTATCAGCTGTAAAAATTATGAACTCTAAGGAAATCATGCCTTTTGTGATACAGGTCGATGAGTCTACGGGTTCTACAACTATTGTTAATCCCTTGGGATCTGAAATATTAAATGGTAACGATTCTTTATCAAGATATTTTATTAAAAAATATATTTCGGCTCGAGAAACTTACAATTCGGCCGATTTTGATACTGTTTCGTTGAAATTCGTAAAGCTGACTTCAACTGATAATTTATATTTCAGCTATTATCGCTATATATCCAATAAGGATACCGATCCTAGAAAAATGTATGGGACCTCTAATTCAACTTATATAAAAATAAAATCCTGGTCTAAATTAGAAAACGATAAATTTATTTGTAGATTTTCAGTACATGAAACCGCTGGAGGACTTAGAGTATGGAATAAAATTGCGATAGTCAAAGCGCACTATGTTGCTATGGAACTTGATCCTGAAGAACAAGATATGAATCCCGTAGGTTTTCAAGTAACCGATTATAGAGTGGATGACGATGAGAGTTAAAAAAATTATAACGCTTATAGTTAGCATTGTTTGCTCAACTTTATGTTGGGGAGAAGACAAAAACTTGCTAGATTATGAAGAAATTTTGCAATTAACAACTGATAGCAGAATTAAAAGCTACGTTTATAATCCTAACGAAGTATATCTCCTAGTATTACATTTTGGCTTTCAATCTAATATCGAGTTTGCCAAAGGTGAAAAAGTGCAAACAATCTCTTTAGGAGATACCTATGCATGGAAAATTACTCCTTTAGATAACATGCTTTTCATTAAGCCTTTAGAAAAAAATATCAGAACTAACATGACTATCATTACCAATAAACGCAAATATCAATTTGATCTGGTAGCCAAAACATTTGAAGAAGGTGAAGAAGAGGACTTAGTTTACCTCATTAGATTTTATTACCCTAAAACATCAAAGCAAAATGGCAGATAATAATACTAATAGTGCTAGCTCCGTAAAATCAGCCTTAAGGCACAACCTTTCTTTAGTTGCCTCAAGCTCAAAGAAAAGCGTTGCTATCTTAGTTGTCATTGTAGGTATTTTAGGCTACGTACTTTATGCCACTATTTTTTCTCTTTCAGGACCAGCTCAGAATGAATTAGTAAAAACTAAACAACCACCTAAACCTCCTGAAAACGTAGTCGTACCCGACTCAAACGTTATTGCAGCTACTCCTCAAGTACCTGATATACCCGCTATACCACAGTTAGTAAAACCTGCACCACCAGCTCCTCCGCCAGCTCCTAAAAAAGAGCCAGAAGAAAAAAAAGATGATGCCTCAGGTAAACCAACATCAGTTGCAACAGTAACGCCTAACGCTCCAGTTGCTCCCGTGGCGCCCATTGCACCTCCTACCCCTCCTAGACCTTCAGGTCCATCAAGTACAGCAGATTTCGAAGCAAAACGTAAAGCAAATATAATGCTAATCAATAATCCACCCAAAACAGCTGCTGCAGTTGAACAGGCCCAAATAGTCCAGGATAACTCCTTTAAAACTAGATCAGATCTGAAATATGTTCTTGGTAAAGGTAAAATTATGGAGATCATATTAGAAACAGCTATTAACACCGATCAAACTGGGGAAATAAGAGGTATCGTCACAAGAGACGTGTTTGCAGAAGATCACAAAACTCGACTCATTCCAAAGGGATCAAAAATTTTTGGCACATTCTCAAATTCTGTAGACCAGGTATATGGCATATTAAAAGTTAATTGGACTAGAGTAGATTTTGCAACTGGCTATACCTTGCAGCTTGCCTCAGCTGGAAGTATAGATAACTTGGGTAGAACTGGAATTGTCGGAAGATTAGACAATAAATACAAAGAACAAATAATGCAAAATGCATTATCTTCAGCAATCAGCATAGGTTTAGCCCAAATGACGGATAAATTGATTACTGGAAGTATTAATACTGTAGGTGCTCAAAAATATGGCTCTTTAGCATCTTCTCTCAGTACTTTGAATACTACTTTTGTAACCCAGATGGCTACTTTAACCACGGCAACTACCTTAGCTGCCGCACAGGCAAAGCTGAATGATACTTGTCAGACAGCTAGAGGCTACTTTTTTGATACAACAGCAAGCGTTTACACAGATTTTGATGCTGCATGTAAAAAGATTCTCGCAGAAAGTACCACGGACAATTATTCTACCCAAACCACAGAGCTTAGCACTGCATTGCAAACAGCTTCAAGTGCCGCAAGTTCTTTATCTACTACAAATACCGCTACCACTTTAACGAATACGCAAAATGCAGTTAAGACTGCAATACAAAGCCTAACAACCCAAGTACAAGGTTTCACTGCTAACAAAACATTTTCACCAAATATAACCATATCCCAAGGCGAACTAATAAGGGTTTATATCGATCAAGATTATACATTCCCCGCAAAAGCCGTAGGTAGTTTTACAAGTGTTTTACAATGACAACAACAGCATTAGAAAAATATTTAGAACCTTTTCATGAGCTTTTTAATCAAGATGGCGTGAGTGAAATTATGGTAAATAAACCTTACGAAATTTGGGTTGAAAAGTTTGGCGATGCATCTTCAATAGAATCACCTCTTTTGGATTACGAGCATCTTCTTGGGCTTGGAAGACTAATTGCACAATCTACAGAACAAGAGGTATCTGAAGAAAAACCCTTGTTATCAGCAACACTTCCTAATGGATACAGGGTGCAAGTTGTATTTCCACCAGCATGTGAAGCAGGATCTGTAGCAATCTCTATCAGAAGGTCAAACGTGATGCAACTTGACCTAGAGAAATATGCAGCTATGGGAGCTTTTGATGATACGAAATTTATACCTCCAGCAGATCCTAATAATCCAATTTTAATAAACTACTTGAAACAGAATAAGATCAAAGAGTTCTTAGATCATTCCGTAAAGTGTAAAAAGAACATTATAATTAGTGGCGGTACTTCAACCGGTAAAACAACATTTGCCAATGCGGCTTTGACCAGCGTATCACCGGAAGAAAGGCTAATTACTATCGAAGATGCAAGAGAAATTCAAATACCTTTACAAAAAAATAAGCTACATTTACTTGCATCTAAAGGAGGTCAGGGACGCGCCAAAGTAGGAGCGCAGGAGCTGATTGAAGCATGCTTGCGCCTAAGGCCAGATAGAATCATTATTGGTGAGCTAAGGGGTGCTGAGGCATTTAGTTTCTTACGAGCTATCAATACCGGTCATCCAGGCTCAATTGGAACGCTTCATGCAGACTCGGCAAAGATGGCACTTGAACAGTTAAACTTGATGGTGATGCAAGCTGGCCTTGGAATGCCACCTGAAGAGATTAGAAAGTATATACATGCGGTGATAGACGTAGTAGTTCAGCTTAAGAGAGGTGAGAAAAGCAGAAGGTATGTTTCTGAAGTATATTTTAAAGATATGAAATTAGACGATGTCAGCAGCCAGTAAAGGTCATAAGTTTGGTAATTTTTTTGCAAGAGTATTCTTGCATTGCCTAATTATTTCCATGACCGTATTTATCACATCTTGCCTAATTGCTTATGCAGGAGGCGAGGCGGAAGCGATCAAATTTGAATTAAGCGTTGTATGGGTTGCGCAAAAGTGGTTAATTTGGCTTCAAGACTCATGGTCTCAGTTAACTTGGGACATGTTAGATAGGATAAAATTAAAATTAGTTCTTGCAACTATTATTCCTGTAGCGATCTCTCTGACTTTATATATTATCTTTTTCAAAAGGATTATTAGTTTTAGTCCTTTTAGAAATAAAGAAAAAATTTTTGGTGATGCATCATGGGCCGATTCAGAGGATATTGAAAGAGCGAATTTAAGAGCAAAAAGAGGGATGCTCTTAGGTGTGGATCATGATGGATATTTTGTTGCAGATGGATTCCAACATACTTTACTCTTTGCGCCTACTGGTTCTGGTAAAGGTGTTGGTTTTGTAATACCTAATTTACTTTTTTGGGATCATTCGGTCTTTGTCCATGATATCAAATTAGAAAACTATCAATTAACAAGCGGCTGGAGAGCAAAACAAGGTCAAGCAGTATATGTTTGGGAGCCATCAAATCCAGATGGAATCACGCATTGCTACAACCCTATTGATTGGGTGAGTGAAAAACCAGGCCAAAGGGTTGATGACGTACAAAAGATAGCAAACCTTGTATTACCTAAACAAGAGTTTTGGGAAAATGAAGCTCGAAGCCTTTTCTTAGGGGCCGTATTATGCCTTATCGCAGATTCCGAAAAAATTAAGTCCTTTGGAGAGGTAGTGCGGATGATGCGCAGTGATGACGTTGTATATAATCTTGCAGTAACCCTAGATACATTGGGCAACGTAGTACACCCAGTAGGATATATGAACATCGCAGCATTTTTGCAAAAATCTGATAAGGAGCGCTCTGGTGTTATATCTACCCTAAATTCATCTTTAGAGCTATGGGCTAACCCTTTAATTGATGCAGCAACTGCAACTTCTGATTTTAATATTCAGGAATTCAAAAAGGTAAAATCAACCGTTTACGTTGGATTAACTCCGGATAATATACAACGTTTGCAAAAATTAATGCAAATATTTTATCAACAAGCAACGGAATTTTTAAGCCGTAAAATGCCAGATACTAAAGAAGAGCCTTTCGGAGTACTGTTCCTAATGGATGAGTTTCCTACTCTAGGTAAAATGGAGCAGTTTAAGGCTGGCATTGCTTATTTCAGGGGATATAGAGTGCGCTTATTCCTGATTATACAAGATACACAGCAGCTCAAAGGCACATACGAAGAAGCGGGTATGAACTCATTCTTAAGTAACTCAACATATCGCGTCACATTTGCTGCTAACAACTACGAAACGGCAAACTTAATTTCGCAATTATGTGGTACAAAAACAGTTGAGCAAACATCTCAAAGTAAACCTAAATTTTTCAGCTTAAATCCAGGAAGTCAAACTGTTAGCATTTCTCAAGCCTCAAGAGCATTATTGCTACCACAAGAAGTGATTCAATTACCCCGCGACGAGCAAATCATCCTAATTGAGTCATTCCCACCAATTAAATCCAAAAAAATATTCTACTATCAGGATAAATTCTTTACAGATAGGCTGTTACCAGCTACATTTGTGCCGACTCAAAAACCTTATGATCCACGCGCACATAAAAAAGACGAAGAAGAGGAAACCCCATTAACTCCTGGAGATGGAGCAGAAGTTCAGGCAGATGCTCCCAACGAAGAGGAGATAATTCAAGGGGATACTCCAGAAGAGGTACAAGAAGTAGCTAGCGAAAATCCACAAAGTACTCAAACCACTTAAAAACTACATTTATTTAATTAGCTACATCAAATCAAATCATAATTATGATTTTTAATTCGATAATGGTAATCTAAGATTTAACATAAGCAAAAATACTTTGCTAATTTAGTTATATGAGAATCGCAATTATTGATATAGGATCTAATGCTGTAAGGTGTGTTGTATATTCTGATACTCAAATAGGAGGATATGAAGTATACCATGAGAAATTTAAATTGGATGCTAACAACCTCGTTGTAGGAGATAAGATTAACACAAAACACTCTTTTTACAGCATAATCAAACGCTTTTTAGATATGGCAAACAAATTAAAAGTAGGCCAGATTAAATGCGTTGCAACAGCCACTTTTAGAAATAATCCAAAATCACAAGAAGTATGTGATGATTTTTTTCAAAAATTTGGCATCAATATAGAGATCATCAGCGGAACTCAAGAAGCATTTCTAAGTAGTTGCGGACTGTTAATGGGATCTGCACATTGTAAAGGCATTATCGCTGATTTGGGAGGGGGAAGCTTAGAAATTGCAGAGGTTAAGTCTCACAAAATACCAAAACTAACATCCCTTGCTCTTGGCACTCGCATATTAAGTCAAATAGAAAATTTAAATATTGATTACATCACCGAGCACATCAAAACAAATGCTAGTGATCTTATTAACAACAACATTATCAAAGGTAAGTTATACCTTATTGGAGGAGGGTTTAGAGTAATTGCAAGAGAATATATTAAACACACTAAATACCCTTTATATAACCTTCATAATTTAGAGATACCAAAAGAAAACCTACTAAACTATATACATTACTTAAATACTACCTCAGCACATATATTTGGCTCCAGTAGAAAAAACGATAGCTTTTCAATTTTGGTCTTACAAAGCCTTATCAATATATTTGAACCAGATACAATTGCAATTTCCAATTACGGCCTTAAAGAAGGCGTAAGATTTACTAGTATACCCCAAGAAGAGCGTTATAAAGATGTTATTTTTGAGCGGTGCAAAAGATTTATAAAATACGAAGAGGGATCCATAGACCTTGAAGGATACAGCGCTTTGGTTAGCCAAGCTCTGATAGCATCACAAGATGAGACCTACGATTTAAATGATATAATCAAGCTTGCTTTGATGTTTTTGCACTTTAAAAAGTATGTTGATAGAAATTTTTTAAGTAGCTTTCTTTCTTCTACGGTTTTGATGATTGATATACCATTTACGCATAAACAAAGAGCAAGCTTAGCTCTAATTCTATCAAATTCTTTTGGAGGAAAAGCGAGCAAATATGTAAGTAACTTAGCGGATAAAATTCTGGGACCTAAATTTCGCCATAATTCCCTTATTATAGCTTACATGATCAACATATTGCTTATCTTAGATGGCCCCGAACTAAGCTCGAAATGTGAAGTATCTTTGAAAATTAAAGACAATAAGCTTATTTTTGATATGCCAAACACTTTGCCTTATAGCCTGTATAGCTGCATTAACAAAGAATTAAAGTTGATTGAGCAGATTCGCAAAACCCTTTTAGCTATTGACTAATAATGATAGAAAAAAAGCTTCTACGCGAGCAAATGAAGCAATATGATAATTTCATACCTGATCCAAACATAATTCAAACAATCAAAAACGTTTTAGAAAAATTAAATTTCCAAGTTTTAGGCGGTTATGTTGCAATTAGAGGAGAAGTAAATATTAATGAGATTTTCACTATCTTTCAAGAAAAAAGTTTTGCTTTGCCTAAGCAAATAAATAATGAATCTATGGAATTTGCCGAATATAATTTGTTCGATAATTTGGAAATTGCAAATTCTGTTTTTCTGCAGCCCATAAATAATAATTTTGTTGTTCCCGATGTTTTACTCATTCCAGGAATTGCATTTGATCAGCAAAAAAATCGATTAGGTAGAGGTGCAGGATTTTATGACCGATACCTTAATATAAACCCCCAAATTATAAAAATTGGCATCTGTAAACATGAGCGCCTGCTTGACTTGGTTCCATATTCTTCGCAAGATGTTAAAATGGATTATATAGTTACTGACAAAACTCTAATATGTTGAATTTATTGGATGCAATTTCTGGCAGCATCATGATTTCTTGCTGCTTATCTGGTTTTTATAAAGGGGCAATAAGACTCATATTGGCAAATTTAATTTTTATATTTGCATTTTTCTTAGCTGGAATACTTTTTCCTTCCACCCACAGCATAGCAAGTGAGTATATTTCATCAAATTTTATCGTAAATATTCTCGCTGGTGGCATATCTTACATCATAAGCCTTATATTATGCAGCATATTTTTTAGACAAATCAAATCCATCATTAATCCAATCTGCGGAGGATCCTTTGATAAAGCTTTTGGACTTATATTGGGTATTATCAACGGTGCTGTAATAAGCATATTACTTTTTTTAAGCATCTCATTTGCTTTATATAAATACGACCATAAAGCTTCTTTTGATAACCTACATCAATTTGTGGATATCTCTTTAAAGGAAAAAGGCCCTAAATGGCTCGAAAAATCTTACAGCGCTTCTGTTACAAAACCTCTTGTTCAAACTATCATTACCAAACCTTGGGCAAAAGATGCCTTGAAAAAAGTACACTTAGATATAGGCAAAAAAGAGGATAAATCTTTGAAGGAACAACTTGATGAAGTTCTTGAGAAATGACCCTAATTAGACACAACTATAAAGAGCATTTTTATGAACTAAAAAAACGGCTGAAGTTATGTTTAATATTTTTATTTACAGCCTTTGCATTTAGCTATTATTACAAAAAGGCTATTAGCAGCATCCTGCTTGCCCCCCTCTTACATATATCAAATTCTCATTTAATTTACACATCCCTGCCCGAATCCTTCTTAGCTCATTTAAATATTTCGTTTTTTACTGGTTTTATTTTTAGCTTACCGTTTTTTAGCTACCAAATTTATCTATTTATAACACCAGGACTTTACGTTCAGGAAAAAAAGATATTTAAATCTATATTATTTGCCGCTCCGTTTTTATTCTGGATTGCGTGCGGGTTTGTATATTTTATAATTATCCCCATAGCGTGCAAATTCTTTTTAAGTTTTTCTCAAGCAGAAGGATTTAACGTAGCTTTCCAAGGTAAAATAGAAGAGTATTTTTCTCTTATCATAAAGCTAATGCTTAGCTTTGGAGCCGTCTTTGAACTACCAGTAGTCTTAATCATACTTTTCCTATTGAAAATGATAACCCTTGAGAGTATGATCAGAAAAAGAAGAATTTTTATCGTAATTAGCTTCATAATAGCAGGTATCTTAACGCCTCCTGACGTTGTAACCCAATTTATGTTAGCTATCCCTATGTGTTTATTATATGAGGCTGCGATAATAACTTGTAAAAGATTAGATACATGATTGATATAAAATGGATTCGGCAAAATCCTGCTAGCTTGGATGAAAATTTAGCGAAAAGAGGGCAAGATAGTTTATCTAAAGAAATTTTAGATCTAGATAAAAAAAAGAGAGATTTAACTCTGAAAATAGAGCAATTACAGCAAAAAAGGAATCAAACAGCAGCAAATCTAAGCGGTTTTCCTGATAAAAAAAGTAGCCAGTTTCAAAAACTCAAACAAGATGCTGCTAAAATTAAACAAGACTTAGAAGCTTTAGAAAAGGAGCTTGAAAACAATAAACAGCTAGAAGATATTCTGGATCGCTTACCTAATATACTAAATTTCGATGTACCAGTCGGAAAAGATGAAACTGAAAATAAATTAATCAAATCTTGGGGAAATCCTAAATCTGGCACTCTGCACCATCAAGATATAGGTCAGACATTAGATGCTATGGATTTTCATAGCACCGCAAAAATGTCTGGCTCGAGATTTGTTACACTATCTGGACCTTTAGCGCGTCTTGAGAGAGCCCTTGTGAACTTTTTACTAGATTTTCATACATCAATAGGTAATTTCGAAGAAATCTCCCCACCATATCTAGTAAAGCATCATGCAATGTATAATGCTGGAATTTTGCCAAAGTTCTCTGAGGATTCATTTCGAGTTGAAGAAGAATTTAGACTAATACCAACAGCTGAGGTTCCTTTAATTAATTTAGTAGCAGATCAAATTATCTCTCCCGAAGAGCTGCCTATGCGCTTAGTTGCATACACTCCATGTTTTAGATCTGAGGCAGGTAGCGCAGGAGCAGATACCAAGGGTTTGATTAGAATGCATCAGTTCTCAAAAGTTGAACTAGTAAGCATTACAACACCCGATAATTCAGAGGAAGAGCACGAATTTATATTAGCTCAAGCACAAAAAGTTTTAGAAAAGTTGGAATTACCATACCGAACTATGTTACTATGTTCAAGAGACACTGGTTTTCAATCTAGCAAAACTTACGACATTGAAGTATGGCTTCCATCCCAAAAGCGCTATAGAGAAATATCCAGTTGTTCAAATTGTAAAGATTTCCAAGCAAGAAGAATGAAGGCAAGGTTCAAAGAATTTGGTCAAAAGGAGACAACTTTTCTGCACACGTTAAATGGCTCAGGGCTACCTTTGGGACGCACTATTGCCGCAATACTTGAAAATTACGTAGAAGCCGATGGGAGCGTTACCGTGCCAACTTGCTTAGTTAATTACATGGGGGGAATGAAAAAAATTAGTCCTAAAATAAAAATATAATAGTCTTAAATTTTATGAGTATAGAAAAAGAACAAGCACTAGCTGCAATAATTAGCCAAATTGAAAAAGATTTTGGTAAGGGCTCTGTAATGCGTTTAGGGCAAAAACAAACCATTGATGTCGACGTAGTTCCAACTGGATCCCTAGGCTTAGACCTTGCTTTAGGAGTTGGAGGACTGCCAAAGGGACGTATTATCGAAATTTTCGGACCTGAGAGCTCAGGTAAAACTACGCTTACGTTGCATATTGTAGCTGAGGTGCAAAAATCGGCAGGCACATGCGCATTTGTCGATGCAGAGCATGCCCTTGATCCAACTTATGCCAAAAAACTTGGAGTTGATGTTGATAAGCTTATCATCTCTCAACCTGATACAGGCGAAGAAGGACTTTCTATTGCTGAGTATTTAATAAGATCAGGCTCTGTGGACTTAATTGTTATCGATAGTGTTGCAGCATTAGTACCTAAAGCAGAAATAGAAGGAGACATAGGTGACTCTCACATGGGTCTGCAAGCAAGGCTTATGAGCCAAGCTTTAAGAAAATTAACAGCACTTGTTTCTCGCACTAACTGTATGGTAATTTTCATCAATCAAATACGTATGAAAATTGGTGTAATGTTCGGAAATCCAGAAACTACAACAGGAGGGCATGCATTAAAATTCTTCTCATCTATTAGGATGGACATAAGAAGAGTTGGCTCTATTAAAGAAAAAGATGAAGCAACAGGTAACCAGACTAGAGTTAAAATTGTCAAAAACAAAGTTGCACCTCCATTTAGAGTAGTAGACTTTGATATCATGTACGGCACCGGAATCTCTAAAGTAGGAGAAATTGTAGATATTGGAGCAAGACTTGGCCTGATAGAAAAAACTGGTGCTTGGTTCTCATATAATGGCTCAAAAATTGGGCAAGGTCGGGAAAATGTAAAAAAATATCTTCTAGAAAATGCCAACATTTCAGATGAGATTGAACAAAAGATTAGACAACATTATAATAACCACGAAGGATCTGCGGCAGCCGCGATCTTTGAAACAGAACTATAATACGTTGGATTTAAATGATAAATTTTAAAAACAAGATAGCTCTTGTAACAGGAGCTTCTGGCTCAATTGGAAGAGCTTGTGCAAAGTTATTGCATGCTCATGGAGCGCATGTGATTTTAAGTGGCACTAACCTCAATAAATTAGATGACCTTGCAAATGAGTTAGGTACAAGATGCGAGATAAAGGCGTGTGACCTATCAGATCATGCTGCCGCTGAAAAATTAGTAGAAGATTTAGATGACTTGGATATTTTAGTATGCAATGCAGGAATCACCGAAGATTCTTTAAGTATCAAGATGTCAGTAGACTCATTTAAAAAAGTTCTGGATGTAAATTTAGTTGCAAGTTTTGTCCTAAATAAAGCTGCCGTAAAAAAAATGATGCGCAAACGTTATGGGCGTATTATTAATATCTCTTCGGTTGTAGGATTCATTGGCAATCCTGGTCAAGCAAATTATTGCGCATCTAAAGCTGGACTAGTTGGTATGTCAAAAGCTATGGCAGCAGAAGTTGCAACAAGAGGAGTAACAATTAATTGCATTGCCCCAGGATTTATCGAATCCAATATGACTGATAAACTCAATGACCAACAAAAAGAATATATGAAGGGCAAAATACCTGCGGGCCGTTTTGGTGAACCCCAGGACGTTGCAAATGCCGTAGCCTTTCTAGCGAGCGAGCAAAGCTCTTATATAAATGGCCATACGATTCATGTAAATGGCGGCATGCTAATGCTATAGACAAAATGATTTTTTGGTATTTTTGGTGTCGCTGTCGTTCGCGGGATTCTCTAATACTTTTGAGTATTATCAGGTTTTCCGAGCGTCTGCTCCTAAAAAATCCCTAAAAATAATCCTTTTGCAGTACCACTAGTTTTTAGATTAAATTTGTGTTAAAAATATAGTGTATAATTTTCAAATAACCTAAATTGTAGTAATAAAGTATGAGCGAAAAAATAGATTGGGCTTCAGCTTCTCCAGAGCAAGTTAGTGAAAAAGTGAGAGCTATAATCTCTAAAAATTTTAGTCAAAACAAACAACAAGCAGAATATCTTGCTAAAAATAATGATGAGCAAGCAAAATTTGCTGAAATGGGTCTTGATAGCTTAGATATCGCCGAATTTAGCATGGCTTTAGAAGACACTTTTGGTTTGCCAGAAATTGAAGAAAAAGATCTAAAAGAAATGGCAACAATCCAAGATGTTGTAAAGTACATAATTACAAAAAAACAACCTAGCGCAGCACCTGCTGCTTAAAATCTAATGAGAAGAGTTGTAGTAACGGGCATCGGAATACTTTCTCCTCTAGGTCTTGATGCAAAAGAGACCTGGCAAAATATTTTAGCATCAAAAAGTGGCATCAAGCCTATCAAATATTTTGATACAGAAAGATTCAACGTGAAAATTGCTGGGTCTATCCCTGAAAACTTCGACCCAACACTTTATATTGAACCCAAAGAAGTCCGCAGAATGGATCTTTTTATTCAATATGGCCTTGCTGCAACTCATCAAGCAATCCAGGATTCTGGGTTAATGGAACATACCACTGATCAGTTATTAGAACGCACAGGCGTCATGATCGGATCAGGTATTGGAGGTCTGCGTATGATTGAGCAAACTGCTGTAGACTTTCATATGAACAATGCAAAAGTTAGCCCATTTTTCATCCCCGCCTCTCTTATTAACCTCACATCTGGTCATGTATCAATTAAATATGGCTTTTCTGGCCCTAATCATTCTGTAGTAACAGCATGTGCAACAGGCTTACATGCAATTGGAGATGCTGCTCGTTTGATCAAATATGGGGATGCTGATGTAATGATTGCAGGCTCAAGCGAAGCTGCTATTACGCCAATAGGTGTAGCTGGTTTTGCTGCCGCTAAAGCTCTTTCTACAAGCTTTAATGATACTCCCGAAAAAGCATCTCGTCCTTGGGATATGAGCAGAGATGGTTTTGTCATAGCCGAAGGCGCTGGTATTGTTGTATTAGAAGAGTTAGAGCATGCTAAAAAGCGTGGAGCCAAAATTTATGGTGAAGTTTTAGGATATGGTTTATCAGGCGATGCATACCATATTACAGCACCCGCTCCTGAGCATAGAGGTGCACAAAAAGCTATTTCTAGAGCTATGAAAGATGCTGGTCTGAATTTTAATGAAGTAGACTACATTAACGCTCATGGCACCTCAACAAAACTAGGAGATACTGCTGAGTTAAATCTGGTACAAAAAATGTTCCACTCTGTTAATCCTAAAGTGAAAATGTCTTCTACTAAATCAGCTATTGGCCACTTATTAGGTGCATCAGGAAGTGTAGAGTTTATTTTTACTATACTTGCTATGCGAGATAACATTGCCCCCCCTACGATCAACCTAGAAGAACCTGAACCCGAAGTTATAATGGATCTAGTACCTTTAAAAGCAAAAGAAGCTGATATCAAAGTTGCAATGACAAATTCCTTCGGATTTGGGGGGACTAACGCAAGTATTGTGGTTAAGAAGTTATAATATACTACAACGCGGGGGATAAAATTTTATACAATATCTTCTAAATCTCCATCATAATCACCTGATAAATCAACTTCATTATTTATAAAGGTATCTTTATCTGATGTTTCATCCTCATCTCGAAAGATACTCTGAGCAATACTCAATAGTTTTTGATCAATATGAAATCGAGCATAATCTACAAGGTTTTTAAAAATATTGTCTTTAGCTATAGGCTTTTGTAATTCATAACCTTCAGTATCAAATAAAGCCTTAATATTATTCTTATCTGCAAAGAATTGATAAACAAAATAAGACGTAAGATCCATTTCAATACCTTTCGCACTTCCAAGCATCAACAATAACGCCTGATTTTTAGTCGTTTCACCCTGAAAATTAAAGTACATAATTGTCTGTATCGATTGTTTTGAGATTTTTGCTCCATGTTCTATTAATAGACTTAATGTTTTTAGTCTTATGTTCTCAGGGATTATGATTTCTTTACCATTTCTTTCGCAATGGATAAATACTTTATCTATACCAGAGCTATTAAGTTTGTCTTTCGCGTGAACATTAGCTCCTTTTTCTAGCATAAATTCTATAATCTCCGTTTTACATCTTGGTAAAGCTATAAGTAAAGGAGTCTTACCATCTAAGTCTCTTGCATTGATATTTGCCCCTTTTGCAATGAGTAATTTAGCTATTTGATGCGATTCATCACACATAATAGCTAAATGCAACATAGGATCTCTATCTTCATCTCTGGCATCAGGCGAAACCCTATTATTTAAAAGCCAGTTAATAGCTTCTAAATTATTATGGTAAATGGCACTAGCAAAAAGATCACCCGTTTTTTTAAGGTCTCGAAGCGAGAAATAACGCAATAACCCTATATCTAAAAATCCTTCCATCACGAAATGTAATAGAGTGATGCCAAGTTTTCGATCATATGGGTTTATATCCTTTTTACCAAGTTTAAGCCAGAATATTTCCGTTTTAATTGCTTTAGAGTGTTCTTCTTTTCTAGAAAGCAGTTCATCAATAAGCTGTTCGCGTTTTATCTGAAAATTTTGGATTAATTTATGATCATCTTCTGCAGCCTTACGATATATACTCAGTTCCCTTGAATAAGCAAATAATTTATTTATAGTTTTTTGTGGCGCAACCTTAGGATTAAATCCAATAAGTTCTCGTACATAGCTCAATAATCTATTTATAGCGCTTATCATATATACTTTTAATAAGTTAATTATAATGTTACAGATCGACTATAAAACTAATTGTATATGATATGATGAATTTATTAATGATACGTAAAGTTAAATCAATTTATTGTCTAAGATAGAGATATCAAAACAACTATTTAGCATACTAGTCCAGAGGCACTTTAAGAGTAGGTTCTGAATAAAGTAATTGAAGAATCATGCGGAACGTGAAAGAGACTGCAGCCCTTAGAGTTTGGGTCTGCAAATGATATATTAAGCAGTGGTTGCTGGGTCGTAGTCAAAATCCCCTGTCAACTTAGCATTAGAATTTTGATCTGTATCTAATGTTTCAATCTCTTGAGTTGATACAAATTGAGCCATATCCAATGCTTTTTGATCATCCCAATCTTGTGCATAATCTTGCAGGCTTTTGAAGATATTCTCCTTCGCAATAACCTTTTGAGATTCATAACCATCAATAGCAAATAAAGATTTGATATTATGATTGTTCATGAAGAATTGATATATTAGATCAGATGATAAATCTACCTTAATCCCTTGAGAACTACCTAGCATCAACAATAAAGCCTGGCTTTTTATAGTTTCATTTTGAACATTACTATATATAACATGACTTATTGAGTGTTGCGTTATTGCAGCTCCATATTCGATCATTAATTCAATAATTGGTATGTTATGCGTTAAAGCAGCACCGTCCAAAGGAGTGTAACCATCCACATTCGGGGCATTAATATCGGCGCCTTTATCAATAAGTAACTCTACAATTTCCAACGAATTACCTTTCCAAAATGCTAATTGTATCATGGTATAGCCATCTTCATCTTTAGCATTAGGGGATACACCGTTATCTAAAAGCCATTTGACTACTTCTATATTATCATAACAAATAGCTTGAGCTAAAACATGACCAAGTTCTTCATGGTTGTTAAGTGTCAAATACTTTAGTAACTTATTATCTAATAATTCTGCTATCACAAAATGTAATAAGCTGATGGATGTATTGGAGTCGATATCTTTGCCAGCTGCTTTGAGTTCTAATATTTCTTTTTCAATAGATTCTGTATGTTCTTGTTTCTTGGACTGAAGTTCACGAAATAGTTGATGCAATTTTGACTTTGATTCAACATAAACAAATGTATCATCTAATTGCTGATTAAATTCTTCCTCTGCATACTGATTCAATTTTTCTTCATAATTCAGGAATTGATCTATAGAGCTTATCATATATATTTTTATGTATTAATTATTATTCAATAATAACATAGTTACGATATTATTACAATAAGAAAATATATTTTTTAGTTAATAATAAGATAGGATTTTAACTCTTAAACTGAATAAACTTAAGATTCTTTTCGGAGCAAAAGATAATTATTTAGCATATTTATCCAGGTGCATCTTATCTGCAGATTCTAAATAAAATATTTGTGGCAGCACTAGTGTTGCCAAAAAGTTCGTATTGTAATTTATAATTACCTCAATCTTAGCATTATGCTTACTTTTAGATTTCTTAGCTTCAAGAAAAGATAAGCATTCTTGGAGTTGGTCATTCTTAAGCCGAAGTGTTAGGTTATAAAAATTACCTTTCATTAAATCATCCATTTTTTCTACTGATACTAAGGTTGCACGAATAGAATGCTCACTCTTTTGAACCTCACACTCAAATACCCCGCTATATGCCACTTGTAAAGCTTCACCATATTCTTTAATCACTTCTTCATTAAATATGGAAACCTCTATCAAACCATGCAGATCTGATAAAACTAAGTTGATAAAACGACCCCTTGCAGAGCTACGTGTATCTTTTTTCTGAACGGCTGCGGCAATCTTGATCCTGCTCTGACCATTTTTCACAAATTGAAGCTCTTTTGAGTTAACAAGGTTAGCACAGATAATATGCTGAGCATAAAACTTTACGGGGTGGAACCGCATAAAGCTTCCTAGAACCGAAAATTCCTGGACAGATCTTTCTAGAAAGTTATAATCTTTAGATATTTTGGTCAAAATCTCTGTCGCAATTGGTCCACCAAAAAGATTTAACTGATTTGTTGATTTATTTTGATGATGAGAAGCGCTATGAGCCATAAGCCTCTCAATACTCTCAACGAGCTGCTTGCGGTTATCATGAAGGCTATCAAAACATCCAGCTTTAATTAGACTTTCTAAGGATTTTTTGTTTGTTAAATTCATCCTTTCAACAAAATTCACTACACTAGTAAAATTACCCCCCTTCTCTCTTTCACGAAACACCTCATCCCCGAATGAAGGAGTTACTCCCTTAATTGCACCAAAAGCAAATAAAATTGTATCTTCCCCATCCATCACAAAATATCCGGTGGATACATTTACATCAAGAGGTGTAATTTTGATTCCATTTTTCTTAGCTTCATCTACGAATATCAAGATTTTATCGTGATCTTGGATATCCAGATTCAAAGCAGCTGTAAAGAAGTATGTAGGATAAAGGGCCTTAAGATAGGCTGTTTGATATGATATTACCCCATAAGCAGCAGCATGTGCTTTGTTAAATCCATAACCAGCAAATTTTTCAACTAATGCAAAAATCTCCGTTGCCTTTTCTTTAGAAATTCCGTTAGCTAAGCACCCTTGAGCAAACATCTCTTGTTGAGCATCCATCTCAGCACGTATCTTTTTACCCATTGCCCTCCTGAGCAAATCAGCCCTGCCTAAAGAATATCCCGCCAAGACTTTTGCGACTTCAAGCACTTGCTCTTGATAAATTATTACACCATAAGTATCCTTCAGAACAGTTTTTAGCTTCTCATGAGGATAATATGGCTCTTGCTCACCGTGCTTACATGCTATGTAGGTTGGAATATTATCCATTGGACCAGGACGATAAAGGGCACTAAGAGCCATTAAATCATCAATACAGTCAGGCTTGAGTCTTTTTATAGAATCTCTCATACCCACACTTTCAAACTGAAATACTCCAACAGTATGGCCCCGTGAAAGCATCTCATAGACTTTTGGATGATCTAGCGCAATATTTCCAATATCAATTTCAACACCTTTTTCTTTGAGCAATTTTAGGCAGTTTGAAATTAATGTGAGAGTTTGAAGACCTAAGAAGTCGAATTTAATAAGGCCTGCAGCTTCTGCATATTTCATCGAATACTGCACTATATATAACTTAGATGCCTTATCCATATATAGAGGCACAGCTTCTATGATGTCATGACCCGATATCACCATACCTGCTGCATGAGTTGAGACGTGCCTATGAACACCCTCAAGTTCAAGAGCTGTGTTTAGCACTTCTTGTATCAACTTATTAAAATCTTCTCTTTCTTCAGGATCTTGGGGCAATCCTAAAGCTTCAGGGTTGTAAAATCCTTCTCCTTGGTAAAGACGTTTTAACTCACCTACTTCTTTTATCGCTTGAGAAAGCGTAACGGGATTTACGGCATTAAAAGGTACAAGCTCTGTTAAATAGTCAGCATACTTATAAGGCACATCCACCACCCTTGCAACATCTTTAATAACACCTTTAGCCTGCATGCTGCCAAAAGTGATAATATGCGCTACGCGCTCTTTACTATATTTATGTATAACGTAATCTATCACCTCATCTCTTCGTGCCTGACAGAAATCGATATCAAAATCAGGCATTGAAACCCTTTCTGGATTTAAGAAGCGCTCAAAGATTAGTCCAAATCTAAGTGGATCAAGATCTGTAATTTGCAAGCTCCATGCAACAATAGATCCTGCTCCAGAACCACGTCCTGGCCCTACTGCAATTCCTTGAGACTTACTCCAGCTGATAAAGTCAGATACAATTAAGAAGTATCCAGCAAACTTCATTTGGCATATGACGCTAAGCTCATAATCTAGCTGCTTAAAATACTGCTCACGTGGCCCGCTTAGCTTATCCAATAACTTAAGACGTCTTTCTAATCCCTTGTATGCTTGCTCTTTAAGGGCTTCATCTTCGTTTGTTGCAAAATTTGGAAGATGCATGTCGCGGGGCATAAAACAGCTACTACAGCGCTGAGCAATAAGCCAAGCATTATCGATTGTACTGGGTGCATCTTCAAATAACTCAAACATCTGCTGAGGTGATTTAAAATAATGCTCTCTGTTGGAGGTAATTCTGAGATGGTCATACTGCTTAGTTCCTTGCTCAATGCAAAGCAATATGTCGTGCACATTATGCAAAGTACTATCTGCAAAAAGTACGTCATTAGTCGCCACAACTGGTATTTCTAATTTTTCGGCTAAACCAAAATACGATACCTCACAAGTCTTATCCCAGCCATCACGCGTAACTTCAAAGTAGAAATTATCGCCAAAAATATCCTTTAGCTCGCCTGCAAATTGTTTAGCAAAGTCAAAATTACTCCCTAAATGTTTGGTAACAAGACCTTTTTTGTATGAGGAAATAGCAATAATACCTTCCCTGCATTCTTTAAGGTCATCCAGCGTAATATGAAGCTTTTTTTTTCTATCGTTTTTGATGTATGGGTAGCTTGCAAGTTTTAATAAATTAGAAAGCCCCTTTTGATTCTTAGCAAGTATTATTACTTCCGCAAATTCAGATTTATGATATGCAAGATCTAATATTATGCCTTGAATTGGCTGCAAACCTTTTTTCATAGCAGCCATACTGAACTCAAGGGCGCCAAATAGGTTATTACGATCTGTAAGACCTACTGCAGGCATATTAAATTTTAGCGCTAAATCTATTATTTTATTGATCTTGATGGCACTTTCTAAAAGCGAGTAGGAACTTTGGACTTTTAGATGTACATAATTCTGCATCTTACTTTGAATTTTGTAATTCATAAACTTTTGCAAGTCTTATAAACCTGCTAAAAGCGAACATGTAAGAATAAATGACGCCATATGTTCCAAAAACCCAGTATCTCCTTATAAAAAAATATTTAAAAAAACATAGAAAAAACTCTGTATACATCCTTAATTTAGATACTCTGCGACCTTGCTTAGCCAAAGTCTTTGCAGCTTCATCTGTATAAAAATTGATCTTTGTTAGCAAACCGCTAATGCTTGTAAATGATCTGTGATAAACCGGCGAAACAAGTGTAAGAAGATTATCTTTTTCTTTTAATCCCGGCAAAAGTAAAGCTGAATCATGAGTCGTGTTTGGGTCTGAGGTATTTGCAAAGCTAATATAATTGCGGTTGTATAGCCTCGTAAATAAGTGGGCAGGAGCTCCTAACCTTGGCTTTTGGTCATTTGGCAGCAAAATAGTGACATGCATCTTATAACCTTTATACTTATCCTGACTTGCTGACTGAAAAATATAGTTAATTTCATCTTGCAACTCGGGAGAAAGAGCTTCATCTGCGTCTAAATTCAGTATCCATTGATGCTTGCATAAGCTCTCTCCAAATATTTTCTGCTGGGTATACCCTGGCCACTCTTTAAAAACTACATTTGCGCCTAAATCTTTTGCAACTTGAACCGTATTATCAGTGCTACCACTATCAATAACAATAATTTCATCCACAATATTCTTGATACTGTTTATTGTATGTCCAATAAGTTTTTCTCCATTCTTAACTATGATAAAAGCCGAAATAGGGTTATTCATAACAGTCTTTGATATATTTCTAGAGTTTTTTCTTGCATTTTTTGCAAAGAGTAGTTGCTTAACACACAGTTCCTTGCTTCAGTAATTATTTCAGCATGTTTAGTTGTACCTAATATGTTAAGAGCATAACTAATTTTATCAGATAAGTCACCTGCATTTCCGCAAGAAAAATGAAATCCATTAACTTCATTTTGAATGGTTTCTGCCGCCCCACCAATATTTGATGCAATAACTAATTTGCTCATACTTTGAGCCTCAGTAATTACCCGACCAAAAGCTTCGGGACGAGTTGAAGGGGATATAACTATATCGCTCAACGCATATAAATGAGCCATATCTTGCTCTGTATCAAAAATTTTCACGGAAAGTTTTAAAAGTTCTATATTCTTTTGAAGCTCCGCCACATAATCAGGACGTTTATTTTTATCTCCAACTATTAAACAATAAAAAGATTCTTTTTTTAATTTAGATAAAGCATCCAGTAGTATTTTATGACCTTTCCACTCAGTTAAGCGACCAGGCAAAAGTAGTACGCACGCTCCCTCAGGTACTCCATAGGCTATTTTCATAGCCTTAAGCTTATTTTGATCAATATTTTGAGGATTAAAATAATCTATATCTGTTCCTCTGTGGATAACTGTAATTTTATCTTCGCATATATCATAGTTACCAGTGAGATAATCTTTGACCCAATTTGATACGGCAATTACCTCATCCCCTTTAGTCATGATGCTGTTATAAAAATTCTTGAAAAAATTAGTATTATAAACCCCATGAACTGTTGTAACAAACTTCACTTTAGCTCTACGGCAAGCATAGTAACAGCTCCATGCTGGCGCTCTTGAGCGAGCATGAACTATATTAACTTCAAGGTCCCTAATTATATTACTAATAGCTTCTATGTTCTTCCATATTACTAAAGGATTTTTACTAGCAACATTTAAGGTAATATGCTGGATGCCCGCTTCTTCCAATTGAGTTGTCATAGGTCCTCCAGAAGAAAGAACTAAAGATCTATGACCTTGTTTTGCCAAAAACTTAGCGATATCAATAACTCCTCTCTCAACACCTCCCGAAACCATGGAAGGCAATACTTGGAGTATGGTTGCCATTAAGCAGTGGTAGTTTTCAAAGTTACTGCATGCAAAACTTCTGAATCAAGAAGGTTTGATAAGGCACTTTTGACGCTTCTATGTTGCTCGATTAGTGATTTATCTTTGAAAATACTTGACTTGACTTCAATATAATAACCTAACTTACTGCAATCTAATGCCTTAAGGGTCACCTGCGCATCTGGAAGGTTTTTTCGAATTGCATCTATTATAGTTTGATCATTAACTTTCATATATTTTATCTAATTTACAGATTATTTGCTTGCTTTTAAGCTTGTTTTTACTTCACAAATATAGTATCATACTCAAGTACTTATAGAGAATACTTTCTACAATCTTTCTATAGGAGCCTGTAGCTCAGCTGGTAGAGCGCTTGACTTTTAATCAATAGGTCCCGGGTTCGAATCCCGGCAGGCTCACCAACTTTACTTCTTTATACTCATTACCTCAACACAAGGCAAAGTAACCCTCACAAGCAAGCCTTTTAGGTGTCTAGATTTTAGTATCTCGATAATCCCGTTATGTTCTTTAATAATTTCATACGCAATTGCAAGACCTAACCCTACATTGCTTTGAGTATTTAGATTTCTTGCCTGATCTGATCTATAAAATGGCTGCAAAATAAGCTCCCTTTCTCTGATTTGTACACCCGGACCATTATCCTCAATATCAAGAAAAATCATTTCCTTTTTGCGATATATTGAAATTAGAGCTTTTTTGGCATACTTTGCACTATTTGATAAGATATTATCGAGCACCCTGCAAAAACTCTGGGTATTAAGACGCACCACCAAACCTTCTCCAACTTTTCCAAAATCGACTTTCAACTTGGTAGTTGCAATATGCTTCAAATATTCCTTAACAAAAATCACCAAATTTACGTCATGCAATTGATCAATGATGGTACCTTTAGCAAAACTTAAGTAATGCTCGATCATTCCAGTCATAGCATCTAGGTCACTTTTTATCATTTTCATTTTATCATCCTCTGGCATCAGCTCCATCTGCAATTTAAGTCTGGTTAAAGGAGTCTTCAGGTCATGGGAAATCATAGCTAACATTTTTGTATGTTTATTCATTTGATCTTCTATCCTTTTTCTCATTTTGATAAAAGCAAATCCCGCATCTCTTATTTCTTTTGCTCCTTGAGGCTTAAAATCTTCTTTAAAATTAAGTCCCTTACCAAACAAATCTGCAGCCTTAGCAAGGGCCAATATCGACTTAATTTGATTCCTGGCAAATAAAATCGAAATAATAACTACGAAACAATTAGAAAGCAGCCACCACCATTTAAACACATCAGTGGTAAAGCTGACTAAAGGCTTATTTAAAATACTAAAGTGATAAAATAAAAAGCCTTGCCGAATAAAAATTTCCGATGTATGAGCTTTTTGAACTATACGAATAAATGGAAATCTTTTACTTAACTCTTCAAACAGAATCTCGAATTCTTGCTTTTTAATTCTATTGTTTACGTTGGTATAATCTGTATAAGTTTTTTCAAATACGATATTATACCTTGTAGCAATTTGCCTTGCTAAACCCATTTTTCCTTGCTCTGCCACATCAATTACAACAGAAATGTTATTTGCAATAAGATAGCTTGTGCGTTGAACCACATTATTCCAATGTCTTTGATAAAAAATGTAAAGAATTAAGCACTGAAAAAGTATTGTAGGCAATATGATGATTAACATGAACCTGGAAACTAAAGATTGCGGCAAAAGCTTCTTAAACATGCAATACGTATCCTAAATGCCTTACGGTTTGAAGATATTTTGATTCCCCATCTTGAATTTTGGAACGAAGACGAGTAATTTGCACATCAATTGAGCGGGGACTCAAACTTCCCATAACTTGGGACAAATCGTCTCGAGAAAGAACTTGATTTTTATTTGATATAAAAAGATCTAGTAATTTTTGCTCCGTCGATGTTAAAGGCAAAGGTTGACCAGATTTTAAGAATTCTTTCGTGATTAAATTGTATGAATTTTGTCCAAAAACAAATATCTCTGAATCTGGCTTTTGCTTAGAATAAAGGTCAAGTAAATTTTTTGTGCGCAGCAATAATTCCTTTGGGTCAAAAGGTTTACTAACATAATCATCCGCTCCAGACTCAAGACCTTGAATCCTATCTTCTACTTTATTCAAAGCCGTAAGCAAGATAATAGGGACATTTTGGAGTTTTTTGATACTGCTTGTAAGCTCAAATCCTGTTACCTCAGGCATCATAACGTCTATAATGAGAAGGTCAAATGACTCTTGCTCTAAGATTTTTTTTGCCTCCTGAGCGTTTAGTGCACCTGATGTGAGATAGTCATTTTTATTTAGAAATTCTGTTAAAAGCTGCAAAATGCGCTCATCATCATCTACAACCAGTATCTTCTTTTGCATGTAAAATAATATTTTGCATAATAGACATCCTTCAGCCCTGCCATTATAATACTATAATAAAATTTTTGCATTTTAAAAATGTTTCATCACACTATAACAGCACTTGTAACACCATTATTACAAAATAAAATAGATTTTCATAATTTAGAAAGATTAATCGACCATCAGTTTATAAATGGCATTAAAGATATAGTCATTGCTGGGTCTACAGGGGAAGGGGTGTTATTAAGTGATGATGAATATGAAAATTTGCTACAAGCAGCAGTAAAAGCAAATAAAAAAATAAATGTAATCGCAGGTTGTTCAAATGGATCGATTACAAATGCAATTAAACGTTCAAAAATAGCAGAAAAAGCTGGGGCAAAAGCAATTTTAGCTACGCTCCCCTTTTACGTAAAACCTCCTCAAGAAGGTATTGTTGAGTATTTCAAAGCAATACATAATGCCGTCAATTTGCCTTTAATTTTATATTCCGTACCAAGTCGAACTGGTATTGATTTTGCAGATGATACAATATGCCACCTAGCTGAGTTAGAGCGAGTGGTTGCATTTAAAGATGCAAGCAGAGAATTTGAACGCCCTTTAAGGCTTACAAGAAAAACTGGACTAAGCTTTTTTGCCGGAGATGATTCCACCTCTCTTGCATTTAATGCTCAAGGCTGCAAAGGAGTTATTTCAGTTGCATCTAACTTATTCCCTAAAGAGATATCTGAAATACAAAACGCTTGGTTTAGCAACGATGCCGCAAAAGCTGTCCAGCTTCATATGGATATGTCAGACTTTTACCAATCTCTTTTGCTTGATACTAACCCTATTGCAATTAAATATGCTTTATCTATAGCAGGTATGTGCAAAGAAGATACAAGACCTCCTCTTGCTAATTTAAGTGATAAAAATAAAGAGATCGTAAGGGCAGCTGTGATGAAGCGTATTAAAATTTCTTAAGGATTTGATATTTTATCAACAACAAACTTTAGAATGCTGCGGCAAGAGTTTTTGAACCAATAGGATATTCCGACATCGAATACAATATTCCGACACCGAATACAATATTTTAATAGATTAAAACAACCAAAAGATCTATATCACTTTTGGATATATCAAAATCATTATAACTTAAAGAACCAGTAAGATATAGACCCGCAAGTTTTTGCTGGAAGATTTTTGTAATGCTTGATGCAAAAAACTTCAGTATTTCGGTTACACTTTTCTGTGTAGTAATATTATTAATATTATAACCGATCATTGGAAGCCTTAGAGTCCAACTGCCTCTTCAGTATAATCGCCTAATTGTATTTTTAGATCTTGAATAAATGGTTCAAGATATAACTGACAACCATCTAAAGCCCATTTGAATTTTTCAAGAGATACCCTTGTTGATTCATCTATTGCGCAAAGTGACTCTTGTATTTGACAACCCAATTTCAATAATTTGCCGTGAAAAGTTTCTAATACCTTGTAAGTTGGAGGTATATCTGAGATATTTGGTGGAAGTTGGGGTAATTGGGTAACTTGCTCTAAATAAATAGTGTTTTCAGCTTTATCAGCCATCATTTGAAATCTTGCGAGTATATTTTGATAAGATATTAGGTTACCCTTATATCTAGCTAAAGGTATGTAATCATTAATCAAGTTCTCTATATGATGAGGAATTTCAGGATCTTGTAACTCTTCTATCAATATTTTCTTAAGCTGGTCTTCTGATTCTTTACTTTTGTTATTTGCCTTGAAATATTCCAGTAAAGCTATTAGGATCTTAAAATTCCCGTGCTTAAGAGCTATTTGAAAGCATATCCCATCTCTACCAACTAGATCTATGTCTGTTTCTTGCTGCAAAAGCGCTTTTAATTCTTCCAAATCATCTTTTATACAATAGTAATAGAGTTTATCATATTTATCCATATGATTTCATCAACTGTTTAATCGTATTCACTTAAGATACAGTAATCTACTATATCAATATTAATGCAAACTAAAATTTAATACAAGAAATCTATATGTTTATAACTTTTTGTATGAGATATACTAAATATACAATTTCTACAAAAATAATGTTACTATCTAAATTTCAAAGATAAATGCTTATGTCAAAATTTCATAATCCAGATAAAATAAAAGTGCCAAGGAGTTTTTGGGCAGTTTTAAAATGGAAACTCACATCTCCTAAACCACCAGTTTGGCCTAAAAAAGTAATTTATACAAAAGATATTCCTCCCAGCAGAGTAAATGATGATAGTATAAGGATTAGCTCCGTAGGGCATGCAGCGTTTTTAATCCAGCATCAAGGAAAAAATATTCTGACAGATCCTGTATGGTCGAATAGAGTAGGGCCATTTAATATTGGGATAAAAAGAGTTGCTGATGTTGGAATTGATTTCGACATGTTGCCTAAAATAGATTTTGTACTTGTTAGTCATAATCACTATGACCATTTAGACGTAGCAACCTTAAAGATGCTGGAAAAGCGTGATAAACCCGTCTTTATAGTACCAGTTGGTAATGAGAAAACTCTAAAAAGACCAATGCCAAACTCTAAGACAGAAAGCTTAAACTGGTACAACTCTATAGCTTTTGCGGACTTTAAAATTCACCTCATCCCCTCTCAACACTGGTCTAGTCGAACACCTTTTGATATAAATAAAGCTCTTTGGGGAGGTTTCATAATCGAGAGTAGCAAAACTCAAATATGTTTTATTGGCGATACGGGCTATGATAAGAAAATGTTTGAGGAGATTGGGCATAGATTTAACAATATCTCATTTGCAATTCTGCCAATTGGATGCTACGAACCAAGGTGGTTTATGGAAGATGTACATATGAATCCTAGAGAAGCTTTGCAGGCATTTTTAGATATGAAAGCCAAATTCATTATCCCTTCTCACTTTGGCATATTTCAGTTAGCAGATGATGGATACAATCAAGCTCTAGAAGATTACGAACAAAGCCTAAAGGATCTTAATATCAATTCCTCACATTTGCTTAAACCTGGTGAGTTCATATTAAAAAGCAGTGATTTATTTTAATTTGCGTGAAGATTAACAGTGTAATTTATCTAATTTGCATTCACATCTATCTACAAATTAGGTATTATTAACAAAAAATTTGGGATGAAATATAATTTCCCAGCATATGTAGTTAACCAATATCACTATAAATCCAGAACCAAGCACGTCGCTTAAAAAGTGCGCCCCTTGAACAATTCTGCCAAAACCCACTAACGACCCTATTAAAATGCCCGCATGAAAAAACCCAGCAAATCTTCTTCTTGATACTATAAAGGCAAAAGAAGTCAGATAGTAAGCAGCTGCAGCGTGGCCCGAAGTAAAGGAACAATTGACATTACATTGATCAGATAATACAAAAGGTCTTGAAAAAATTTTATGGCCCCCAAATTTTTCTATTTCTATTGGTCTTGCCCTACCAAACTGATTTTTAAATAAGGTATTTACAATCAAACCAGGACCAATTGCAAGAGAAATTATTAAATATATAAGGGTTCTGTTAATTTTTTTATATAGAAAGTATTGGTATATGAGTATACAAAAGTATATAATAGCAGCAGTATTAATTATCAAGAGAGTATACTTAAAGCTAAGCATAGCGAGGTAGTGATGCCTGTAGTAAAACCCTTGATTATAAAATAAGTTGGAGAAAGATATATCTAAATCAGGCAATAGAAATAATATCGTAAAGATTGATCCAAACGTAAATAACCAAAAAAATATGATGCTTTTATAGCAGTAGTTCTCGGCGGCTTTGTCGCCTAATTTTTTATAACTTTTTTTCATAAAACATATTATATGTCATTTGATCTAAAATCCCATAAGGATAAATTATTATTTATTCCATTAGGTGGTACAAACGAGATAGGAATGAACCTAAACGTATATCACTTTCAAGGCAAATTATTAATAGTAGACTGCGGCAGCGGTTTTGCTGATGATTCAACTCCAGGCGCTGACATGGTAGTTGCAGATCTACATTTTCTCACCGAACATAAAAAAGATATTTTAGGCATGATTTTAACACATGCTCATGAAGATCA
Source organism: Candidatus Phycorickettsia trachydisci (assembly GCF_003015145.1). Classification (NCBI taxonomy): domain Bacteria; kingdom Pseudomonadati; phylum Pseudomonadota; class Alphaproteobacteria; order Rickettsiales; family Rickettsiaceae; genus Candidatus Phycorickettsia; species Candidatus Phycorickettsia trachydisci. The sequence goes on along the minus strand of NZ_CP027845.1, from coordinate 1,037,267 downwards.
TTTAGGAGGAGTTCTATTTTTATGGTCAGAATTGCAGTGCCCTATCTATACTACTGATTTTACAGCAAGTTTCTTAAAAATAAAGCTTTCTGAGTTTGATATTGCAAGTGATATTAAAATTAACACCTTAAGACCGGGTGGAAGATTTGCATTAGGGCCCTTTGATATTGAGCTTGCGCCTCTTACGCACTCAGCCCCTGAAATGCAGGCCCTTATGATCAGAACAGAAGTTGGTAATATCCTGCACACCGGCGATTGGAAGTTTGACCCAGATCCAGTTGTAGGCAATCCACCCGATTTAGATTTATTTAAAAGCTATGGCGATGAAGGCGTACTTGCTTTAATTTGCGATTCAACTAACGTCTTAAGCGAAGGACATTCTGGCTCAGAGGGACATTTGCGAGATAGTTTGATAAAATTAATAGCGGATTGTCCTAACTTAGTTGTAGTTACAACATTTGCATCAAACTTAGCAAGATTAGATACTCTTATCCACGCAGCAAAAGTAGCTGGTAGGAAAGTTGTTTTAAGTGGTAAAAGCTTGCACCGTATGACTAGCGCAGCTCAGGATAGTGGTTATTTGGAAGATGCGGTATTCTTAAGTGATAAGGAAGTTAAATCTTACCCAAAAGAAAAGTTATTAGTCATTGCAACCGGCTGCCAAGGTGAACCTCTTGCTGCAATTAATAAGATGGCAGATAATTCGCATCCTTACATTAATTTATCCGAAGGAGATACTGTTATCTTTTCATCAAAAATTATTCCAGGCAATGATAAACGTATTTTCCGCCTATTTAATCAATTTATCCAAAAGAAAATTGAGGTAATTACAGAAAAGGATCATTTTGTACATGTCTCTGGCCATCCATGCGTTGATGAACTAAAGAAAATGTATGAATTAATTAGACCAGATTGCGCAATTCCTGTACATGGAGAGCCAATCCATATCCATGAACATGGACGTCTTGCAAGATCTTGGGGAGTTAAAAATGTTGTAGAAGTTAGAAACGGCTCAGTTGCATACCTCTGTCCTGGCGAATCACGCCTAGTTGGCACAGTTAAAAGTGGATATTTTGCAATTGATGGTAATTGCTTAATACCTAATAACTCAGACATATTTAAGTTTAGAAGACGCATGAGAGATGGAGGTCTTGCAATCGTCACTTTAGTGTTCAATAAGCACTACGATCTTGCGACAGAACCAGTTATAAACTTCCCCGGAGTACTAAGCGACATACTTGATGGACCTGAAATTAAAAAGATTAGGAATAACTTGGTTACTTTAATCAACAAAAACAAACCAAATCCAGGTTCTGATTTTAAGGAGAGCGTGCGGAAACTTGTGGCATCATTTATGAAAAAAATATTCCAAAATCAGCTAGGTAAAAAGCCCATAACAATAATCAACATTGAGAATGCAAGAGCTTAAACAACCTAGCAGCATAGAGAAAACCCAAAATTTTCTTGCGGATGATATCAAGGCTTTGGAGAATCTAATGCTAAGTTGCTTTGCTGGAGTAAGCGAAGATTTAATACAGGATATTGCATCGCACCTTTTGATCAAGGGTAAGGGTAAAATGATAAGACCCTTGCTCTGCATGCTGACAAGTAAAATGCTTGGCTATAAAGGCGATGCGCACATAAAACTTAGTGCATCTATTGAGCTAATACACCTAGCAACCCTTCTGCATGATGATGTTATAGATGAAAGTGATATGCGCAGGTCTCTACCTACTGCAAATGTAATTTGGGGTAATAAAGCCAGCATCTTAAGTGGCGATTTTTTCTTTAGTAAGGCTTTTAAATTAATGGTCTCAGCTGGATCGCTGGCAAGTTTAGATGTACTTGCTGATACTGCCAGTAAAATGGTGGAAGGGGAAGTGAAGCAAATGCTGAATTTGCAAAATAAAACTTTTATTTCCCAAGAAGATTATTTCCAAGTCATAGAATATAAGACCGCTAAACTCTTTTCTGCTGCGTGTAAGGTAGCAGCCTTAATATCTCAAGAAGAATATGTAGATACATTAGCAGAATTTGGCCATTTATATGGAGTAATATACCAAATTCAAGATGATACAGCTGATTATTTTAGCAATAGCACCGGCAAACTTAGAGGAAAAGATTTTCTTGAAGGAAAAATCACCCTGCCATTAATAATGCTTCAGAATAAGGTAAATCAAACCGAAAGAGAAGTGATTGAAAAAATCTTTGAAAATGAGCGTTCTCAACAAGACTTAGATAAAGTGTTGAGCTTAATGAAAAAATATGAAATTCTTAACGCTCTTGAGATCAAGGTAGGTAAGCTAGCAAATCAAGCTAAAAATTTGTTAAACAATATAGCGCGCTCAACCCAAGCAAAAAATCTGTTAACGGATTTGGTCAACTGGCTGGCACATCACTAAACTATTTATCAATTTTTAGGCACTGTCAACTAAAATTAACAATGCTTAAGCAAAAAGTGCGGTTATCTTAAAGGTAAGGTAACCGTAAACAAGGTCCAACTCTCTCCGTCACTTTCGGCTAAAATATTTCCCTGATGAGCGGTCACAACCTTCTTACATAAAGCAAGACCAATACCTCTACCACCAGAAGGAGTTCTAGTTTTAGAGCTAACCATAAATTCTCCAAACACCTCCAAAAGCTCAGAAGGAGGTATACCTATACCACTATCTCGAACATAAAGACGTAAGAATCTATTACCTAACCTCTCCAATGTAATTTCAATCAAACCATGTTCGCAATACATAATTGCATTAATGATAAGATTATCAAGCATCTGCTGTAAATAATACTTATCACCCCAAATACGAATTTCTTCATCAGGTAGATTAACGATAAATCCTCGCGTTGAATCCTCTTCTTCATAAAGCTTGCGACAAGTTTTAATACGTTCTTGTAGAAGCTCTGAAAAGTTTATGTCTTCAGGCTTTAGTTGAAACTCATTCTTATTTAATTTTGCTAAACTTGCAAGGTTAGAATCAAAACTCTCTAAACGCACAAAACTTTTAAAAATTACCTCTGCTGCTTCCTTTTTTTCCTTGTCGCTCAAGTTATCATGGGAATCATAAAGCATCTGAGACATGGCCATAATACCAGTCATAGGAGTATGATACTCGTGCTGCATATTACGGATGAACTCAGATTTTAAAGATAAAGCATCCAAAACTTGCTTTTCTTGGGCTACTAATCTGGTGCCAAGGTGTAATACTTTCTCCTCTACAAGTGATTGGCGCTCTTGCTTTGGTTTGATAAAGATAATCAGTAAGCTTCCTATAAACAATAAAATGTAGATTAGCTGTAACCTCAATGATATTGCCTCTAAGTTTAAAGAACCAGGGAGATAGATATTAGCGAAATTAACTGAGAACACCGCTCCTAAAATAATCATTGTTAAAGCCCATTGCCACCTTACTAGAACCGCAATCATGATAAGATTAATCATTAGGATCATAACTTGGAAAGTAGAAAAACTACTTATTATAGCAAATAAGAATCCTATAAATATTAGCCCATAAAAGGATACTATATTCCATACTATATGCGCTATGACTTCGCATCTTTTCCATGGCTCAAGCCATAAAGGATAGCTCAGCAAAGCGGTGGCTGAAAACAATACTGAAGGGGTAATAATTTGGAATAATTCAGAGAGATTCAGCTTAATATAATGATTGACGGTCGCCATATTAGCATACAGAGATATGCAAGCAAATAGCCCGGTATAAATATACATCAGCTCATTATTAGGGCTGTTTTTTTCCATAAATTTGGAAAAATTGAATTCCTTAATGGATTTAATGAACTTCTTTATTCTAGCACTTCTTTCCTGTTTTATGGCAATTAGAGGCGCTTGATCCTTGATACCAATCCAACCACCTTCTTGCCTTAAAAGATAGTGGCTAGCAAATAAGAACACCATGTTAGCTACCATACCTGGTATTATTCCTGGTATGTGTTCAATTTGTAAAAATTGCTCCCAGGTAAATACTGTAATAGCTCCTGCGGCCATACCGATTAATACTGCTTTAGTGCTGCTGCGAAAACCAAACACGGCTAATAAGAAAGGCACTGTAACTACAGGCATATAAAACATATGAGCAGCGATTAAAAACTGCATTAAGCTAATTTTACCTGTACCGATATTGCTTGCTAGAGATAATCCAATCGCTCCAAGCACCAAGATGGCTGAAATAATACGCGTTATAAGCAATTCTTTTTTAATTTTCATTCCTAAAGGCTTGCAAAGATCATGTACAAAAAGCACAGAAGCTGAGTTAGTATAAGAGTCAGCTGTCGACATTATCATAGCCATAATACCAGCTAAAATAAATCCTCTCAAACCGGGATAAGATTGGTCAAAAATAATAAATTTTACTACGTTTATAGGTACTAGATTAGGGTGAGCAGAAAAAGTTAAAATACTGATAAAATCTATTGATATGATAATGAAAAACCAGATAAATCCAGCGATCACAAAGGATTTGGTAATTTGTCTTGTATCTTTTGAGATTGCTACCCTTTGAAAAAAAGCTGGTCCAAAACCAGGTATACCATTAAATAAAAATAAACATAAGTAATATAAAGATTTAGGTCTAGTAAAATCAAAGACTTCATGAAAATTAAAGAATCTTTGCGTCACTTCAGGATGTGATAGGATACTTGAAACATGCATCTTATCAAAGATAAAAAATGCTAAAGTCGGTAGCATTGTAGCAAAGGTAATGAGCTGTATTACGTCAGTAAATGTTACAGACCTCACGCCCCCTAGGGTTGAATAAAGACCCATAATAACACCCCCCGCAATAATTCCATATTCTGTTGGACAATTAAAACAGTAGGAAAAAATCAAACCCGAAACTTGTAACTGAGCCGCAATAACTCCCACAGACATTGTTAATCCGGTGATAGCCGTAATAGCTCTAGCACCTGTACCATACAAATCTCCCATGGCTTCTGCTATGGATAGCTTATCTAAAAACTCTCCCATACGCGGTGCTAGAATTATACCTATTGAGAACATACAAATAACGTCTGCGCAATCACCTAAAATCTGATATAGGCCATTTTTATATGTCTCTTCCACCATGCCAAAAAACACATTACCACTAGCCCAAGTAGCAACAATTGTAGCGGCAATAGTAGCTGTAGTAAAATTCTTATTACCTATCGCATATTCTTTAATGGTTCTAACGCCGTAACTTGAAAATAGCCCTATTACTACGCTAGCTAATAAGAAACTTATAAAAATTATCGAATCAAGATTTAAAGTCATTATTTAATATAATTAGGGATTAAGATATTTTGTAAGATCAGTTTGCTCCATTTTTAAGCTATTTTTATACGTAGACTTAAAGACTTAGTGCCTAGCTTTTCTAAGCTAATATTAATGATCCCTTTAGAACAGTTTACAATTGCATTTATAATTAAATTGTCGATCATTTGTTCTAAATATGATCTATCGCCAATAATTTTGATATTTTTATCTATACTTAAAACAAATTCTCTCTTGGAATCCTCTTCTTCATATAGATTACGGCAAATCTTGAGTCGCTCACTAATAAGACCAGCAAAGTTAATTTCTTCGTTCGCAAATTCAAGATTTGGAGCCGTCAATTTACTTAGGTTTGCAATATTTGATTCAAAATTTTCTAAACGCACAAAACTTTTTAGTATTATTTTAGCAGCCTCTTGTTTTTCAGTACCACTTAGGCCGTCATAAAAATCAAATAGCATCTGAGATATAAATATAATATCGTTCAGAGGCTTATGCCGTCTTGTTTGCACGTTATTTTCAACGTTTAAAAGAGATAACGTTCTCATCATTTCTTCTTCTTTGGCTAAAATCTTTCTTCTTAAATAATTAACCCTTGAAGTAAGAAGCGTTTCTTGTTCTTGTTTTGGTTTGATAAATACTATTAACAAGCCACTGGTTAGCACTAGCAAATACATTATTTGTAATTTGATAGCATCACTACTTAAGGATAGGATGCTTGGGAAATTGTGCTTTGTTAAGAGAAATGTCGACAAGATCCCGGATGTAGTCATCGTGATTGCCCATTGCCATCTAACTAGCATTGCCACAATAATAATACTTATTGTTAAAAGCATTACGTGGAATGGATCAAAACTACTTAACATCGTCAGAAGGAATCCTGTACAAATTAGTCCATAAAAAGCAACTATATTCCAAGCAATATGCGCTATTGCTTCTTTTTCTTTTAAATAGTTGGGCCACAAGGGATAGCTGAGCAACGCAGTCGCTGGAAGTAAAACCGATGGAGTAATAAATTGGAATAAACCAGGAAAGCTTAATTTAGTATAGTAATCGATGGTTGCTATGTTGGCATACAAAGATATACAACAAAATAGTCCTGTGTAAATATACATTAACTGATTATTAGGACTGTTTTTCTCTATAAATTTTGAAAGGTTAAAACCCCTAAGAGAAGTAATGAATCTTTGTATTTTTTCACTTCTTTCTTCTCTTATAGCAATTAAAGGAGCCAGATCCTTGATACCAACCCAACCTCCTTCTTGTTTTAAAAGATAGTGGCTAGCAAACAAGAATGTCATGTTAGCAATCATGCCAGGTATTATGCTTGGTATGTATTGGATACCCAAAAGTTGTCCCCATATAAGTACCGTAATAGCCCCAGCAATCATACCAATTAATACCGCCTTGCCACTACTGCGAAAACCAAAAATAGCTAGTAAAAAAGGCACTGTGACTATTGGCATATAGAATGTATTTGCAGCTATTAAGTTTCGTATTAAGCTATATCCCTGTCCTATACCACTTGATAAGGCTAACTTAATAGATACCAGTACTAAAATAGCTGACGTAATACGCATTCCTAGCAATTCTCGCGTAATTTTTATTCCTAAAGGCTTACAAAAATCGTGCACAAACAATACTGAGGCTGAGTTATTATAGGAGTCTGCAGTAGAGATGATCATAGCCATAATACCAGCTAAAATAAATCCTCTCAAACCTGGATAAGATTGCTCAAAAATAATAAATTTCACTACATTTGTAGGTGCTAGATCTGGGTGAGAAGCGAAAGTTAAGAGACTTACAAAATCTATGGATAAAATGATAAAAAGCCAAATAAATCCAGCAATCACAAAAGATTTAGTAATTTGTTTTGTATCTTTGGCAATGGCAATCCTTTGGAAAAAAGCCGGCCCAACACTAGGTATACCATTAAATAAAAACAAACATGCATAATATAAAGATTTGGAGTTAGTGAAATTAAATACTTCACCAAAGCTGAAAAATTTCCTTGTAACCTCGGGACTTGCTAAGATACTCGTTACATGCGTCTTGTCAAAGATAAAAAACGCTAACGTAGGAACCATTGTAGCAAAAGTAACAAGCTGTATTACGTCAGTAAATGTTACGGACCTTACACCTCCCCATGTTGAGTAAAGACCCATAATGATGCCGCCTATGATAACTCCATATTCTATTGGACAATTAAACGAGTAAGAGAAAATTAAACCAGCAACTTGTAACTGAGCCGCAATAATACCAGCAGCCATTGCTAAACCAGCTATAGCAGTAATAATCCTAACATATTTACCATATAAACTACCCATGGCTTCTGCTATGGATAATTTATCCAAGAACTCCGACATGCGGGGAGCTAGGATTATACCTATTGAAAACATGCAAATAACGTCTGCACAATCACTAAAGATTTGATATAAGCCATTTTTATATGTCTCTTCCACCATACCGAAAAATGCATTTCCGCTAGCCCAAGTAGCAACAATCGTAGCTGCAATAGTTGCTGTAGTAAAATTTTTATTACCTATCGCGTATTCTCTAATAGTTCTAACACCATAGCTTGAAAACAAACCTATTAACACGCTAGTGAGCAAAAATCCTATAAAAATTATCGAATCAATATTAAAGTTCATGTTATTGACTTGGTATATGATTGTATTTTAAAGCAATTTTAACGGCTAAAGTCATTAAGATATCTGGCCAATAATAAGTTATATATTTTATTATATATCATTCGTGTTTATTGATAAACTAAAAAAAATATAAAATTTAATACTTATTGTTATATCCAAATGACAAGGCCTAAATAACCCTTGGCAAAACAAAATTATTTATCAAATATGGATTATTTCATTTTTATATAATAGTATTTAATTAAAACCATGTTTATAGTTCTATGACAAAAGTAGCTGTAGTAATCTCCGGGTGCGGATTTCTCGATGGAGCTGAAATTTATGAATCAGTATTTACATTACTTGAGTTAGATAGGCATAATGCTCAGGTCAAAATTTTTGCGCCGAATTTAAAGCAAACTCGTGTAGTTGATCATTTAACCAATCAAGAAATGAGTCAAGAACGTAATGTATTGGTTGAATCTGCGCGTATTGCTCGTAGCAAAATTCAGCCATTAGATCAGTTAAATGTCAAAGAATTTGATGCATTGATCTTACCAGGAGGATATGGTGCTGCCATTAACTTATCTGATGTGGCATCTAAAAATGCCAGCGCTCACGTTATTGATAGCCTGAAAGCAACAATTCATGAATTTAATACTACCTCCAAACCTATCGGTGCTATGTGTATCGCTCCAGCGTTGTTAGCAATTGCATTTAAAAACACAACCCAAATTAAAATTACTCTAGGTGATAGTAATCCGCTTATATCTCAAGCAGGTGCATTAGAAGAAACATGCAAAGCTGAAGACGTAGTAGTAGATGCGACAAATAAAATTGTTACAACACCAGCTTTCATGCTGAATGCTTCTTTAACCAAGATACATCTCGGTATTAGCAAACTAGTGAGCAAAGTATTAGAGATGTCTAAACACTCTTAAAGTTTTAGGATTCATGACTTACTTCATTATCTTGGTTACCTATAGTACCTATACTATTATTTGTAGCTGGAGTTTCGTGATTATCTTCTTCTCCACTGCAATTTTCTTGCAAAGTCGTCATTAGATCAAGATGTCTCATCAAAAGATAAGTCTCTTCATCTCCTAATATTCTTACCACCTCTCTTGGATCTTCATCGGTAACCATTGCAACATTACTAAAATCACTGCATTCTGACTTTCCCGGTTCTTCGGAAGATAAATTCCCAGAAGTAATATCTTTTAGGAGTTTCTTTTGATATTCTACAATCTTAGCCAGCTCCTCTGGAGTTACTTGAGATGGGGCCTGCAAGCATTTGAGCATTAATTCTTTAGACACAATTCCTTCTGACTCCTGACTTAAGAACTCAGATAGTATCAATTTCTTTTCCTGATTTAATCCTCGAAAATCTTTACTAAACTCATTGATTAATTTTAAAAGCGGTTTATCAATTGAGGTTTGATTAGAATTCATTTTTTATACCATTTGTTGATTATACCTTATATCTTATAATTCTAAATAAACTTAACAACAATCAGTTTTTGCAAAATAATCCTGTAAATAGATATATAATTAGATATCACGCCCTTAACTTCTAAGCTTTTCATACATTTTGATTGATGTACTAAAAATCACCTTAACAGGTAATATATTAGGAAATATTTTTTAAAAAACTTTGTATTACTAAGTAATGAGTTATTATAGTTACGAAATAATACTTTAAAATATGACAGACAATTGCGCATTATTACTCAACGCAGCTTTAGAAAATAACCTAGACAAAATAAAATCTTGCGTAGAACAAGATTGCTTGCCCCTTGATGCTGCTCTTGACGATGAAGGAAAAACAATTTTACACATAGCTGTACAAAAGGGATACCTTGAGTTAGTGGAATATATTGTAGAAAAAACTCCTCAATTAATTTTAAAAGCAGATAAGGAAGGTAATTATCCCTTACATTATGCTGCAGAAAATGGTTATGCCGAAATAACTCTTGCTATTTTACAAGCAGACAGAATGGCTATTAACCTTTTAAACAAAAAAAATCATACACCCTTCAAGGTAGCTGTAGATAAAAAGGATATTGATATAGTTGCGATAATATTAAGAGAATGTGGGTCTATATTTAGGGTAAATCCTTTAGATGTAGCAATAGAAAACGATGACGGTCAGATGATAACAAAAATTATAGAAATCTGCCCAGAATTACTCGATAGAAAAGATCAAGAAGGAAACGCACCCTTACACCCAGCCATAAATAAAGCTAAGGCTGTATCAGTAAAGGGAATTCTAGAAGCAAACCCCAAAGCGATATTTTCTAAAAATAAAGACGAATCAACACCTTTAAGTCCGATATTACGAGAAGAATCTCAAGATGTCGGTGAAATCCTTGAAGAGTCAGATGTTACAGAGTGGGAGTTGTCAGAAATTCCAAAAGCTAACCTAACTGATACAGAGAAAACAGAAGCGATAAGGGTCATCTTAGAAACTCATCCCCAAATCATTCAAGTTAGGAATGAAGGGGGAAAAACACTCGCGCACACGGTTGTGACAGGACAAAATACTGCTTGTCGTAAACTTGCGACCGAAATATTTAAAAAATATCCCGAAGCTAAATTTCAACAAGACAATCAAGGCAACACTCCATTACATATAGCTATACAAAATAATAATACACAAGTAGCCAAAACAATAATTGAGCAAGGCATCGACATCCTTGAAATATACAATAAAGCAGGTAAAAATCCATTACATATAGCCACAGAGTCTTATAATTACGAAATAGTAAAATTAATCTTAGAAGTTGCAAGCTTTGAACTTGTTAAAAAAGGTACTAGTAATGCCGAGAGAGTAAATTGTTTACACATTGCTGCACAGCTAGGATACGATGACATAGTAGAATTAATTTTATCTAAACATCAGAGCCTTCTCTACACACAAACTGCCACAACCAAATCTACAGCTTTGCACCTTGCTGCTTTATATGATCATTTAGAAGTAATAAAAGTTATCTTAAGGAAAAGTCAGGATGCTATAAAATTAAAGGATAAAGATGGTCTGACTCCTCTTGATCTGGCTATTAAAGAAGATAATTTAAGTACAATAAAATCTATTTTAAAATATTGTAAAGAAGCTCCTAGCATTCAAAACACTTTGGTACAAACAGCTGCTCACAGCGCTGTAATGTTTAATAAACTTAAGGCATTAAAATTAATATTAGGATCATATCCTCAAACGTGTGATTCAGCAGTGAAAATTAAAGACTCAAATGGTTGGACTCTATTACATCATGGAGCAGCTCAAGGACATTTAGCAATCGTAAAGCATCTCGTGAAGGAGAAAGCTCAAATTGATGATATAACTTCTCAGCAAAATTCGCCCCTACATCTAGCTGCATGCTTTGGTCACAATGATGTTGTGGATCACCTTTGTTCAATGGGGGCTGATATTAATTTGAAAAATCAAGATGGTAAAACCCCAATAGATAATGCCATAGAAAATGGACATCCTCAAGTAGTGAGAACTATATTAAAAGAAAGCTTAAAGAATGATCTCTATTTTATAGCCAACTCCAGCAAGGATATATTAGCTAAGTCCATAAAAAGCGGACACCTTGAAGTAGTAAAAAGCATATTAGAAGAAATTTTAAAAAATGATCCCGGTTTTATAGCCAACTTTGGGGGAGAATTATTGGCTAGAGCAATAGAAAGTGGACAAGTGGGGATAGTATATTACCTCATTGCACATAAAAATATTATTCACCTTAAAGCTATGCATTTAGCAATTAAGTCAGGGCATTTGAACGTGATAGAACTACTTAAAGAATATGGTTATGAAATCGACTTAACAAACTTAAATGGATATACTTCAGCACACTTAGCTGCAGAAAACGGAAAATTACACGTCTTAACTTATCTTGTTACACAAGATCCAGGTATTATTAATGTTAAAGATAGTAACCTTAACTCCATCCTACATTCAGCTGCAGTTAGCGAAGACTTAAAAACAATACAATATTTGGTCAAACGAGGTCTAGACATAACGGCTTCAAATGTGAAAGGCTTTACTCCATTGCATCTTGCAGCTATTTTTGGACGTACAAATATAGTGCAATTCTTAACTCAACAAAAACAGTTTGCCGGTAATCTCGACATCAAAGATAGTCAAGGTGATACGCCTTTAAGTTTAGCAGTCAGAAATGCTCATTTAAAGTTAGTGAAGATGCTTTTAAAACAAGGCGCCAACCCCAATGCTCAAAATAATGCAGGCTATAGGCTTATTCACTTAGCAGTTATTAGCAATTCAACCGAAATGCTCAATTATTTATCTGACCAAGGGCTAAGGTTAGATATCTTATCAGAAGATGGTTTACTACCATTACACCTAGCTGCCATCGAGGGCAAAGTAAAAATGATCCAGCTTTTCCGTAAGAAAGGTCTAGATATTAATCAGGTTGATAATGAAGGGCTTACACCTTTTGATTTAGCGGTGAAAAATGGCCAATTAGAATTAGTTAAGTGGTATTTAAAAGAGTGCAACGATCTAAACATAAGTAGCTATAATGATCATCCTGAAAGCTTAATAGAAAAATCATCAACAGAATTTATACAACTACCATTAAATAAGAAGAGCGATAACTCTATACAAAACACACCCTTGCATTTAGCCGCACAAAAAGGCTATTTACATGCAGTTAAATTGTTGATAGAAAGAGGGGCTGCGATTAATGAATTTAATAAAGATAAAAATACACCTTTACATTTAGCTGTACAAAATGGACATGTCACAGTCGTTCAAGAACTTTTGAGTAAAGAAGCCAATACTCAATTACGAAATAAAGCCGGTCAAACACCTTTAGATTTAGCCAAAGCAGAAGGTAAACAAGAAATAGTTGATTTATTAACTATTCCTCAAACCTCTTCGCAAGAACTAATATACGAAACCTCACCTCATAAAATTAAAAAGAATAAGACGCAAAAAAGTACTCAAAGTTTAGTCAATAAAGAAGTTATTGAATTAAAAACAATATCGGAGAATGCTATAGACATAAAGACTTCACAACAAAATATAGACAATACATTGGATGCTCAAGGTAACTCACCTTTGCATGTAGCAGCGATGCAAGGTAATACAGAAAAATTAAAACAACTGTTAGATGAATCAGAGACGAGATCTCAAATAAATGCTCAAAACAAAGATGGCTCTACTCCATTACACCTAGCTGTCCAAAATGGTCATCTCAATGCCTTAGATACTCTTTTGAAATATAGCGCAGAAAATAAGCAAAACAAAAAAGGAAATAATCCTTTACATTTTGCTGCTAAAAGTGGCAATCTGGAAATTGCAAAATTACTCTTAGCAAACGGCGCCGAAGTTAAAGTTACCAACAAAAGTGGTAATAGCCCACTACATTTAGCATCTCACAAGGGTCACCAAGAGTTAGTAATATTATTCCTAGAAAATGGCGCCGAAATTAACTTACCAAATAACAATGGAAATAACGCTTTACATTTAGCTGCGCAAAATGGATACATAAAAGTAGTTGAATCGCTGCTAGAAAATGGTATTGATACCGCAGCTCTTAATAAAGAATCTAAAACGGCCTTAAAGATTGCTATCGAATCTGGGCATCAGGAAATAGTTGCAATACTCCAAAATAGCATAGATACCCTAGCAGAAAAAGCTAATAAACAAGAAATACTAGAGTCAAAAGAGGCATTTTCAAAAGGAATCAAACACGAAATAACCTCTAATTTACATCAAGCTAATGTGACATCCGCACCCTCGAAGATGCATATGGAAAGACCAGTCGACCAAGCAATAAGAAGAGGTGCAACACTAAAAGAGTCGGCATTTGATTTATTTAAACGCGGGATTGACCTACATTATGCGGCAAAGATTAGTTATCTAGATGCTATAGATACAATTTTAAAAGTAGGGGCTGATATTAATGCTTTGAACATCCATGGTCAAACACCATTATATTTAGCCATATTTTATGACAAATATCATTCAGCGCAAAAACTTCTCAAAAATGGAGCTAAGGTAGAAGCATTGTACCCTCATGGATTTAATCTTTTGCACTTGGCAATACACCTTGATAAATCAAAATATTTTATTAAACTGTTAATCGATCATACCACCAATATTGAAGCTCAAGATACTGCGGGCAATACCGCTGGACACCTTGCTACCTCAAAAGGAAGAGGAGATATATTAAGTTTAATATTAGCTAATAAAGCGGATATAAATGCTAAAAATAAACATGGCGACACATGGCTCCACGTAGCTATGATCTATGGGTATAAAAATTTAATAAATTTACTTTTAGACGAAGGAGCTGATATTCATGCCTTAAATTTTCAGGGACAAACTCCTTTATCCCTAGCAGTATCTTACAACAAGATGGGAATGGTAACAGAATTAATTAAGAAAGGCGCCAAAGCTGAACTAATGGACCTATATAAATCTATAGCTTTTTGTATGCCTGAAAATTTCATTATATCACTAGTAAATACATTAGATGATGTTAATGTTAAGGGTAAGGACGGATATACTTTTGGACACATTGCTTCATTATATGGACTTCAAAAGGTTTTAGATTTCTTATTAGATAAAGGTGCCAATATACACTCTTTAAATGATTTTGGTCATACATGGCTTCATATGGCTACTGTGGGAGGACAAAATAGTACTATACAATTCCTACTAGCAAGAGGAGCTAAAGAGAAAGCCAAAGATTTTGCCGGCAACACTCCTTTACATTATGCAAAAACGGGAGAAACCGTAAAACTATTGATTGAAAGTGGCGCAGATTACTCAGCATATAGTAGGAAAAAATTGACACCATTAGACCAAGCCATTTTAAATTCTTCACCCGAAGTTATTGCAGAACTTATAAAATATAAGCCCCAGCAACCTAAAGACTATCGTGACTATGGGTCCCTATATAATACGTCACAAGATAGATCGCCCATAATCTCAAAAAGTAAAAAAATCTTTCAAAAAAGCAAACAAGACAATGCTGCTACTAAATCGGTTGTCCAGTTTATGAAATCAGATGAAACATCCCTAAAACCAGGGGGAATTACATTAGATGAATCTCATACCTCTAACGATAAAGCTTACGCACATACAGACGAAGGAGAAGTAAAAAGTTTAGGCGAGGAACTGGATATCAATACGTAATTAATTGCACAGGGCACAATTAACTATTACAGCTTATTCTAGGGGGGGCTGCCAATCTTTTTTCTGTTATTGCTAGTTCTATATGCTAGTTAAAAACCTCTTGGGTTATGGGATACAATATTTTATTCATAAAATACCTAAAAATCATCCCACCTTCTATCTTTTAGGTGATTTTGATCTATCTTTTCGTCCTTGTTCTTTTTGTTGTTGTAACCTATCTTGACGAGAAAGGCCTCCAGTTTGAGTTGGACTAGGAGAGCGACTTCTGGTAGGTGCAGCGCCTCCACCTTCAAATCTATTTTGCCAACGATTTGGTGAGGTTGGCTCTCTTGAGCTTTCACGTGCATGATTTGTTGGGGAATTCAACCTAGATTCCTGCGCTCCTCCACCATGAGCGGCACCTTCTCTATGTAACCCTTGATTACTATTCGCAGTTCTTGTTAGATTTTTATTAGATGGCTTCTGATTTTTAGAAGGAGTGGTATGTGTTGGATTTTGAGATGCTATTCTAGTAGGGGCAGCTCCTCCTTCTTCCTCTCGAACTGCTGCGAACAGTCCTTGACGTATCCTGTTAAGTTCATCGGGAGCTAAATAAGAAGTCAATTCCAATAACAAATTATCGTCGCGTTTGGTGGTAAAGTCTTTGTATATATGATCTCTGATTGATACTGTGGAAAGATTCTCGGGATCGATGCCTCCATCCATTGATCCAATTATGCTCCTTATATATGGAAGATTATCTTCTTGTAAACTTTTGAGGTGATTTTTAATGTCTTGATTTTCAGGATAGACTAATTGCATTTCCAGTAAGGTATCATGAATTCTTCTATATCTATTAAGTGATACGGATCTACTTCGCTGGCTTTTTATACTCAGTAAAGCTACTGGTTTTAAATCCTCTAAGGCTATATCTAATCCTTTTATAACCCGCTTCTTTACATTTTGTGATAGAGTTGTGTCTTGCTCAACAGAATGTCTTAAGTTGCGCAACCCTCTCCACATCATCTCTACAGGTAAACGGCGGGTACTATAAATTTGCCTCAATACTTCCGTATCTATTAAGCTTTCAAGAATCATTCCGCGCAGCGTTACAGGAGAATTTAAAAGGCCTAAGACTGCACCATATCTTGCATGCATTAGGGCAAAACGCAAATGGTCTGGTATATCTTGGTTTCTTATAGCACTTCTATTATTTATGTCTAATGTATTAACATCAGCACCTCTTTCAAGTAAAAGATTTACTATATTAGGGTCAGTTGCAACGTTTGAAAGATGTAAAGGGGTTCTACCCCTCTCATCTAAAGCTCCAATAGCAGCTCCTCCTTCAACTAAAGCGCTTACTATATATGGGTTATTACGCTCAACTGCAATGTGTAATGCCGTCGAACCAGCTGTATTTCTTGCTTGAATATCTGCTCCTATAGCAATTAAGTTATTCATCAAGTCTCTGTTACCGTATATTGCAGCTAAAAGCAAAGCTGTATTACCACCTGGATATCTTGCTTCAATATCTGCTCCCTTTTCAACTAGAGCTCGAATTAGTTCCAAGACTCTTCCTTGATTACCTGGACGAAGAGAGAGAGTTACAGCAAGGTCTAGAGGTGTTAGATTACGCCGTCCTTTTTCATTAATATTTATGTCTGTTTCCTCTCGAACCATCCGTATCGCTTCATCTATTCTCCCGCTTGTTAAATGATCAAATAATTCATTAAATTTTTCTTCTGGTGTCATAGCATATAAATTTCAGGCTTTTATAGTATTTATAAACCTTTTAGAAAATATATTCTTGTACAATATAATAGTTTTAATAAAAACGTTTGATAATGCTTTGTAAATATCACAATTCTATATCTTAGATATTGTATTAGTAAGATATCTGGTAAGTATTTAAAAGCAGATGACTGTTGTTAATCGATAACAGTACGTACTTCTTATATTAATCTCAAATTATAATGGATGTAGAAGGTGTGTAAAATTTTAGTACCAGTAGATAGCAGATATGCTACAATTCACTTAATCATTAATTAAATTTCAATTTATGCCAAACGTCAGCGAAATATATTCAGCTATTAAGGATGATGATATGGACGCTGTCAGATCTCTATTAAAACAGGGAGTTGATATCAATTCTAAAGATTCTGAAGGATTTACACCTTTAATGTATTCTGTAATGCGAGGATCTAGGCCTTTTCGGGATGTCAAAATAGAAGAGCCGTTAATAGACGTATCTCAAACCGTGGAGACATTAATTAATCTTGGCGCTAATCCTCAAGATATAGATAAATCAGGTCTTTCGTCATTAGGTATATCTTTACAAGAAGGACAATTTAATGCTATAAGGGTTTTGTTACAAAATGGAGCATTTAATCCTGATAATGAGGATTATCATGAGTTGTTACGTTTAATTGCTGGGTTTTATGACTATGAAATCCGACATATGCCAGAGGCGCGCTCTTCAATGCTCAAGAATTTAAATGACGCAACCAATTGGTTAATAGCATATGGTGCATCAATAATGCAATCTAATACCTCACTTAATTATATAATTGACCATCAATGCAAATCTACATTGATGGGTTGTACTCAAAACCCTATAATCATGCTTACCTCTTTAGCAAATGTTTTATTTGAATGTGAAAAAGTGATCAAATCCGAAGCAAATCTAGAATTTACTTTGGCATATGAAGTCTCCGAAAGCTTGAAGTTACATAATTTATTTATCATGATTCAAAAAGCAAAAGATAATCCAGCGGAGTTAAATAAAGTATTAGATCTTGATTATTTATATCTCCCTATCGAAGAACCCACATTAGCACAAGCCTTGCAATACGAAGGTTTTGACGAAGTACCTAGATTGCCAATCGATACTGTCGGAAATTTCGTCAGAGAAGAAATGCAAAATGCACAAAACCTAAAAAGTATGTTCATTTTGCTTTTAGAAGTAGAAAGAATGCATAATAGTCTTTTAAAATTAGAAAAATTAGACACGAATATAAATAGCTTATTAAGTGAGTTAAGTGATTTGGATACTTTAAGTTTAATACAATATGTAAAAGCAGTTTTAGCAGAAAAAAAGGGAAAATATTTAATTAAATGGTCTACTCAAAATGACGCCCCCTCTCAAACTGACAGTAGTTTAAAAATACCAAATGACGTAATAAGTAATATTGCTGAGTTCTTACCTCACAAGATTTTTGGTATTGTAGCAGCGTCTGGCAAAAATGCCCTATCTCAAATATGTGTAGGTATTATGAACAATGCTCTTGGAAATGATATCCCCGAAACCTCTACTGCGCATAGTGATATAGAATCTTTTAATGACTCAGAATTACAAGATATTACAGGAAAATTAGCAGAGCAGTTATAAGCAATTCTATTAAGTACTGTGACCTATAAATGCACTATAAATAATAGTTTATAGTTATCATTCTTAATATTATAAACCTTAACTTTTGTGTAACAATCTAAGATTTTAATTAAAAACATTTGACATTGATTATAAAAATTGTCATTATACGAATTATATAACTTTAATATTTCTTTTTTATGAGCAGTATTATTAGAGTAGAATCTGGATTAAGAAGTTCCTCAGCAATTGATCCCAGAGATAACGATTTGGTTCAAAACGATTCATTAAGTAATATATCTTTCAAAAACTCTTTCGATTCTAGTAATCTAAACCACCTATCCTCATCACAAATCTCTGATGATTCTCTAACTCAAGTGATTACTCCTGCAGATTCAGAAGAATCAAATGCTGGTTGGACTAATTCTGTAGGATGGGTCCACGATAAGTTAGCGCCCACAGGAAAATTACTATACCAAGCGGGTAAAAAATTACCTATATTAACTTTAAACGGACTGAATATAATTTACGAATACAAGCAACTTACAAAACACAAAGACGCTCTAGATAAAAATATATTTCCTTCTATCCCAGAGCCTCCAAAAGCAAAATATGAAATAGCATCATGGGTTTCTCCCAGCGCTTGGTATACATATTGGACCCAAAGCAATAATCAAAGTACATATACCTCCGGCTCTTCTAATATAATGCAAAATCCTTTCGAGTATCTCAAAGATGTAGCATCCGATAGAATCAATACGGCAGCTGATAATTTTCAGAAGATGAATCCGATAGAGCTAGGTCAAATTGGCTCTAGTCTAATTAACTTAGGTCATGGTGTATACAATCGGAATTGGCTGCAAGCTGGTGTTGAAGTTTTTAGCATAGGAAAAAAAACTTTCTTTAAGAAAAAAGATCCTAATGAAAAATTCAAAGAGATTAAACTAACAGAACACATAGATGGTTTTACAGCACTTAATTTGGCTAACCATATATCTGATGGAGCTGATTCATTCTATAAAATTTATAAATCAACCCAAAACATTTTAGGTGCTTATTCAGATCTTTCTCCTTTGGCATCAGAAGCATATCTTGGCATTAAGGATTTATCAAAAACAACAGCAACTAAAGCTTATGATAAAGGTACGGAAGTTTATGATATCCTCAAAGATGGTATAAAAACTGGCAGTATGTACGATGCAGCTCAAGAGTTATTAATCGGGGAGTATGATTCAATTAGTCAAGAGTTTGAAATACCAAACTATTATCATGATGATTTATTAGCGACAACCTCTGGAAACCTAGAACCTTGGGAACATATGTATGGAGTGAGTGGGGCTTAATTAAGTATAGGAATTAATGATATAAATGAGTTAACGACCACATTTGGAGTCTCATGATGCAAAATATCATACTCTTCAAGGCTCTACCGATGAGGAATAAAATAGTAAACTCTATATTAAACAGTAATGTAGAGCGGGTAAATTATCTTAATAATAGTTATTTATATTGGATAATCAAAGCCCTATTTTTAAAACATTTAATTACTGCTGATAAACTGACTTTATTGCGCAACGTCGAAAAAGTTTATATCTCCTATTATTGACGGATCCAAAATTTCTGTCAAATAATCATCATCTAAGCTAAAATAGCATGCTTGCTCTGGTTGCTCTTCAGGCTTAATACATGGATTAGCCTCTATGAGCTTATTCAATTGTTTTTCAAGTTTGCAGTATTTTTGTTCGGTCTGCGTTATAAGTTTTTGTAACCCCACACATTCTTTTTGAGCTGACGTGAAAGATTGTTTTGCTTTGTCTAGAAAATGTTGTAAGGATTGAGCATCCTCCTTTTCTTTAGATTCTTCTTTACGTAACTTATTGAGTAATGATTCCATTTCGTATATATTGTTACAATTTTCAACAAACGAATCTAATTGAGTTATAATTTGCAAAACGCGATCTTGTAGTGTTTGGTCTATTTGCCAAATGAGTGAACTGTTTGATACAATTTGCCTGTCATTTACTATTTGTGGCGATAATGCTCTCAGTGTGTCTAGGACTTCTTGCCACGTGAACTGAACAGGACTTTGTATATAAAAATCTCTCGGAAGTGCCTCTTCTGTCTCATGGAGTTTTAACTCAGTCTGCTCAATTCGAGATTGATAAAGTTTTATCTGTTCATTTGTTATAGATAAAAGCCCTCGGGCAGTTAAAATATCATCTCCTGTATCCCAATTTTGCTCCGCTACTTTTAATTGGCATTCTTTTTTGCGTAAATCTGAATCAAGATGGTTTAATTTTTTATATAAGCCATCCAAATCTAACTTTATCTTTTTAACTTTTGCTTCTACCGTAAATTTATCAGAATTTTGCGATCTTTTTCTTTTGTGCCCAGCCATAATATTTATTTGAAACAATATTTTAATCTACCTATGTCATAACATATTAAGCAACTTTTTATAACATGTTTTGATCAAGTTATAAAGAACTTAATTTCAAGTTAATAGATTATATATCAACAGCATGTTAGCTGGCATTTGCAGCTGCCTTTATCTGAATGTCAAATATATAGTTTACTTCCCTTGTTAAGGTCATAGCCAAGCCCATAAGATCAATTGGCTTTGATTAAAGTCAAAATGACATAGTGCTTAAGGTATTTAATATTTAATCTTGATATTCTGGTAAAAACTAAGTATTATTGTGCGTGATGCCCGCGTGATGGAATGGTAGACATAACGGACTTAAAATCCGTGGGACCTTGTGTCCTTGCCGGTTCAAGTCCGGCCGCGGGTACCATTCCTTTAAGATACTTCTTCTTCCTGGCTTCCTTCTATCGGAATTGCAAAAAAGAACGTTGCCCCTGGTTTATCATAATTATTTTCTGCTCTGATATATCGCAAAACGCTGGACCTAAATCCTAATATAAAGCCTTAAAGAATTAGGTCCAAACTTTTCTAAATGAATTGTTATAGTTTTCGAAGTGCAGTACATAATGGCATTGATAATCAAATTATCAACCATTTGCTCAAAATAAAACCTATCGCCTAGTATTTTAACGTTTTCTGAGATATTTAGAATAAAATTCTTCTCATTTCCCTCCTCCTCATAAAGCTTACGACAAATTCTCAAACGATCCTGAATGAGGTAAGTAAAATCTATCTCTTCCTTCCTTAAGCTGACATCATCCCGAGCAAGTGCATCAATGTTTGCAAGATTAGCCTCAAAATTTTCAAGCCTCATAACACTCCTCAAAATCAGCCTCGCAGTCTCTTTTTGTTCTTCATGACTTAAATTCTCATAAAAATCAAAAAACATATGGGCTATAGACATATTATCCCCATCTTTTTCATAATATTGATCCAAATTCTGAACCTTAGAATTTGATGACATGGCTTGTATCATACATGCTTCATAAGACAAAATCTTACTTTTGAGATGTTTAATCCTTGCCATCGCTAATGTCCGACCTTCTTGTTTGGGCTTCAGGAATATGAGAAGCAGGCTACTCATCAATAGCAATATGTAGGTAATTTGTAGTTTTATAGACCCTTGATTAGCAGCAATTAGTTCATAAAAATGGTAATTACTAAAACGCCATGCAACAAGAATGCCCCCTAGTATCATAGTTAAAGCCCATTGCCATCTGACCAAAAGAGCTATTACTATCAAATTAACCATCAAGATCATTACTTGAGGAGAGGCAAAATTACTGGCTATGGCAAACATAAATCCGACAAAGACCAAGCTATAAAATACAGCAATATTCCAAATTACCCTCACTATCGTTTCTTGGCTTTTTAAGGAATCACGGCCAGACAGGATACAGAAACAAAGACGTTGCCATACAAAGAACTATCGGCACTGCAACTTCGAAGAACTTACCAAATGTATGATCGTAATTAACGGTAATTAGGTTTAAGTAAAAGGATAGGAAGCAGAAAAAGCCTGTATAGACGTACATAACCTCGCTATTAGGACTATTTTTTTCTAGAGGCTTGACGAAGTCGAAGTTTATTATGGAATGAAAGAATTGACCAAGCTTGAAACTTCTTTGCTGCTTGATAGCAATGAGGGCTTCTTTGTCTTTTATACCAACCCATCCTCCTGGTTGGCCTGTGAGGTAGTGGGTGCCAAAGAGGAAAATTATGCTTGCTATTATTCCTGGTATAAAGCTATCTATTGTTGAGTCTGAAAAAAGTACTTTCCAAAGAAATATAGTTATCAATGATCCTGTCATTGCAAATAATACAGATTTTTCGGAGCTTCTAAAACCGAAAATTGCAAAAATGAAAGGAATACTGACCACTGGTAAATATAGTCCATAAATAGATATCATTAAATTTAGGATGCTACTGACTTTTAAAGCAATGAATATTGCTATTAGACCCGATACTATAGATGCAAGTCTAGCAATTAAAAGCTCGTTTTTAGAATTAATAATTTTTAAAGGTTTACAAAGATCGTGTGCAAAGA
Organism: Candidatus Phycorickettsia trachydisci; assembly: GCF_003015145.1. NCBI lineage: Bacteria > Pseudomonadati > Pseudomonadota > Alphaproteobacteria > Rickettsiales > Rickettsiaceae > Candidatus Phycorickettsia > Candidatus Phycorickettsia trachydisci. Next base: position 1,014,382 of record NZ_CP027845.1, on the reverse strand, counting down.
TTATAGATATTGAATTTATTAAAGAATCAGAGCTAGACATAAGCATAGCCATAATACCTACAGCAACCATACCCTTAAAACCATCATAATGAGTGTAATGATTAATTATATACCGTACCAGATCATCAGGATTTACATTGGGATTATCACTATACACTAATATCGTTAGTCCAATTGCTACACATTGTACTAATAAACAAAGTAGTCCAGCTATTTTAAATGATTTTACTACTTGTCCTACACTACTTCCCATGGATATTCTTTGAAATATTGTGGGCTGAAATTCTGGAATTATAAATACCATACACATAGCAAGCATTTCATAAAATCCAGGATTATTAAGATTAAAAGCAAGTTTATAGTCAAAAAGTGGACTAGTAGTAATAGTATTCCATACCATTGTACCATTGCCTTCACCTAATGCTTGCCAAACAACTATAGTAATTATGGGCATCACGCAACCAAATGTAAAAAATTGGATAATATCAGTGAAAGTTACCGCTCTAATTCCCCCCAAGGTAGAATAGGTAATTACTATAACCGCACTCATGATGGTTGCATATTCACCAGAGGTGCCAAAAATAAGTTCCATAATTTTGGCTGCAACCTTAAACTGCACAGCTAATGAACCTATTGATCTAATTAAGCTAAATGCCACTGTGGCCATCCTACTTCTTTGACCGAATAACTCCCCCATACTTTCAGCTATAGATATTTTACCTAGAAATTCTCCCATACGTGGAGCAAAAATCCATCCAATAAAAAATAATAAGGATGCGTCTATAGCTGCTGGTATTAGAAAATAGATCCCTCTACGATAAGTTTCAATTATTCCATACGAAACAAATGAACTTCCAACCCAAGTTGCAATTAATGTAGCCACCATTGTTGCTGTAGAAAAATCCCTATTGCCAATCGCGTATTCTGAAATGTTGGTGACTTTTTTACTGCTGATTATTCCAAGAAAAAGGCTCAAAATGAGGAAAGCTGAAAAAAGAACTAAGTCTAAGTTCATTGTAAAAATTGTTTAGTTATAAAGACTTAGTTATAATCTTAATAAAAAATTGTTTGAGGATCAATTACAAATCTCCACTATGTGATTATCTCCTAAATAACTTCTATAACCCATTGTGTCATCAAATTCATCAATCTGTTCATTACCACCCTCTATCTCTGGAATTACAGATGATTGACGATGCATTAGATAAGCTAGCTTAATTGATTTTTCAGTTAATATCCCCTCTTCTTTACACACTTGTTCTACAATGCTGTCTAATCTGAAACCTTCTGCCCTAAGTTTCCAAACTTTTTTAAATGCTAAATAATATTTCAGATCTCCCTCAAATAAATCATCTGGATTTCGTATTTGACTGTGAGAAATGTTGTTATCAATTTCGTGTGTTTGAGCTGTTAATTCCACCCTGTTTTTAAATGCAATTTCCATGAGCGCTGGATCTACTCGCTCGTTTATGCCTAAAGTCTTGTATACAGATAAATTATCCGAGGAATCTTTTATTATATCAATGGGAAACCTTTGAGCAAGTTCGTCTACATTAAATGAAATGTGATCACATGGGTTAGTAGATATGGGTTTAAAAATCTTTAAGAAATAAGGTAAAATTGCTTTTACATCAACTGTAGACTCAAGCTCAGATATTGCTATAAATTTCATAATTTTAGGTATTTCTACCAAATCTTTATCATTGATGTTATCACTAACTCCTATTTCTTGGTATAAATAGTTCTTTGCTGCTATTATTCCTGAATTGATGTGTATGAGCTTAACTACCGTGAGGAGCATCAGAATTTTCAGCCAATTCATAGTATCTGCTACATGATAAAAATTTTCATCCTCTCCATTGCATATACTAAACATAACTGAGATTAGATTTTTGGCTCTATGAATTATGGGATCTTTTCTATTGCCATCAAAAAGATGTACTGCTAAATTAAGATCTCCGTTTTGAAATATTTTAATTACATCTCTTACGGGTACGTACTTAGTCGATATATTAGGATCTTTGGCAAGCTCATAAGCTAATTCACGAGCTTTGAGAGGGTTATTCCAACATTTTTTGGTCTCGTAGGCCTTTTTGATGGATCTGGCAAGCAGCTTGGCTTGTCTTTCTTCTTGCGATTGGAAGCAACTAAACATAAAAGTACCCTTAATTTTATTTTAAGGATACTTCAAGCTTTATGTGCGCCGTAATCAAAAGCTAAAATTTATCATTAAATAATTGCTATAGTTGTTCGAGGGACATAAATCTATTATTCTCTAACTTGGATTAATTTTATTTGGATAATGAATATTTGTTTTCAGTATATACTCAAGTCTTATTTTAAAAGACTGTTTAGTGTATTATTTATCACTGCACTCGTAATTTATTTAACTAACTCTTTTGAATTACTGGGAAGATTCAGGGATCACAAACCTCTTTTCTTACTTCAGCTGTCTGGACTTAAGCTTCCTTATCTCATTTCTGAGATAAGTCCTTTGATTTGTATGCTTAGCGTTTTGTGGCTTGTTAATAACTTAGTTAAGCAGAATGAATTTATAATTTTTTTTAATAACTGCATTTCCATCCGTCGCATTATAAAATATCTAGTCCTTATTAACTTATGCTTTAGTTTGTTTTTATTACTCTTTATATCACCTATATCAAGCAGGTATCTTGCACAATATGACCAAACTATAGACTACTTAAGAGGCTATGATGTTAGTCGCGATAATTTATTTTTTAAGTTAAAAGGAGAGAAATTTATTCACATAGAAAGCTTAAGAAATAATTTACTTTCTGGTATTACGATAGCAGAAGTACAAGCCAATGATCTTAAACGTACTACTTTCTGTAGCCTAGGCAGAATTAAGCAAGCCGGTCAGTGGAACCTGGAGGATTGTGATATTAAGGATGGAAATGTTCAAACTCATCAAGACAATTATATTTTGCAAACTAATGTTAAGAAAAAAGATATTAGATATTTCGAATATAGTCCTTATCATTTACCATTCTGGAATTTACCTAATTTGGTTGTTTCGTTACAAAAATTAGGTATGCCTAGTAGTTTTGTAGAGCTTTATTTTTATAAACAAATTACAAGACCTCTTGTGGTAATTTTATTTTCATTGATGCCGTTTTTCTTTTTTGACTTAGAAAAACACAAAATATGGCTTAATAGTTCTTATGTAATTGTTGCAAGTTTTACTGGATTTTTATTTTTAAGCGTAATAGCAAATATCCTAACGCACTATACTAATTCTGCTGTTTTATGTAGTATAGTTCCTATAGCTGTTTTCTTATTTTTTATATTATTTAGAATTTCGCATATATAAATGTATACTTCATCTTTTATCAGTGATGTATTTACCTCTGTTGCAAGTAAGTACGATATTATGAATGATGCAATGAGTTTTGGTCTGCATCGCTTATGGAAAAAGCAATTTTGCTCCCTAGTCAAAAATCCCGGAGCTAAAATATTAGATGTAGCAACAGGAAGCGGTGATATTGCATTTGGATTATACAAAAGGGCGCTGAATTTAGGATTAACCCCTGATATTATTGGGGTGGATATTAATCCCGCAATGCTTTCTTTGGCAAAAGTCAAAAAACTTGAAAAGAATATTACCTGTGGTCTAGATTTTATGGAAGCAGATAGTACAGATCTTCCCTTTAAAGATAATACTTTTGATTACTATACTATATCTTTTGGTATAAGAAACATTCCTGATATATCTGAAGCTTTACAAGAAGCTCATCGAGTATTAAAACCAGGTGGAAAATTTTTGTGTATGGAATTTGGTAAGCCTTGTTTGCCAGGTATTAAACAGGCTTATAATTTTTATTCCAATTATTTTATACCTAAAATGGGAAGTCTCATTGCTGGTAATAGAGATGCCTACCAGTATTTAGTTGATAGTATTAGAGCATTCCCTGATCGTAAGAAGTTCTTAAGCATGATGCAAGCGGCTGGTTTTAAAATTTCTTATGGAAGGAGTTTAAATTTTGGCGTTGCTTCTATCTATGAAGGATATAAGGCATGAAAACTTTAGGGGGATTGTTAAGGCTAATTCATGTAATTAGTAAATATAGGATTTTTGATGAATTTATCAAAATAAAGGGTTCTATATTTACCCGATTTTTCTATCGTATTTTAGTAATTATTTTCTCTCCCATCAGATCCTCTGGGAAATTGGTAGATGCATTAAAAGAGTTAGGGCCTATTTATATCAAATTTGGACAAACTCTCTCTACTCGTCCAGATATTATAGGACAAAAAGCATGCCAAGACCTAAAAGACTTACAGGATCGCCTAGAGCCTTTCCCATTTGAGGAACTTAAACAAATTTTTCACAAAGAAACCGGTAAAATTCCAGATGAAGTATTTGCAAATTTCGATGAGCAATCTGTTGCCGCTGCTTCTGTTGCACAAGTTCATAAGGCAGTTCTTAATTCAGGTGAAGTAGTAGCTGTTAAAGTATTGCGTCCCGGTATTAAAATTAAATGTCAGCAAGATCTGAAAATATTAAACTTTTTAGCTCGTATTATTTCCCGCCTTTATCCTCAAACTAATAATTTTAAATTCTTAGAGGTACTCGAGATCTTTGAGGGCAGTATGAAAATGGAGCTAAATTTGCGAATGGAGGCAGCTAATTCATCAGAACTAAAGGACAACTTATCTAGTGATATCGGAATATATATACCACCTGTGCATTGGGATTTGACTACAGAAAAGGTACTTGTGACAAAATGGGTAGAGGGAATCTCGATTTATGATGTGGAATCAATCAAAGCTCAAGGGTTAGACCCAATAGAAATTTCAGAAAGAGTAGCGATTATGTTTTTTGAGCAAACATATCGTGACGGCTTTTTTCATGCAGACATGCATCCAGGTAATATATTTGTAACATTAGAAGGACAAATTGCTTTGGTAGATTTTGGCATTATGGGAAGGCTATCTCCAAAAGATCGAGTCTCTGTTGCGCAAATCTTACAAGGCTTCCTGCGTAGGGACTACATGCAGGTTGCAAAAGTGCACTTAAAAGCTGGATATATTCCAAAGGATACTGATCTTGCATTATTTGCAGGATATTGCCGCAGTATTTGTGAGCCAATTGTAGGTCTTGCTTTGAAAGATGTGTCAATTAGCAAAATTCTAGCTCAGCTTTTTCAGGTGATACAAGAATTTGGTTTAGATATACAGCCTCAGCTCATTTTATTACAAAAGAGTATGATTTTAATCGAAGGTGTAGGAAAAATTTTAAATCCAGATATTAACATGTGGGAGCTTGCTTATCCTTGGATGGAAAAATGGACGATTAAGAATCTTGGTTTTGAGGCTAGGATTGTAAAGTTTATTTCCAAGATTAAGCAATCAATTGAAAAGCAATTGTGTGAAGAATTTAGTTAACCAGATTTTTAAGTATTTGTGCCTTCTGATTCCTTCTTTAGGATACTCAATGCTTTTTAATGGAACCAACTTATTTACAGATCAGCTTCATTACGATGAAAGGAAGGGCAGTTTCGTAGCCAAAAAGAACATCTTAATTGTCCGTGATGATGACCTTTTACTTGCTGATGAATTTGAATTTGATACTAAGACTCATAGTTGGAAATTTAAAGGTCTTGTAATGTTGCAAGAGGGTGGGGGGCATATTGTGACAGGTTATGATTTAATCGCAGAAGATCATTTTAATCAGCTTGAATTTCGAAGTGGCTTTTTAAGCTTGCCTAAAAACAATATGACAATTACAGCTGATAGGATTGAAAGAAATTATCATGATTTTGATTTTGATGCTCCTTGCTATACTGCCTGCACGCGGGGTATGTTTCAAAACCCGATATGGCAAATAAAGGCTAAAACTGCTAATTTTAATTCCAAAACTCAAGTAGTAGAGGCAAAGAAAGTACGTTTTGAGGTTTTTGGTAAGCCCATTTTTTTTATGCCATATATGAAATTTACGGGACCTAAATCGTTGCATCAAAATGGATTTTTAATCCCATCTATCTCACATGGTAAAACCTTAAATACACCTTTTTATGTACGTCGTAAGAGCAACGTGGATCTGACAATAACTCCTCGTTTTAAGCTTAAACCAACAAACATAATTATGGAAAGTGAGTTTAACCATCTGACATCCAGTGGTAGTTATAAGGTGCAAGGAAGTTTAATGAAAACAGATGAATTTTCCACAAATAAGTCAGTACTCCAATATCATTTGTTTAGTAACGGGCAGTTTAAAATTAAAGATTATGATGCTGGTTTTAATTTAAAAAGAACTAGAAATTCAGGGTATTTAAAAAAGTATTATGATATCCAAGATCCATACTTAGTCTCTGATATTTGGATGCAAAAAATTAATGGTCCTGATTATATAAGGTTTGAAGCTTTAGATTTTCAAGACTTGCGCAGTGAGGATGAAAGATCATTTTGGCTTCAGGATACATTTGTAGCGCCCTTAATTCGGACTAAAAAAGTTTGGAATATAGGAGATGACTTATACTTATCCATTCAAAACAACCATTTATTCTATAAAGCTGGCTCTAGGTATAACGCCCTTCGCAGCTCTAATGCCCTGGCATTGACTAAGGTAATACAGATATATGACCATCAAATAGATTTGAGTCTATATGATAAATTTGATTTTTATGGTTATAAGTATCGTTGCTTAGATCAGCAAGATACGGGTACTTTTGCTCGCAACTTACCTGAGATACATACAACATGGAGATATCAAATTTTTAGTAATAAGTTTATAATTGAGCCTATTGCATCATTTAATTCAAGTCTTGGGAGGTATAAAGAATTAAAGATACCAACTATAGATTCGGACAAAAACGGTTTAGCTGATGATCTAAACTTGTTTCGTCACAATATGTTTTATGGCAAAGACTATGATGAGCATAAAAAACGCCTCAGTTATGGGGTGAATTTGCTATTCCTTGATAGAAACACATACTCGGCCTTTTTGGGTAAAAAACACGATTTATATGATGCTCGCCGCAGTCAAATAGTAGGCTCTGCAAGTATCTCTAATAAATCTGCGGAAATTTATTATAAATTCAATTTGTCAGATAAATTTAAACTAAACCTAGGTCAATTAGGCATAACTAGATTTACTGATGATTGGAGTTTGGATGTTTCGCTTTTTAATATACGTTATAATACAACCAGGATACTTGGATTGGGAACAAATGTGCGTTACAACATTAATGAGAATTGGTCTATAGGGGGAGGGGCAAACGTTGATCTTGCAAAGAACCCTTTCATTTTAACCAAATCAGTGGAGGTGACATATAATTATGATTGTGTTAGAATATTTGCTAAAATAGGAAGTAATTTTAGTAAAGATGGTTTGGACCATAAAAAGAGAAAAACCTGGTCTGATTTCTCCTTCCAAATAGGTCTTAAAAGCTTAAATATGTAAGAAGTATGCTGTATTTGATTTTGTTTAGTTTAATTGCAAGTGTTGCTAGTGCAAATGAAATGGTTGCCGTCGTAAATAAATCGCCTATAACATCTTATGAGATATACAAGGTGAAGCATTTAGCGACATTGTTTAATGCTCATGACGGCTCAAGTGAGATGGACAAAAAACTTAATTCTTATGCTCTTAATACTTTAATTACTCAGAGACTGATTGGAGATAATAAAAAATTTGAGAGTCTTAAAGCAAATGATAAAGAGGTTGATGAAGCAATTGAGGTCATTGAAAAACAATTTAAGCTTTCTAAAGGCTACTTGAAAGATATGACTAGCGAAAAAGGTGTATATGATTTTTTCAAAAATAAGGTTGAATTTGATATTCTAGTTGACAATATTACTAAACAAGCCTTGATGCCAAATATTCAGGTATTTAACGATGAAGTAGAAGATTTGGTGGTCATCGGAGGAGGTGCTAAAATTAACACAGATCTTTTGATTTTTACAAGCAAAGGCCTCGATAAGAAATCATATAAACAAATGCGAGCTTTAAGAGGTAAATTAATTAATACAAAAGGAGAATTAAAAGAAAAAATTTATGAATCTTTTGCCCTCAAAAATGAATTCAAAGGAGATATCGAAAAGGCTCCATCTAGCTTCCAAGCAGTTGCTAGAAGCATGAAGCCAAAAGATATTAGTAACGTTTTGAAAACCTCAGAAGGATTCAAAATCCTTGTAATGCGTAACAGAGATATAGCTGATTTGTCAAAAGAAGATAGAGCTGCTTTAGTGAATGCTATTGCCTCTAACAAGATGAATGTGGCAATGAAGAAGCTAGACAACCAAATTCAAGAAAAAGCTTATATCAAAATCTTTTAGATCATAAAATAGTCTCCTAGATTAAAGTTCACGCCATCACCATATAACTTGCCTATATCGCTATTTAAACCAGAATTTTCTACATGATTTTCTGCCGAATGTTCTTCTTTACAACATGCAAGAGATTCGTCGTCTGACCAAAATGCTTGAGAGTCTAAACTATCTTTTGGAAATGGACTAGAATCACCTGATGAGCTGCTTGTAAAGCTGTGAGATGAAAAATCTAAAGATTGATCGTATTTTATTCGAGAAGGCGATTCGCACATTTCGGCATTTTTCACCAGCCCTTCATCATTTTTAGATAATTCTTCGAGCTTTTCTTTGATGCCTGAATCATCTATTCCCAACCACTCTTTAAGATGAGCTATATCATGCTCGGGCAATCTTTTGACGATATTGTAGGCTATTAACCTAGGATCTTCTTGCATTATTTTCACAATCACTAACATTAAGTCATATGTTGAAGATGATGGCTTATGCAGCTCAAGATCTGACTGGTTCAAATCTTCCCGACATTCTAAGTCAACATCTTCCTTAGTATTAGGTATTGATTTGTGTTCTTGTTTCCCTTTATTAGTTTTAATCACTTTATATATGAGCTATTTAGATTAAAATTCATTAACATCGAAGAAGCCTATCATAAGAATAAAAATAAATCAATGTTTATACAAGCATAATTTAATACCAGAGCTTAATATATGTCAAAATTCTCTAATTCTTTCTGATTAGGTTCGAGTTTTTGGAATGGATCATTATTCTCATCAAGAAATAAATTCTTTTTGAATGCTTCTAGAATTGAAGAGTCAGTTTGTTCTTTTTGGCCAGTATGAGGATTAACATATTCCAAGGAAATGCTATCTGGGACTTTAAAATCTAATGATGGCTCATCCTTAAAAGCGTTTTTAAATATATCAACAAAAATTGGTAAGGCTACACCTGCGCCTGTTGCTTTTGCCCCCAGAGTTTTAGGATGATCAAAGCCTACGTAAGTGCCTATAACGATTTTAGGTGTAAACCCAACGAACCATGCATCTAAGCTATCGTTTGTAGTGCCAGTTTTGCCCGCAATAACTTTATTCAACGATCTTGCTGATGCGCCAGTCCCCCTTTCCATAGCTCCTTTTAGTAATGAAGCAATCTGGTAACAACTTGCATCATCCGAAAGGTTAATATATTCAGGATCGTAACTTAGTTGAGGCATTTGATCTACGGAAGTTTTATAGTGCCTGTTATCTCTCTTATATATGATATTACCGTGCTTGTCTTTTATAAGTTCTATAAAATGAGTTTTGATCTTATGGCATCCATTTGCAATACCGCCGTAAGCACTAGTGATTTTACTTAAAGTAGTCTCAAGTGAACCCAAAGCCATTGAATAAAATTTTTGAGGGTCATCATTAATACCGTAGCGTTTAATAATTTCGGCAATATTACCTAGTCCTACCATTTTTGCTAGCTGTACAGTGACTGTGTTACGAGATTTTTCTAAAGCAGTTCTAAAAGTAATGGGGCCCAAGAAAGTTTTACCATAATTTTGAGGGCTATATATTGGCAAGCCTGGTCCTTGGTATATTTCAATAGGTTTATCTTCAATTATCGTGTTAGGCTCTATGCCATATTCTAAAGCTGAGAGATATATAAAAGGTTTGATGAGAGAACCGGGTTGTCTTTGAGCCTGTGTTGCGCGGTCAAACTTACTTGTGTTGGAATCATATCCACTCACCATAGCAAGAACTTTGCCCGTATTTGTATCCATCATAATAACCGCCCCTTCTACTTCTGGAATTTGAGAGAGGGTGCAAGAATGATCATTTATTGTAACTGCAATTACGTCTCCAGTTCTTAAACCATGTGTTGCAGTCCATTTAGGTATTTGCAAATTCCAGGTCTTGTCATCTAAAGTTCCTACTTTTATCTGATCTTTTGAGACCTTTAGTACGACTGCAATCTTGTCATCATGCAGTTTAGGAATCTTTGCATTTTTTAGATCATTTTGCCAATTGTCTATGTTTTCAAGGTGAATAATTGGTCCCCTAAATCCTTTAGTTTGATCATATCTTTTGATACCCCAAATAAAAGACTTTTCGGCTTGTTTCTGGTATTCTGAGTGCAATGGAGTGATAATCGTTAATCCCTCTTTGTAAAATGTATCATATCCTAACATGTCGATAACTTGCTTTCGCACTACTTCTGCATACCCATCAGCTTGAAACCTATCTTTATCAAGGGGCTTACTTAATATAATAGGTAAGCTAGTAGCCCGCGTAGCTGACTCATGACTAATATATCCATCTTCTTCCATACGCCTTAGTACGTAATCTCTGCGCGCTTTAGCTTTTGCATAGTTTTGGTCCGACCTAAAGAGAGAAGGATATTTTGGCAAGCCTGCAAGTAGTGCTGATTCACCTAAATCAAGCTCTTCCAAAGGTTTATTAAAATATTGCTTAGCTGCGCTTGCAACACCATAAGCACCTTTACCAAAAAATGTTTGATTTAAGTATAATTCAAGTATTTTATCTTTGCTGTAAACTTGAGAAATTTTATAAGATAGAATTGCCTCTTTAATCTTTCGTTTCAAGGATCTTTCGGGGGATAAAAAGAACATTTTGACTACTTGCTGGCTTATAGTCGATGCCCCTTCCATTCTTTTATTTTGTATAAAATGGATACAATTATTAATAATCGCACGGATTAGGCTGGTTATATCTATACCGTGATGAGAGTAAAAATTTTTATCTTCTGCAGCTATGAAAGCTTGCACCAAAGACACAGGGATGTTCTCAATTGGGACAAATACTCTACGCTCTTTTGCATATTCCTGAAGAAGTTTGCCATCTGATGAATATATCCTTGTAACTGAAGGTGGATTATAGTTAGCAAGCTCAGCGTAGCTTGGCAGATTTTTCGAGAAATGATCAAATATCAAGTATGCTGCGCCTAAAGCGCATACAGAGAGAAAAAATAAAACCTGAAAAATCCTTTTGATCATTATCTAAGCAGCTATACTGCCTGCTAAACTATTTAAAAATGCATCATGAATCTTAACTTTCATAATCTTGTTATGCAAATTTTGGGTCTCGCTCTTGACATATACGGACTGCATGTGTGGAGATTTGCCAACAACTTGATTATCAAACTTGCCGTCCTTCATAAAAAGTATAGGCATTGTTTTGTTGATAAAGTTCTTATTAAATGATAATTGTTGCTCTTGAAGTTTTGCTTGAAGCGCAATCAGTCTTTCTGTCTTGATATGATCAGGAATTTGCTTGCGGGTTGCAGCTGGCGTTCCAGGCCTTGGACTATATTTGAAAGAAAAAGCTTGAGCATAATTGACCTTATCAACTAAATCCATCGTAGCTTGAAAATCTTCATCTGTTTCATCCGGAAACCCAACGATAATATCTGATGAAAAAGACATTTCAGGATTCGCTTTGCGTAATTTATCTATAATCTCCAGATACTGAGATGAGGAATATTTACGGTTCATTAACTTTAAAATCTTATCAGATCCTGATTGGAATGGTAGGTGAAGAAATGGCATAAGTTTTGGCTCACTTCCATGCAGATCTATTAGATCCTGATCCATATCTATTGGATGAGATGTTGTATAACGTATCCTCTCAACTCCCCTAATACCAGCAATATGTCTGATTAAGAAAGCAAGATTTACTTCTTTACCTTCAAAAGTTTTCCCATGATAACCATTTACGTTTTGCCCAAGGAGTACAATTTCTTTTGAGCCCTTTTCAACCATCTGCATAACTTCACGATAAATATGCTCAACTGGTCTTGAAAACTCAGCACCTCTGGTATAAGGCACAACACAAAACGTACAAAACTTATCACATCCTTCTTGTACTGAAACAAAACTTGAAGGTCCCTGGAATCCATATTCTACAGGAAGCTCATCAAACTTTTTTTCCTCTATGAAGTCAAGTTCAATTGCTTGACCCTTGGATGCTTCTTTGATAAGACGAGGCAAGTTATGATATGATTGGGGCCCAACTACAATATCTACAAATGGTGCGCGCTTGAAAATCTGATCCCCTTCTGCTTGACTAACGCATCCTGCAACTGCAATCAGACAATCTTTTTGGTTTTTAATTTTTTTAATTCTTCCTAATTCTGAATAGACTTTTTCAGTAGCCTTTTCCCTGATAGCGCATGTGTTTAGGATAATCAGGTCTGCTTCATCTATTTCTTGCGTATCACTGTATCCAAGGGGTTTTAGTACGTCTTGCATTCTGACGGAGTCATAAACATTCATTTGACATCCATAGGTTTTAACAAATACTTTTTTGTCGCTCATATTGATCTTTTAATTAATATAGCTAACATTATAGGGAATTAGAGCGATAACTGCAAATATATTAAGGCAGAATTATTGGAGGAGTGGTACTAGAAGATGAGCTTGTGTCAGTACTAGCCGGTGCGTTTTGGGTGTTTGTATTTGATATTCCGCTAGATGGTAGTCTCGGAATGCCATTTGTATTTGATTGCGTTCCTGCGTTATTTGAATCATTTTCTAGTACTCCTTGCATCCTATTTTTGAGGCTATTTTCCAGATCTGTATCTTCTTGGGTAGGAGCGTAGCGGTTTGGTTCACCTAAACATTTCCAAAATTGGTTTAAATCGGTAATTAATGGCATGCAATTTTGTGCTGCACCTTTAATTTGGCTAGTCGCATCTATTAGCATAGCTTCAGCCTTGGCAATAACTCCCTTATCTCTTAATGCTGTATAAGTTGAATATAAAACAGAGAAGGCCGCAACTACTACAATAATATACCATTTGGCAACCAATGCCTTAACAAAGGCTTCTACAGGATTCATGTTATTAATCTTTTCAGTTGCATAACACTCAAAACGCATGAATATATAATATCTCTATTTAACCTAATATAGTCTAGGAAGGCAAAGATTTAGAGGTATAAACTGAAACTTTTAATATTTTGCTGTATTTTAGTTTCTATAAGAACAATCAAAGACAACTTAAAATCAAAAGAAGAGAATTTACAAGTTATCAAATAAGTATTATTATGTAACTAAATATATTTTAAGACATAGTTATGTTAACTAAACTTTTAAGCCTAATTAATGCAATAAATGCACAAATAAATGCAAGCGCTATGGAACTTCAGCTAAATGTAGCAAAAACCCTTCCTATACCTGCGGTTGAATATGGAGAATGGAATCCTTTTATGCTTTACTGTCGTTATAAGAATCGTGACAATATTAGGAATAAATTTTCTAAGGAAATTAACAGCGCTATAGAAGAGGTGATAAAGGAAGGTATTGATTTAACATCTTCTGATCTCACCAATAAGATATTAAAGTTAATTGATGAAGGATTTATTGGTTCTAACAACTTACTGCACTTCAAAGAAACTGATTTCAGTACTAAAGGATCTAGCTTGATGACAGCTATCAGAAGCCAAAATAAAAAAGCTATAGATCAATTTTTAGCAAATGGAGCAGACTTAAACTTTAAAAGCAAATCTGGTTCTACCCCCTTACACCGTGCTGTTGAAGCTGGAAACATTGAAATGATAAATTATCTTCTTGCAAAAAACGTTGATCTAAACACTGTAAATGAGCATGGATGTCGTCCTTTATATGACATATTTATAGAGAATACACAGACATTAATAGGAAAAAGTGATGAAAAAAAACTTGAAATTTTATCTCTTTTTACAAAAGCTGGGGTTAACTTTAATCTTGATTCAATAGGAGGCACATTATTCGAATCATTACTTACCCTAACCGATCCAGAAATTGAATCTTATGATGATCCTTCAACAAAATTTAAAGCAGCATTGATAGTCCTTGGTTCAAAACAAGATATAAATCTAACGGAGAATTTAATTAAATTTTTTACCAACAAAAATAATATAAATGAACTTTTCTCTCAAGTAGGTTATGACAAAGAGAAAGTTATCACTGGATGCAAATTATACAAGGCTTTAATGCAATCTAATAATGATGTACAAGAGGTATTAGAAAATATCTTAGCATTAACCAAACATCAGTTTGAGCTAATTAAAAAAGATTTGGATGATATTGATCTAAAAATACTTACAAGCTCTATTACAAAACTTGAAATAGATGAAATCTCTGAACTGCATGGCATATTAACTGATTTGGGCTTACAGGACTTCGACGTTGATGGTAATATATGCATGTCTGAAACTACTTCAATATTACCTGATCTAATGACGGGGGAAGAAATGACTGAATTATCTACTATTTAATTTGAAAAAAGTAATGCAACATCCTGTAAACACCCATGGTTCTAAAACAAGATCAGAATAAGAACTATTGATAAGTTTTAGAAGTTTTTATCAAGTGAAATTTTATGGCGAGCTCAAAGTCCGCCATATGAAGATTACCTAGAATATAGCTCTACAATAAGACTTACGTCTGGCTCGAAAGGATATGGAACAGATGAAATCTCATCAGGAAGCTTAATGAACTGCCCACTGACTGTATCTTTGTCAAGAGAAAGATAGTCTGGTACATTTCTTCTGATTTTATTCAAGCTTTCAGCAATTACAGGTCTACCAGAATAGTTTTCAACTACTTCAATCTTATCACCAGGCTTTACTTTTATGCTTGGAATATTAACTACTTTGCCGTTAAGCTTTACGTGCTTATGAGATACAAGTTGTCTTGCGGCAAAGATTGTTGGAGCAAAGTTAAGTCTATAAACAATTGCATCAATTCGACTTTCAAGTAAGCCAACAAAATTTACGGCAGAGTTGCCTTTCATCTTGCGAGCCTTATCGAAAATACCACGGAATTGAGATTCCGTAATACGTCCATAGTGAGCTTTTAACAGCTGTTTTGCTCTTAAGTGTTGACCATAATCAGATGCTTTAGCTGATTTTGACTTGGCGTGTTGACCAGGTCCATAGTTTCTTTTTGCGTAAGTATTTTTATCGCTCTCCCAAACGTTACTTCTTAGTTTGCGGCTGATTTTATACTTTGCGGTAATAATTTTCGTCATTAATCCAATATTTAAATGATATACGGCATAATTCCAGATAACATAATAACCTATTCGTTAATTTTATACAAGCAAATTTTTAAAAGTGATTTTATCTCATCAAAACAGACCTTTATTTTTGACTGTATAAAGTGTTATAATCACCTCGCATAAGGCATCCGTAGCTCAGCTGGATAGAGCTTTGCCCTCCGGAGGCAACGGTCATTGGTTCGAATCCAATCGGGTGCACCAACTTTATATATAGAGTATATGTTATATTTGTATGCTTACAATATTTTAAGCATTCTACTTTTACCTTTTATTCTTTTGCACTTTATATTTAGGGTTTGTAAAAAAAAAGTAGACCTTACTAGGCTGGGTGAAAAATTAGGAATAGCAAAAATTCAAAGACCAGATGGAGAGTTGATATGGCTGCATGCAGCAAGTGTCGGAGAAACTTTTGTAGCTTTAAGGCTTATGGAAGAATTATCGCAAGATGGGAAATATTTCTTGCTCACAACCTGCACTACGACATCAGCAGAAATAGTAGCAAAACAAAAATTGCCTCACTTAATACATCAATATGCTCCATGTGATTTTAGTTTTTGCATAAACAAATTTTTAAATTATTGGCAGCCTTCTATTGGAATTTTTATAGAGTCGGAAATATGGCCTAACAGAATTAATCTGACAAGCCAAAGGTTTAAGATTGCTCTCCTTAATGCACGTATGTCTGACAGATCTTTTGCTAGGTGGAAGCTTTGCAAGGGCTTTATGAGTTTTTGTTTAAGTAAATTTAGTATTATCCTTGCTCAAAGTAAGGAAGATCGCGTGCGTTTTGAATTGCTAGGAGCAAAAAATGCAATTTATGCAGGCAACATTAAATATTCCATTACTCCTCCAAAAGTAAACAGCAAAGATCTGGAAACCATAAAAGATCAAATAGGTAATAGATCGGTGTTATTAGCAGCAAGCAGCCACGAAGGAGATGAAGAATTTATCTTAAATTGCTATGAAAAGCTCAAAAAAGATAAGTTAAACTTATTATTAATAATAGCCCCAAGACATCCTATCAGAGCTGAGCAAATATTAAATCTAATTAAAAGCAAAGGTTTTACTTGCTCTAGAAGAACTCAAAAAAATCCTGTAACATTAAACACAGATGTATATTTAGCAGACACAATTGGTGAGTTAAGTCTGTTTTATTCCTTAGCAAATGTAAGTTTCATAGGGGGCTCATTAAAAAATGGTGGCCACAATATATTAGAAGCTTCATTTTTTAAGACATTTATAATTTTTGGTCCTGATATGAGTAATTTTAAAGAAATTGCCTCAGAGTATCTTCAAAATAATGCTGCGGCAGTATTTAGAGATGAGACAGAAGCTACTAATATAATAAAAAGCGCTTTAAATAACTCTCAACTTATTGAATTGCAAAATGAGGCAGCAAGCACTATATTAAAGCAAAAATCTCAGATATTAAGTATTTATATTCAACACTTAAACACAATATACAATGTATCCTAAATTTTGGAATTCTAAATCTATTATTTCAACTCTATTACTTCCCTTAACTCACATATATGTATGGTTCAGTGAGCGTAGAAAAAGATTAGCAAATCCTATACATTTTGGGATTAAGACTATTTGTGTAGGTAATATAACCGTAGGAGGAACGGGCAAGACTCAGTTCGTTATGTGGCTTGTACAAAGACTCAAAAATATTAAAACTGTTATTGTTTCTAAGGGTTACAAATCAAACTTTATCGATCCTCAGATAGTTGGCAAGTACGACAGTCCTGAGCTGGTGGGAGATGAGCCAAAATTAATGAGTAAGATCACAGATGTAATTGTAGCTAAAAATCCTGCCGATGCATCGGATTTAGTGGCTCAAATCAACCCAGACCTGGTCATCTTAGATGATTTTATGCAAAATCCATATGTAACTAAGGATTTTAATATTTTAATTATAGATGCTGATCGCAATTTTGGGAATAACCGATTACTTCCGGCTGGCCCCCTAAGACAAACATTTGAGTCTGCTAAAAACCAAATAGGTTTAATAATTGCGATTGGCTCAAGTCCACAACGCCCCAATAATCTGCTAGATGGAGCTTTTTATGCTCAAATTACTTCTGAAAGTGAATTAGATACAAATAAGAAATATTTAGCATTTGCAGGAGTTGGAAATCCCGAAAGATTTTTTTCATGTATAAGTCATTTAAACATAGTACGTAAGGTTACATATAGCGATCATCATAATTACCTATCTCAAGAACTATACTCTCTTCAAAAAGCCGCAGATAAACTGGGTGCCACTCTGCTAACCACTCCAAAAGATGCTGTAAAGTTAGTGAATAAATTAAAGTTTGAAGTTTTTGAGCCAAAACTTCAATTTGAAAACCCCACAGATGAGGAAAAGATTTTATCTATCTTATCTCAGTAAATATAAAAATAACAAAATATTACATTGACAATCTCTAAAAGATAAAATAGAATAATTTTTATTAATTTTATTACATTAACCTTTTATGAGAAACTTAATATCTAAAAATTTCATATTATTAATTATATCTGTTATATTATCCGCTTGTGGTAGCACGCTACATATGCATGATAAGAAAGAATGTAAACAATATACTAGAGTTATAATTAACGATTTTAAAGACAAAGCCAGTAAAAAACATAATGATCCACACGTTATTGCTGAAGGTAAACGTTTTGCTGATATGATAGCTCGTGAGATGTTGAAGAAAAATTTATTTGCTCAAGTAGATAGAAACGTTGAGTCAGACGAGCCGGCATTATTAATTGATGGCGAAATCATCAAATATCAGGAAGGAAATGCAGCCTTACGTATGATAATAGGACTTGGAGCTGGTAGTTCAACTTTTAAAGCTAAAGCCCACTTAAAAGACAATGAAACAAAAAAGACTATAGGCAATATAGATCTTAATCAAACTAGCTGGGTCCCAGGAGGCGTGTTAGCTGGTGTGCAAGATATTCAATCTCATCTACAATCTGCAGCAACAGGTGTTGCAAATAAATGCTCAAAATTTAAACAGCAAGACAACTAAATCTTATCTCTAAACAAAAAGCTAGAATAATAGGGCCGCAGGGCCCTTTAAGTATTATAAAAACAATTCAGATTATCGTTTTCAAAAGTTGCCAAAAATTGACTATGGTCATTCTCATTGTTTCCTAAAAAAAGCTTCCAATATAGGCACTGCACAAACTAATGCTTTTAGATCTTTTGAAGATTCCGCTACATCTTTTGAAATTGAAGAGAGGGGGCGACAATTGATTTATAGCATTATACTTCTCTTCTTCGTCTTTCAACAGATGGGACAGGGCCTAATATGCAACTAATCTTTTAAATGTGAGCCTAATCGATAGGTTTAGTGAGCATTTATTCCTGTTTGTAATAACATATTTATTAATACGCTAATATGAAAGCAGTTGAAATTGATGAGATGCCGCATTATACCCAAAAAACAAAGAAAAATATGGATATGGTTTGCTTTTTATCGTGCCACAAAAAAGTTCTTGGTCATTCAAGCTGGCTCTCATGGTAAGAAAGCATTAAGGAGTTTACTATCCAAGCTTGATAGGTACAAAATTAGAGTATTTTGTACAGATCACTGGAAGATTTATAGGAGCTTAATTCCCTAAGAGCAACTTATTCAAAGCAAGAAACAAACAACTATAGTTTAAAGCATTAACTACAATCTTAGGCATTACTTAGCACATTTTAGAAGAAGGTCTAGTTGTTACTTGAAATACCTTGAAAGGGTTGAACTTTCTTATTATTTCTTATTCGAGTCTCATCTAACTATCTTTGCAGTAGTGCAATGCCAAGCTGTTATTTGATTTTTATAATAAGATATTGGGCATGTCCTTTTTTCATATAATGTCAGATATATAAATTATATGATCTTATTACAATGATTAAATGTCATTTTATTGGTAGTATATATCTGTTAAGATGTAAGATAAATAATCAATAAAATTTAAATATGACAAAGTTAGGCAAAACTGCCAAGCAAAGTATTAATAAAAGTGTTATCAATTCCATTAATCTAGAACCCTTAACACCTTATGTAAAAAATGCTCTACAAGAAGATATGTATTTTCTTTCGAGTCATCCCAGTACTTTTAAAACGGCAAGACAGATATATAAAGTTCTAGAAAGCAATAAAACTGAGAGGGATATAATGAGTATTGTATCCATACTAAGATTAGCTGCTATCAACATTTGTTTCCAGGTTAATTGCGGCAAGATTACACTAGCAGAATTTGAACCAATTTTTAAATTTTTTAATGAAATACCTTATTTACTGGAAGAAAGTAAAGTAAGCCAACCAGGAAAGAATGACACTTTTTTTCTTAAAAGAATCATTAATAACAAATCGGGATGGAGAAAAATATGTAGTCCCAAAAAAGCAAAACAAATTCTTTTTGATGAAGAGTTATGTTCTCAAGTTCCTCAGCGCCAATTCTTTGATCTTTTGTCACCATATAAACACGCAGCTGAAGTAATTAGCATGTTATATCAAGGTGAATTAGTGAAGAGTGGGGATGTTAAAAAGCTTTTTTTCAAAATCGATGATATAGATACTTCAGTTTTTCAAATAAATGACATTGCAAAGTGTAGCAATAGAGTTTTAAATAGAGTTTTAAATATTGTCACAAATTCTTATTCAGTGATAGCTGGGGATGAATTATGGCATAATTTCATAAAAGTAATCAAAGCTCATCCTATTGATTTACTATCGTCCCTAACGATAAATATTCGCCTATTAAAGGATGTAGTATCGAAAGATCAAGTTACTATCGGCTTTAATTTAGCTCAAGACATTTTAAATATTTTTGCTCAGGCCCTACCAGATGAATTAGGTAAAGAAATAAAATTTTTACAAAAAGATGAAAATGGCAATATCAACTTATCTTGGTTGAAAGAGATGGATAGAGTGGTGGAAGCATTTAACAGCAAATATGCTTCACATGTACCAAACAGCCATGTGTCAATAGAGCATGCTTTGACAATGATTTGCAGATTATACTGCATAAGTAAAAATCCGATAGAGGGTCTAGCAGTAGCATTAAAAATGAGGCAAATCAATCCAATCAATCAATTTAGAGAAAATGGCGGCTTAGCACAAGTAGCGTGTGATTTAAAAGAAGAAGAACGAGAGGTATATTTTACAAAGCTCACAAATTCTCTTACATTAATTCCTCAAGATGCGCGAGAAAAACTTTTAAGGTGGTTAAAAATGAGTTTTAAACATTCTAGTTCATATGATCAAGAATTTCTCCAAGAATATGAAACATTAAAATTTCACCTGGAAGAAGCTATAAGCACAATCCCAGGATCAGATCCTTTGATTAGAGATATCAAGACACTTTTTTCAATAAAACAACCATATTTTTATACGGAAAATAATGATCTCAACCAAGTAGAAAATTTATTGAGAGATTTAGAAAATAACAACGATATATCTCATAAAATCAAACAGGAGGCAAAGATAAAAATACTGTATCCTTTGTCTTTTAAGCCAGGATTTTCTAAATTTATAGATATGCTTAGATTCGAAGATGTGCATGACCCACTTGTTATGATGAAAATAGTTATAATTCATCTCAATGCGTGTAAAAATACGCCTGATATGTTGGAACAAAATCTGCGCCAAGCATTTGAATGGTTAAAAAATGTCAATAAGTTATTTTTTGAAGACAAAGAGTGTGTAGATGCAAAACAACTAAGCTTAATTAACCAATTTGTCATTATGGAATTTATGAAGCTTGGTGTAGATTACTGCTATATCCAAAAAGAGTTATTTTACATACCTTATAAAAGTTTTGAAAATCTAATTGTCTATCTTCATCAACATAAAATTTCATTTAATGTAGGCTTAGGGGAAATGTTGACCATCTGTATGCCTGGTTCTGACATAACCTTAGAGGAAGCACTACGTACCTCTCATAGTTTAGGAATGGTTAAAGATGACGTATTTTGGGATTTAATAAACCAATATTACAAGGACATTAAAGGTACTACATTAATAGATCCCTTAACTCCCACCAATCGAAACAAGAGCACCTTCTTGGATTATTAAGGGTAAAAAATACACCCCGAGTAATACAGAATTGCAAGATGAAAGTAGGAAAATCTATGCAGTTAAGTCTCCTAAGCTTGAATTAGATAAGATTTTAGAGAGGCAAGTTGATTTAGCTTTAGATAAAGGTCTGGTGAAAAGAGAATTAGGACCCCATGGCTTCAAAATGTATGAATTTGGCAAAGCGGGAAACAAAGCAGATCAATTATATAAAGCATATTTCAAAATCTCTGAGGGATTGAGGATCCAGTGTAAGCTGTATTTAGATGAAGCCACGGGAGCCAAATTAGCTTATGGGTATAAAATAGTGCCTCATGATCAAGTGGAAGCCTTTAAAGTACAGAGACCAGAAGCACATGCAAGCATAATAGATCAAGAATATACTGATACTACTCTTGAATCTAAATGTTCAGGAGGCGGAGAAGAAAATGCTGCTAAGGAAATGGGGTTTATGCTGCACATATCTTTTAATATGGATGATTTGAGGAGTAGAATGGGGGATTTGGATACCGAAGAAAATATATAATTAGTACTTTCATATTGTTACTACTTGTGGCGACTTCATTAATGAAAACCAAGACGCCACAAATAATTATTTTAAAATTTCATCTTGTGCAAAAAAGAAGCTAATTTCTCTTTCTGCAGATTGTGGGCTATCAGAACCGTGGACTGTATTGAAATCTAAACTTTCTCCTAAATCTCCCCTAATGGTTCCTTCAGCTGCCTCAGCAGGGTTTGTGGCTCCAATCACTTCTCTTGCTTTAGAAATTGCATTTTCTCCCTTAAGTACTATAGGAATCACAGGCCCTTCCGTAATGTTTTTCACTAAAGTAGGAAAAAATGGACGCTCTTTATGCTCGGCATAAAATTCTGCAGCGCGCTCTGATGTTAACTGAACCATTTTTTGAGCTGCAACTTCAAGACCTTCTTCTTCAAAATATGCGACTACAACGCCTGAGATGTTTCTTCTTAAGGCATCAGGTTTAATCATTACAAATGTTTTTTCTACTGACATATGCTTTCTCTTATCTGGTTAATATAAAAATAATAACCATAATATACAAAAATTAAAATATTTGAAAGCATTAATTTATAAATTTAATATTAGCATCAGTATTTTGCGTAAGTAAATTAGACTCTTTTAAGATATTATTGAGGTAATTTTCATAGCTATGATAAGACAATTTCTTAGATATTTTTAGCAAAATAGGTAAGAATAAACAGAGAATATTAGTATTATTTACAGTACATAGCAAAAGATATAAAAAACAAATCCTTATGGTTTTCATGCCCCATTGGCCTAAGCCTTTAAACTTTAAGCCTATAAACTATAATCTAGACAATATGCAACATCTGCTTGAGATCCTAGGTAATCCCCAAGATAATTTGCCGCCTACAATTCATATAGCAGGAACAAATGGCAAAGGTTCGACTAATGCCTATATTAGGAGTATTTGCAAGGCAGCAGGTTTATCATATCATGCTTATACATCACCGCACCTTATAGACTTTAATGAAAGAATAGTTCTGCATAATGAAAAAATCAGTGATGAATATTTATTTGAGTTATGCGAGACCGTAAGGATTGTTGCAGAAAAAGCAAGCTTGCAGCCAACATTTTTTGAAGGCACAACTGCAGTTGCCTTTTTGGCATTTTCGCGCAAATATGCAGACTTACTGATCTTAGAGACTGGAATTGGAGGACGTTTAGATGCAACGAATTTAGTGCAGAAACCTCTAATGAGCATTATTACGCCAATTTCGTTCGACCATATGGACGTTTTGGGGCATACGTTATCGAGTATTGCGTATGAAAAGGCCGGAATTATAAAGCCGCATGTAGCTTGTGTTGTTAGCAGCCAGGTTCCCGAAGTAGAAGAAGTACTGTTCAAAAAAGCATATGAGCAGAATTCGCCTTTTATTTTGTATGGCAGAGATTTTGGAGTTCACAAGACTCAAGATGGCTTTGAATTTATGTCTCAGTATTTAAATTGCAATTTCCCTATGCCCGCTTTAAAAGGAGATCATCAAATCTTAAATGCGGCAACAACAATCGCTGCTCTTAGCTTTGGGCAAAATCTTTTCGAGTTTAGCCAAGATCATTTCGCAGAAGGTTTGAAGAATGTATATTGGCCAGCAAGAATTACGCAAGTAAACGAGTGCCGTAAATTTATAACTCAAAGTCCTAATGTTAATGTTTGGGTAGATGGGGCTCACAATCATCATGGAGCAAAGGTTTTGGCAAATTGGATTAAAGATGAATTATCTGGAGAAATTAGCCTTATCATTGGTATGACTAAGAATAGGGATGCAAATCTTTTTTTGAGCGAGTTTGAAGGTATATTCAATAATATATATACGGTGCCTGTAAAAAGCGAACCTCTTAGTTATTCATCAGAGGCTTTGGCACAGCTTGCTACTCATTTTAAACCTACTTCTTGCAAGTCTTTAGAAGATGCTTTATCACAAGTAAAGGCTGACCATCTTATTATCACTGGTTCTTTATTCTTAGCAGTAGATGTATTTAAGCTCACTAGCATAATGTCCACTGAAAATTGGACAAAGTGTTAAGAGAGTTAGTGTATAATCAACTTAAATTAATAAAGATACAGTAGCTTGCGACTAGGCACTGTTAACAAACTAATTCTTTTTGAGTAACTATCATTTGTCAATTTCTATACGATTTGACTAAATCTCTAGTTATTTTTAGTAAATATTTTAAGAAGATCTTATATTATGCAAAAAATTAGCAAAGGCTATCTAAATATGTATAGCCTTACCATAAGCATCTAGTACGGATTCGTGCAACATTTCAGATAATGTTGGATGAGGAAAGATTGTATGTATAATTTCTTGCTCAGTCAGTTCAGATGTTTTTGCAAGAACATAAGTATTGATCATTTCGCTAACATATGGACCTACCATATGCGCACCTAGAAGCTCACCCGTTTTTGCATCAAAAATAGTTTTAACAAGGCCTTCAGTGTATCCTGATGCAATTGCTTTACCATTAGCAAAAAATGGAAACTTACCAACTTTTATCTCTTTACCCAAGCTGCGAGCCTTTGCTTCAGTAAGTCCAACACTTGCTACTTGTGGATCA
The DNA here is from genome assembly GCF_003015145.1 of Candidatus Phycorickettsia trachydisci. Taxonomy (NCBI): domain Bacteria; kingdom Pseudomonadati; phylum Pseudomonadota; class Alphaproteobacteria; order Rickettsiales; family Rickettsiaceae; genus Candidatus Phycorickettsia; species Candidatus Phycorickettsia trachydisci. Next base: position 989,881 of record NZ_CP027845.1, on the reverse strand, counting down.
CTATAAATACATCCTGGAATATTAGTTTTATCGATAGGCTTTACCTTGTGACCTGCCATAAACTCTACGCACAGTATTCCCTCATGACTTGCTTTATGTGCAAGCCAAGGTGCTGATATTACGTCTCCAATAGCAAATACTCCCTTTTCATCAGTTTGCAAGTATTCATCAACTTTGATTTGGCCATCAACTACTTTAACTTTTGTCTTATCAAGCCCTAGATTTTCGGTATTTGCAACAACTCCAGCTGCGACAATAACCTTTTCAACTTGCAAGCTAGATGGTCCTTTTTTAGTATCTAATTCTAGTGTTAGCTGAGCACCTTTTTTCACGCCTTTAACTTTAGCCTCTGTAATAATCGTGATTCCTTTCTTCTCGAAAGACTTATGTGCGATTGTAGCAATTTCTTCATCTTCATTGAACAAGATCTTATCTTGCATTTCGATTAGAGTAACTTTAGACCCTAAGGAATTATAAAAAGATGCAAACTCAATGCCGATTGCACCTGCACCGATAATTGCTATACTTTTTGGTAAATCCTTTTGAATCATTGCCTCTTTATAAGATAGGATTTTTGAACCATCAAATTCTAAGCCGGGAATTACTCTAGCCCTTGCACCCGTTGCGATAATGATATTTTTTGCCTCATATGTATTGGCGCCTACCGAAACTTTTGAATTACCAAGTAACTTAGCTTCCCCCTCTATGATTTCGACTTTATTCTTCTTTAATAATGACTTAACACCTTGACCAAGTTTGGCAGCAGCTTCTCTAGATTTTTCGACCATACTAGCTAAACTTGCTTTAGGAGCACTAACCTCAACTCCATAATCCTTTGCATGCTTGATAGCATCTAATACTGCAGCTGATTTAAGTAAGCTTTTTGTGGGTATACATCCCCAATTTAGACAAATCCCTCCTAAATGCTCTCTTTCAGCAATAGCAACTTTCATACCTAACTGCGCTGCTCTTATAGCTGCAACGTATCCTCCGGGACCTGCGCCTATTACTAATAAGTCGAATTTTTGCATATAATTTTATATTAAAATACTAAGCGGCTCTTCTAGATAGCCTTTTAATAACTTCAAGAACTCAGCTCCTAAGACCCCATCTACTACCCTATGATCACATGATAAAGTAAATTCTATTACGTTCCCTACAACAATTTGACCATCTTTCACTACAGGCTTTTGATTTAAGGCACCAACTGCCAAGATGCAAGATTGAGGAGGATTGATAATTGCAGCAAAATGCTTAATACCAAACATTCCTAGGTTAGATATAGTAAAATTTCCTCCTTGGAACTCTTCTAATTTAAGCTTGTTTTCTTTAGCTCTAGTAGCTAAACTTTTCATTTCATTCGAAATATTAGATAAAGATTTAAGGTCTGTATCTTTAATGATAGGGGTAATTAAGCCTTGATCTACAGATACGGCAACTGATACATCAACGCTGCTATACCTTTTAATACCTTCATCACTCCAGCTGCTATTTACTCCTGGTAGCTCTTTAAGAGCTAGGCCGCACGCTTTGATAATGAAGTCATTAATAGAGATTTTGGTACTGCTTTTGGAGTTAATCGCGCTCCTAACCTTTAGCAATTCATCAACTTGTGCCTCAATATTTAGATAAAAATGAGGTATAGTTTGTTTAGACTCTGTTAACCTTGATGCAATTGCCACCCTCATAGCACTGTGTGGTACCAACTCTACCTCTTGAGCTACTACTCTTAGTCCGTTGTTTGCTAAAAACGCTAAGATATCTGATTTAACGACTCTGTTGTTAGGGCCGCTACCTTGTAAAGTTTTTAGATTAATATTGTTTTGCTCGGCCATTCTTTTTGCAAGAGGCGATACAAAAACTTTTTCTGCTGGTTTTTCTGGCGCCTGAGATTTACAAGCTGGTGCAGAAATTTCGATATGTACTTTTTCTTCTGGCTCAGCTTTTGGACTAGAAGGCTCAGGAGTTTTTTCAGGTACTTGCAAATTACTTGCCTCTTCCCCATCTTCTAAAAGCAACCCGACAATACTACCTACTGCTATATCCTTGCTTTGATCTCCTATAACAATTTTGCCTAACTTCCCATCTCCAGGAGCTTCAACCTCCATAGTAGCTTTATCGGTTTCAACATCAAAAATAACTTCTCCGGATGAAACCTCATCTCCTTCTTTTTTATACCACTTGATCAAATTTCCTTTCGTCATAGTTGGCGATAAAGCAGGCATTAAAATATTTATAGGCATAGCAACTTTATATTTATTTCTGTATATAACACACTTTTTTTGCAGCAGCAATTACTTCATCTAAGCTAGGTAGAGCTAATTTCTCTAGATTTTCAGCATAAGGCAGCGGGACATCTTTACCTGTCACAAATTCCACAGGAGCATCTAGATAATCAAAAGCTTTTTGCATAATGATTCCAGCGATACTAACTCCAATACCCGCAAAAAACCACCCTTCTTCAACAGTAACAACTCTATTAGTCTTTTTAACTGAGCTTAGTATTGTATCTTCATCTAGTGGCCGCAAGGTTCTAAGGTCAATTACTTCAGCATCAATTCCTAAGTTTGCTAACTCATCTGCTGCTTTTATGGCTAGTTCCATTTGGCGCGAAAAACTTATGATTGTGACATCTTTTCCTGTGCGCACAATTCTAGCCTTACCAATTTCTATATCGCTCACCTCATCTGGTACATCAAAAGTATGTCCATATAAGATCTCGTTTTCTAGGAAGATGACAGGATTAGGATCTCTAATAGCGCTTTTTAATAAGCCTTTTGCATCTTCTGCGCTATATGGCGCAATAACTTTTAGTCCAGGCACATGAGCATACCATGCAGAATAATTTTGGCTGTGCTGAGCTGCGACTCTAGCTGCTGCACCATTTGGTCCACGGAAGACTATAGGACATTTAATCTTCCCACCTGACATGTAATGCGTTTTGGCTGCAGAATTAATGATCTGGTCGATTGCTTGCATGGCAAAATTGAAGGTCATAAACTCAACTATTGGCTTTAATCCTCCAAAAGCAGCGCCAATTGCAAGACCAGTAAATCCGTGCTCTGTAATAGGTGTATCAATAATTCGTTCAGGTCCAAAATGCTCTAGCAAATCTTGTGATACCTTATAGGCACCTTTATATTGTGCTACTTCTTCGCCCATAAGGAAAACTGTTTCATCAGCCTTCATTTCTTCATACATCGCATCTCTTAATGCTTGTCTAACTGTAATTTGAGTCATACTTGTATATAGATATCTGTATATAATTCTTGTTCCTGAGGCAGAGGAGAGGTTTCTGCAAAACTTGCAGCCTCTTTAATGACTTGCTTAATTTCTTGATCCATCTCTTTTATCTGCGCTTCATCTAAGTACTTTTTAGCTACAATCTGCTTTTTTATACGCTCGATTGGGTCATTTGCCTTATATCCTTCTACCTCTTCTTTAGTTCTGTAAGTAGCTGGATCAGACATTGAATGGCCACGATAGCGATAAGTTTTTACTTCCAAAATTTGAGGAATGTTAGTTTTTCTTATCTCATCGGTAGCCTTTTTGATTGCTGTATAAGTTTTTTCGAAATCCATACCATCAACTTGCGCGCCTTTAATACCTAAAGACTCTCCTCTTTTATATAGATGAGACTCACCTGTAGACCTTGCAACAGATGTTCCCATAGCGTATTCGTTGTTTTCTATAATGTAAAGTACTGGTAAAGACCAAAGCTCAGCCATGTTAAATGCCTCAAACATTTGACCTTGGTTGGCAGCACCATCTCCTAAAAATGTATAGCAGATATTGCCTGTTTTTCTATACTTTTGAGCAAAAGCCAGACCTGTTCCTATTGGAATTTGGGCAGCAACAATACCGTGGCCTCCATAAAAATGACCATCTGTATTAAATAGGTGCATTGAACCTCCTTTGCCTCTTGACGAGCCAGTATCTCTACCTAAGAGCTCAGCAAAAACGTATTTTGGATCTATTCCAGATGCAATAGTATGACCATGGCAGCGATAACTTGTCACTGTTGGATCGTTAGGCTTTTTTGCAGCAAATGTAGCTGCAACTACGGCTTCTTGACCTATGTATAGATGGCAAAAACCACCTATCATTTGCATACCATAAAATTGGGCACATTTTTCTTCAAACCTGCGGATAAGAAGCATCTGCTTAAGAGCAGAGATGTATAAATCTTTGTTTAACATTAGAGAAATTTTCTATATTAGACAAGTTTTATAATCGTTTCTGCGGTCCTTTTTGTCAAGCAAAAATTCTTAAAACGCTTTAATGAATAAAGGTGTGATAAATTTTCTAAGTTGACTCATCTGTCAAAACTATAATTTCTTCATCTTTGCTTTGGAGAAGGGGGTTTGTCAGAAATTGATCCAACCCAACTTGTACGATTCGTAACGTCTGTTCCCTCACTAATATAGCCTTCAGCGACAATCGTTGAAGAATCGTAGCTAGCTTTTTGTTCTTTTGACTTTCGATGTTCTTCTATCATTGTAGCTATTTCAGTTAATCCACGTTCACGTGCATAAGCCTCAGGTGGTAGGGTTTTTATTCTATTAATCTCCTGAGTGCGTTCTCCATTAAGAGTTCTAAATCCTCGAGAATCTCTTTCGCGGATTCTATATATTCCTGTGCGATAAATAGGTTCATCAACGTTTAAGCCATAATCTAAGAGTAGCCTTAGCATTGCAGTATCTCCTCTTTCTATGGCGCTAAATAATATTGTCTTTCCGTTACCTCGGTTATACAGGTTAGGATTTGCGCGCTTATCCAGGAATAGCTTTACAACTTCAGGAGAATTACATTCTACTGCTGTTTGCAGAGGAGTGGGCCTGTCGCTTTGTTGTCTATCTGGATTAGGGATTTTTTCTAATATTGCCCTTACTATTTCTATATTCTGACATGCAGCAACTTTTTGTAGAACAAGACTATCTATATCAACTCCTTGACTTAAAAGTTTTTCTACAGTTGTCAAGTCACTTTTATCTATTGCTGATATCAAATCTATCTCCTTACCGTCCATTTTGATATGTGTATTTTGTTATTATCACAAAATAGAATACTTTATAACATTACGTTTTCCTAGAGTTTTAGTGATATCTTTTCAGCAATGCTTCTAGCAAACGATATAATTGCTTGAATCTGAAAAGATTTTGCGAAGAATTTGATTGTTTAAAAAGTGACCACTTTTATGACAGCGGAAGTTGCCGATAACATTGCCAGCGGTGTAAAAATCACCTATTGAGTCTAAGATTTTATGCCTTACGAATTCATCTTCGAAACGTAGATCTACTAATGCTTTATCTTGCTCATCGATTCCAACAGCATTTTGAAGACTAACGCCAAGAGCAAGACCTCTGCTGTTTAAGTATTTTAAATCGCGCACAAACCCAAAGCTACGTGCTGCAGCAATCTCATCTTTAAATATACTATTATTGTTAAATGTCATTTGCTGCTTTCCAATGATGCTGCTTGCAAAATCTATAGATGTGTCAATCTCAAGAGTATCATCGGGCTTAACTGTTATAAACGCATCACCATGAGATACTTCAAGTTCTTTTAAAATTTTAATGGATTTTCTTTTGGTATCTAATATTTTAGTGCCAGCACATTCTAGCATGAAGATAAATGGTCTGCTGCTACCATCCATAATAGGAACTTCGGGACCATCGATTTTAATAATAAGATTATCAATTTGGAAGCTGTAAAGAGCGGCCATGAGATGTTCAATAGTAGATACTTTTACTCCGTGTTCGTTTGAAACTATTGTTGAAAGGTTAGTTTCTGTGACATTATTATATGTTGCTTGTATTACGTTTGGATGTTTTGTAACATCTGTGCGAATAAAAACAATTCCAGTGTTTGCAGGAGCGGGCTCTAAAATCAGTTGAGACATCCTGCCACCATGTACACCCTCTCCATAACAACTCATAGATGTACAAATGGTAGCTTGATAATTCATAATATTTACGTTAATTTAATATAATCCTTCATTATAATAATCCAAAAACGATAAATTTATAGGATTATTATATTACAAAATATTACGAAGTATGTGCAAACTACATTTCCTGAAAACCTGCAGAGTCTAATCTGTGTCATCTCCAGTAATCTCAACTGTAGTGCTATAAATTTCTAGGTCGTCTGCTGAGTATTGTGATTGGTGATACTTATCGTATAATTTTGCTGGGATTTTATTCGTTTCTTCCATATTAGTTATATTTTGCATGTTCGTGTTATCTATTTTTTGAAATGATTTTGGCGAACCTGTTGTAGATTTTTGTTTTTCAGTGTTGTCGGTTGCGGCTATTTTAGAATTTTTATTAAAAAACTTTTGGCTTAACCAGTTGAAGGAAGCTTTAGTTTGTTTAGTATGATTTTGTTGAGAAGTTTTATTTGTAGAATTTTTTTAAACCTGTATTTGAGTGATGTATAGTTTCGCAGCTTTTGGTGTCAGTTTCTTCATACTTATATTGTATTTTGCATTTCGTTGATTGAGCCACCATTCTCTTTAGTGTTTTTTAGATTTTTGATGAAGGTTATGATGCATAGTGAATGGTTTATCTCATTAATTTGAGCTAACAGTTGTTTATTGCTCTGGGCTGTATAGATGAGTTCGCTTAATAACCCGTTTGCTCTATACTGCAATTCGTGATTATCTGGAGAATGGTATAATTTTATTGCTAAGTCTATATTACCTTCTGCCAAACATTTAACTAGATCTCTGACAGGTACATAATGTGTAGCGATTGTTGGATCGTCTAAAAGTGTCATCGCTATGTTAACCCAGTCATCATTACTTTCGTTATGTATTAAAAGAGCACTGTCTTTATTTGCATTGTTAATAGCTTTTGCTAGAAAATGTCCATTTTGTTCGTAATCATAGTCTTTAATATGTTTCGAGTATTTCAGAATAGAAGGTTATGATAAAAATAATTCATTATTTTTATCGTATACTAGAGATAAAAGTAGTAATAACAAAGATTTCCTATAAGTTATTATTTGATTTTTTCTTTGTTAAAAGATCCCAAACATTATTAATTTTTTATTTTTTAAATTACTTTACTGTTATATATTATATTTTTTAGTATATTACTGAACTATAATTTAATAATATGCGATATGCCAACCATTGACACACATAACAGGATCTCCAAAGCAAATAATTTACATAAGAGATTCACAATGTCTTCTATTGACATAGATATGAATAATGAGGCAAAGATTTATCCTGATAAATTAGAAGAAGTATCATTTCCGATCTTAGGTGAGTTAGGCCAGAAAAAATTCAACTTGTTATTTGCTGCAGCCTTAAAAGGAGATGGTAATGAAATAATGCTTTTATTGCGTCAAGGAGCGGCTCTGCATGCTCTATCACCTAATGCATGGGGTTTAGCGCATGCATTAGCGTGTGGAGTAAGAGGAGAATTTTTAGAAGCGCTACTTGAAAAAGGTCTTAACCTTAACCTTGAGGGGCCTAATGGTATGGTTCCTATTCAGTTGGCTGCAAGGTCTAGTAATTTAAATGTTATTAAGTGGTTCATAGCAAAAGGTTTAGGGGCGAGAGATTTAGAAGACTTAGACTTACTTCATCATATAGCAGAGGGGAAGGTTAATAAATTGGCAGATGAGTTTAAAGATGCCCAAAGTGATGAAGGGGAGGATGTTTTTTTACATCAGACGATTACGTCAAAATATCTTATAGAAGAGCATAAGCTAAGTGTAGACACTAAAAATTCAGATAATTGGACACCGTTGCATCTAGCTGCTCGTGAAGGTAACACGGTACTTATGGGCCTTTTAATAAATTCTGGGGCTAACTTTAACTCTCCGGGGCATTTAGATAAAACTCCACTGCACGAAGCAATTAGTGGTGGACACCTTGAAGCGGTAAAGCTTTTAGTTTCACTAGGGGTAAGTCTTCAGGATCCAGATAGAAGTTATGATTCTTGTCCAATGCGTACAGCTCTAGAAAATGGTCAAATTCATATAGCAGAATATTTCATAGAGCAAGATGTTAATCCTTTGAGGGGTAGTTATGGGGTCGACCTAATATCTTGTGCGATGAATGCCATGCAGCTTCATGTAATGAAATGGTATTCTGACCTAGGTGTTGAAATAAAGAAATATTTAAGGGATAGGGATAGTGCGCAGAACCCTAAGTTAGATGTAGAAATATTGAAATGGCTTAAAAGCATAGATTTTGATCTAACGCAGCCTTTAAATTCAAATACTCTAATGCATATAGCTGCTTTAGATGGTCAGGTAGATGTTATGGAGTACCTAAGAAAGCAAGGATTGGAGCTTGATGAGGTAAATTATCAGCTAATGACTCCAGTACATAGAGCGGCTTGGAGCGGTCATTTAAACGTTTTAAAATATTTAAAGTCTCAAGAAATAAATTTAAATCAAGCAGATAAAGATGGTCAAACGCCTATTTTTTATGCTATTCAAAGTGGCAATTTTGAAGTTATTAATTACTTAATTGAAAATGGTGAAGATTTAAAAAGAAAGGATAAGTATAATAATAATCTTCTTCACATTGCAGTACGTCAAAATAATATATCTATTATTCATTGGCTTTTAAGTAAGGGCGTTGCAGTTAATCAAATCAATGATGATGATGATACTCCTTTTGACGAAGTTATTAAGTCTGATACAAAAAATGTAAAAGTGTTAAAATTATTAGAGGCTTATGGTGCTCGCGTTATTCCAGAAGATATTGAAGAAGTTGGAGCTGATATACTTTATAATGAAGGATCTATGTCGGATGGTTCTGGTGTTAAAGCAATAAGAATCGAACTGATAAGTTGGTTTGTAGAGCATGGTCTATCGGAAGGTTTCTTAGAAGAATTCGTAATCTCGTTAATTTATGAATGTTGTAAGCGTGGCAGGATAGATAAGCTGAGTACCCTAGAAAAATATATGGATGGGGTGCCGTTAAAGATGAGAAATGTTCAAGATTTAGTTAAATATGCTGCGATGCACCAAAAATCCAGTATTTTAAAATGGCTTGAAGTAAGAGAGATCGATTTCACAGCGACTTTCTTTAACTTAGAAGATGATACCTACAACATTAATTGCCAGATATTTGCAGCAAAGTGGATTGCTGATTATGGGGTTGAGGCTCATATATCAGCTACCGTAGGGGAAAGGTTATTCAAGTATGCAAATAGGTATGATAATCCTAAAGCGGTAGAATTCATTCAAAATATAAAGACAACTTGTGGAACAATTGAGTCGCCTAAAAATATAGATCAAAATCTTTTATATAATGCAGTAGCCTTGGGTAATATTGAGCTCATAAAAAAGTTCTATATGAAAGGAGGGAATCTTAATATATCGGATCAGGAGGGTAACACTCTATTACATCATGCTTTAAGTAAAAAGGCCTCAGATGATAATTCAGAGGTTATAGAATTTTTGATAGAAAATGGTATCAGTCTTAATGCAACAAACAATCTTGGTCTTTCTCCCTTGAAACTAGCAATAGATTTTAAAAAGTATAATGTAGTTTTATTGCTTTGTAGTTTAGGAGCTAAAATAGATGTGGATGATAAAAATACTCTACTTTGCTTTTTAGAACAAGAGCAACTTGATAAGGTTTTTGCTGGTGATAATTTAGAACAGCAAGCAAAAGCTATATTCCATATTATTTATTCGTATAGGTCTACTGTAGAATACCAAGATAGTGAATTAGATAAGATATTGGGAAATAAGTTGTCTCTGATTGAATCTGCTATAGAGACTGATATAAGAGAAATTATAACAAAGCATAATTATATCGGATTAGATCACGTATCTGTAAATCAAAGTGAACAAGAAGTTTATTCTATCAATTTAGATACACCTAAAAGTAGAAATGTGGTAGAAGAGACGGGTCAAGATGTAATGGGCGAAGTGGAGGCTAATAGTTGTTGTTGCTTAATCTCTTAGCAAGTTTTGCTAATTCTTGATCATCAGCTTTTGGGCCATCATTAGTACAAATGTATCCAGGATATTCATGAAAATAATGATCTACATTTGATTGAATTTGTTGCCAATTTTTTGCATAAGAAGCGGTGTTGGGTAGAGGAAATAGCTTAGCATGAACATGATCCACTCCAAATCCTTCAAGTACTAAACCAGTTCTTCCAACCCCCTTTAATTTCTTATCCAAGATATTTACAGCAACATGTTTAGCTGCAAGCACTAGCTGCGTTAGTTCCTCATCGTTTAAACTAAAAGCATAACTAGAAAAATGCTTTTTGGGTATTACAACCGTAACGCCTTTCATATTTGGAAAAATAGACAAAAAAGCTATATGATTTTCTGATTCCCATATAATATGGCTCTTTTGGGTCTGTGCAACAATTCCGCAAAATATGCAGTGTTTCATGATGAGATGTTAATTATGGTGGGTCTGGCAGGATTCGAACCTGCGACAACGCTCGTTATGAGCGAGGTGCTCTAACCGCTGAACTACAGACCCTAAAAGATGATAAATCGCTACAGTGATTTAAGCGGATAAGACTTTACGTCCCTTTTTTCTACGTCTATTCAGTATTGCGCGGCCACCTGCTGTTGCCATTCTAGCTCGAAAACCGTGCCTTCTTTTTCTTACTAGCTTACTTGGTTGGTAAGTTCTTTTCATAAATTTCAACTCTAAATTTTAACACAAAGGCAATTATACCAAAGGCAGACTTAAATTCAAAGTGAAATTTATTATCAAGCAGCTGCCGGGATAAATTCTCCACAATCTTCGGGTAGTATTAAATTTCGCCCCAGAATGTTCTGTGTAATATTGAGAATCAATTTTAGGCCTAACGACCTGATATATGAGCAAAATTACTACAACGCATTAATAACCTTATCGGTAAAAACTAAGCTCATATTTAGCTTCATCAGCTCCTGTATGTGTAATTTTAACTTGAGCCTCTATCACTTTATTATCATGCTAGGAATTAGATCAAAATTCACCTGATAGTGATGCATCTTTTTGATTTCTCCATTCATCAACTAATTTTGAGTAATAATCTTCAAATGACCAATCTATCTGTACCAAGATATCCTGAGGGGTTAACCCTGTTTGATTTCTTCCATAAGGGTCTAAAGGATAGTGTTGTATGAGATATTTCATTACTTGCCAGCCATCATTTTGCTCAGCCTCAATTTCTTGATCTTTTATGCTTTCAGCAGCAGCATGCAACAAAGTGCAATTTTCGGTATTAACAATTGCTCCTCTATCTAACAATAGCTTTAACATTTCTATATTGCCTTGCCTAGCAGCCATTCTTAAGGCTGTACTACCATCAGACCTCGCATTTGGATTTTGCCCCATAATCAAGCAAAATTTTAGCAATTTGCACTTGGTTATATAGCGCTGCGACATACAATGGTTTATCTCCGTAAGTGTTTTCGGCATCAACATTAACTTTTCTTTCCCGTAATAATTTTTCTACTTTTTTATAATCTGCTTCAAATATAGCTTGGTGAAGTAGGTTTGTATTGTCTTCATCTATAGGTGATGCGATTGCATTTTGTGTTTCATCTGGCATAACAATTACCATTTCGGTTGATATATTTATATATTACTACAATATTAGTACAATAGGTATTTTTCATTTGAATCGTCAATCTTAAAAGCACCTTGATCAGGGGAGGTAATGTTCCTTGCTAGATAATAACCCAATTATCTTTTATTAAGCTATCTGATAAAACAATTTAATCCGTCACTTTCAATACGGGATGTTATGGCAATCAATTCGTCCTTTCCGTAAGATGTGTGTTGATTGAAACTTTGATCTAAGGTTTTTGAAGGGACGAATTTTTGTAAATAATACCTCTTTGACCCTTTGATCAAAAAGGTTATTTGAAGAATATCTTCTTCTGAAAGTTGAGATTTAACTACCGTAGTTCTGAATTCATGATCCACTTGTGAATTGATAATAATATTAATGCTTTGCAGAATATTATCGGTATTGATGTTTGAGTTCGTAATAGATCTATATTTATCAAGAGGTGCTTTTACATCCATTGCAATATAATCGACAATTTTTAGATCTATTATTTCTTTTAATTTTTGAGGAAAGCTGCCATTAGTATCTAGTTTAAGCAAAAATCCCATATCTTTAATTTTCTGCATAAATTCTATAAGATCTTTCTGCAAGCACGGCTCACCTCCCGAAATTACGACTGCATCAAGCTTTCCTATCCTTGTTTTCAGAAAGTCAAAAACTTGAGACTCTGGTATTAAACGATCTTTTTTAGGACTAAAAAGCTCAGGGTTATGGCAATACGGACATCTCAAATTACATCCGTAAGTGAAGACTATAGCCGCAAGTTTTTGTGGATAATCAATTAATGAAATTTTATGCAGTCCTCCTATCAGCATAACTTTTTTCAACAGTATATGTTTTACGTTTTTTAAACTCAGCTTTCTTCCCATCATTCCATTGTTTTATGGGTCTAATATATCCCACAACTCTTGAATATACTTCACACTCAGAGCCGCATTCAGGACACGTAGGATGCTCACCTTTGAGATATCCATGATTAGGGCAAGTGCTAAAGGTTGGTGTGAACGTAAAATATGGAAGATGATAGTTTATACAAATTTTCTTAACTAAATTTTTGATATTTTGAGCATCATGAATCCTCTCACCGGCAAAAATATGAACTACGGTACCTCCAGTATATTTAGTTTGAATATCATCCTGGTGGTCTAGTACTTCAAAAATATCATCAGTATGATTTACAGGAAGTTGTGTTGAATTAGTATAAAAAGGATACGTGGTATTGCAATCATTTGCGCATTTAATAGAAACAAGACTAGCTTTATCAATTTTTGCAAGTCTATAAGATGTGCCCTCGGCTGGTGTTGCCTCTAGATTATAATTGTGTCCTGTTTCTTGCTGAAATTCTATCATCTTATTTCGCATAAAGTTCATGACTTCAAGAGCAAAACTTTTACCTTTCTCTGAAGCAATATCTGTGTCTATTAAATTTAGGCATGCTTCGTTCATACCGATAAGGCCGATGGTTGAAAAGTGATTTTTCCAATAAACTCCATATCTTTTCTTTATATCTCTCAAATAAAATTTTGCATATGGGTATAAATTTTTATCTGTAAATTGCTCCAACACTTTTCTTTTAAGCTCGAGGCTTATTTTGGCTAAAATCATTTTTTCTTCAAGAATCTTAAAAAACTCCTCTTTATTTTTAGCTGTAAAGCCAATCCTTGGCAGATTTATTGTAACCACCCCTATAGATCCCGTCAGTGGATTAGAACCAAATAACCCGCCACCTCTATAATCAAGTTCTCTATTATCAATTCTGAGTCTGCAGCACATTGATCTTGCATCTTCTGGATTCATATCTGAATTGATGAAATTTGAAAAGTACGGAATTCCATATTTGGCTGTCATTTCCCATAGCCCATCAAGGTCACGATTATCCCAATCAAAGTCCTTTGTTATGTTATATGTTGGAATTGGGAAAGTGAAAACCCTGCCGCTTCGATCTCCTTCCATCATAATTTCGAAAAATGCTTTGTTGACTAAGTTCATCTCGTGTTGAAAATCTTTATAAGTCTCTGACATGAACTGGCCCCCTATAATTACGTTGTGGTCTGCGTAGTAACTTGGCACTGTTAGGTCCATGGTAATATTAGTAAATGGAGTTTGAAACCCTGTGCGTGTTGGTACATTTAGGTTAAATAAAAACTCCTGCATTGCTTGCTTAACTTGGTCATAATCAAGATTATCGTATCTAATAAAAGGCGCAAGTAATGTATCAAAATTTGAGAATGCTTGGGCACCAGCTGCCTCTCCTTGAAGGGTATATAAAAAGTTAACAATTTGTCCTAAAGCGGTTCTAAAATGTTTTGCGGGGCCACTTTCAACTTTGCCTTGCACTCCTTTAAAACCTTCTAATAAAAGGTCTTTTAAATCCCATCCGACACAATAAACTGATAACACATTTAAATCATGGATATGAATATCTCCATCTGAATGTGCATCTCGTATGTAGTAAGGGTATATTCTATTTAACCAGTAGTTTTTGCTTATTTTGGAAGAGATATAATTGTTTAAGCCTTGTATGGAGTATGACATGTTTGAATTTTCATTCACCTGCCAGTCAAGCTTGTCCAAATATTCGTCAACCATATCTGTATTTGCATGTTTTAAGAATTCTCTTATTTTGGCATGTTCTTCCCTGTATATTACGTATGCTTTTGCAGTTTTTTTATATTCGGAAGACAGCAAAACTTTTTCAACCATGTCTTGGACTTCTTCGATACTAGGTGCTTTAACGTGCTTTTGATCTATGAGCTTTTCGGTTAGCTCAAGAACTTTTGCAGTTAAGTCTTTTGCAACCTTTGTATCAAATTCTTTTGTAGCTAAAGCTGCTTTTTCGATGGCACTGGTAATTTTGTTGGGATCGAAGCTCACGATTTGACCGTCCCTTTTTAAGATTGTATCCATTTTGTTGTGTATGAAAAGTTATTAAATATGCTAAAAAGTCCGCTAAATAGACCGATGAAAGTTGATCAGGAGTTAACTTTGAGATCAAGGTAACACCTACCGCGAGGGTTCCATTTTTTTTAAAGCTTTTTTGTATAGTTTACACAATCATAATACTAATATTTGACCCCAGCAAGAAGAATTTTAACAAGCTTTAGACGTTTATTTTTAATAATTTTTAAATAAGGGTAAATAAAAATGGAATATTATATTTGATCTATTTTGGGAGCTGATATAATTGAATTAAGCAACTTAAATGGGTAGATATTATGGAATGGATACATATTACGGATGAATTATTGGGAGCATTACCAGACCTTACAGACCAAGAACAACAAGGTATGTATCATCAATTAACGAATTTTGAAACTCCCTGGGGTATGGCGGATGAAATCGATGCGACAAGTTTTTTATTAATAGCATTTAATTTTAAGCCTGTCCTCGACTCAGATACATTTAAAGAAAGCTTAAAAGGTTTAGATTGGATTAGTATTAATTATATTATAAAAGATTTAAAATCTCTTTTTTTAATTGCCCCTTATGCTCATAAGTCATTAGAAAAACAACTTGATAAATATCCTTTACCGCCAGATAAAAATCAGATGGATAGACTGAAGTATGAACGTTGGGAGAAATTAAGAGCTGTTGATCATGTCAAAGATTTAATACATCAAACAATTAATAAAATTGAAGGAGATGGTAAAAATGAACTTAGAAAAGAATATATTCTATCTAATTTTAATCCACTTATAAAAAGATCGTGTCTATATAATGATGAAAGATTGTTGAGAGAATTTTGGGGATATTTTAAAAATTATAAAGATGAGGGGACTTTGAGAGAATTTTGGGAGTATTATAAAAATCCTGATGAGTTAGAAGAAGCATGTATAGCTATAGAAAAGTCTAAAGAGGATGCTAAACAAAAACATTTAAGGGTAATGCAAAAAGTACTACGTAAATTAGAAAAGGTACATGTATCCATAAGAGAGTTAAAGAAAAATGATGAAGAAGTAGGTTAATTGAATCAGATTCAATTATATATTGGTATGCAAGTCTTCCCCTAAACTGTCTAGCTTTTTGGGTGGGAGATTACGGGTTTGTGTTACTTAAATTCAATCAGTACAAATTCATCGGGATTAACAGATGAATCGACCATATTATCGATCAGCTTATCTAAATACTTAAATGGTGAGATTACTGTACGCGTTGATTCGGGTAATTTATTAAACAGACTATATGAAAATATTGTGGGGAATACTTTATCTCCTAGCTGATAATTAATTTTGCTTTCCCATAATTTTGTTCCATCAATTTTGGATATGCGCGCGTTGCAAGATATGGGATATCCACAAAGTTGTGTTGCTTCTACTGAGACTGCATCATCAAAAATTTTAATGTTATGCAATTCTGGAGAGAGTACTTCTATTAAACTGACTTCAACGTTAACATTAGGTTCCTTATCTTCATCATTTTTAGTATAAATAGATAGTTTACCTAAGTATGGATAGGGAATTTTGCCCCTGCGCTTTTGGCCCTCTTGCATACCTACTACGAGATTTTCTATAATAGGGTGAGCTTCGCCTCTTCCGAGGATAATACGTTGATTTTCTTTGGTATCGATCCTAAGACCTTGTTTAGAAATATGGTAATCTATAACTACTTCAGCACCACAATAAGCAATTTTCGTGCTATCTTGGGTAATAGGATTAATATTCAATACCTCAAATGTTTGATCAAAAAAGACAGTGTTATTAGTCTTAACAACTGGTTGATTTAATCGAACTGTTAGAGGTTTGACAAGCTTTAATATAAGGTCAGAACCTTTTTCTGATTCAGCCATCTTGACTACAACATTTGCGGCAAAATTACTTAAAAAACCTAACTTTTCTACTTGAGGTTTTTGGGATGTTTGATTTTCTGTTGCTATCTCATTTGCAATTTTTGTGTCGGTGGGGGTGCTTTGAGTTACTTTTTGTTCGGAAGTCTCTGCTGTTTTAACCTCTTTTTTGTATGCGTTATTCATCAAAAGGTATAGCGCGCCAAAAATCAGTAATGTATTTAAAATGCTTCTCATATGTTTATATTAAAAATTTTGAGTATAAATAGATAATCATCTGCAACCTCTTTTAAGTAGTCAAATCTTCCAGAAGCACCCTGATGTCCGGTATCAAGATTAGTCTTAAACAGCAGCATATTATTATCTAACTTATTTTTTCTAAGTTTTGCAACCCATTTTGCCGGTTCAAAGTAACCAACTCTAGGATCACTTATACTAGTTGTAATAAAAAGAGCGGGATAGTGTTTTTTTTGCACATTATCATAAGGGGAATAAGATTTGATATAATCAAAAATTTTATCATCTTCCGCGGGATTGCCCCATTCTTTATACTCTCCAGGCGTCAGAGGCAGAGAGCTATCTAGCATGGTATTTAATATATCAACAAATGGTACATGAGCTATTGCTGCCTTATAGAGTTCTGGCGCAGTATTGATAACATTACCAATTAATAGTCCTCCAGCGCTTCCTCCGCAGATCACGATATTGCCTTTTGATGTGTAGTGATTGGCAACTAAATCCTTTGAAACCGCAATAAAGTCTTCAAATGTATGTTTTTTATTCAAAAATTTTGCTGACTCATACCACTCATATCCAAGTTCATCTCCACCTCTAACATGTGCAATAGCAAATACAAATCCTCTATCCACAAGAGAAATGATGCTAGAGCGAAAAGCTGGGGTCATGCCTATTCCATAAGATCCATATCCATATAGGTATAAAGGATTTGAGCTATCAAGTTTCACTAATGACTTTTTGTATAAAATACTAACAGGAACTTTGAAGCCATTATTTTCTGTCCAATGTAGCACGGCTTGGTAATCATTTGGATCAAAGCCGCTAGGAATTTCAGTTACCTTAATGACATCGAGCCTATTTTCTTGAAAGTTATATGAGTAGATTGTATTTGGTCTTGCGAGTGATGAGTACGCAACCCTTATATCATCTATAAAAAAGTTTGTTGAGTATCCGTTTGCAGTGTATGATGCATCAGGAAAATTGAGCTGTTTTTCCTCTTTGCTATCAAGGTCCAAAACTTTGATAATTGGTAATGCTTGCTTTTTGTAGTTAAGTATGAGGTATTTTTGCGTTATATTAAATGATTCTAAATATCCATCTTTATCTGCTGGGATATATTCTTGCCAAAATTTATCTTCTGTGTCTTGAAGATTTGTTGTAACTAATCTGAATTGGCTACTTATATCATTTGTTAGAATGTAGAAATTATCCTTATTATGGTCCAAACTATACAGCACTTTAGTACGCATTGGGCTAAATAGCTTAGGCATAATAGACAAAGTGAATAAGTCGATGGTATACATTTGGTTTTCTTGACCTCCGCCATCATTTATCAATAAAAATCTTTTACTTGAAGATAATCCCAAATTAAAGTGATATAAAGGATTTTCTTCTTTTAATATCAGCTGATCAGGCTCTTTTGAATGAAGTAGATGAAAAAATACTTGTGTAGCACGCCAGTTTTCATCAGCAAGAGTATAAAATAAACCTAATTTATCTGGATTTTGATGCCAAACAATTGCTCCAATGGTATCTTTGATA
The DNA here is from genome assembly GCF_003015145.1 of Candidatus Phycorickettsia trachydisci. Lineage (NCBI taxonomy): Bacteria > Pseudomonadati > Pseudomonadota > Alphaproteobacteria > Rickettsiales > Rickettsiaceae > Candidatus Phycorickettsia > Candidatus Phycorickettsia trachydisci. The sequence continues at coordinate 971,755 of NZ_CP027845.1, read as the reverse complement.
TTTTCACTTAGGTATTTGCCAGTTTTTAAATCCAGAATCTTAATAGTATAGCGCTCATTGCCTTGGTGATCTATGCTGTAAGCAATCATACTATGATCGGGGGATACTGACATTGCTCCAATTTTGGTGTATTTTTTTCCTTTTGCTAAAAGGTTGACATCTAAAAATACTTCTTCTTTTCCATCTAAACCTTTTTTTCGGCAATATATTGGATAATCTAATTTTTCTTCTGTACGGCTATAGTAGTAATACTCATCCCTTTGAACTTCTTCAGACTTGTCAGTTAGCTTAATACGCGCTTTGATTTCATCGAAAAGTTTTTGCTTTTCTTGTTTGAAATTACCAAAAAACGCTTTTTCTGCATAATCATTTTCGGCTTTGAGGTAATCTAAGACTTCTTTATTAGAAACATTGGGCCAGGATTTATCACGAAGCCAAAAATACTCATCTTGAATTGTGTGTTTGCCAACTGTGTACGAAAAAGGTATTTGTTTTGCTATAGGTGGTTTATTCATATTATTAAAATTTTTATAAATGAGTATACAGGAAATGATGATAATGAAAAATAAGGTTATTTTGTTTACCACAACAAATCAAAAATTTTCTTTGCAACGGGTGCGGCATCTCTTCCTCCGGATCCTCCATGCTCAATTACTACCATAACTGAAAACCTTGGATCTTCAAACGGACCAAAGCCTCCAAATAATGCATGATTTCTTAGATGCCATGGAATGTTTTCTGGATCAAGTACATTTTTTTTAGAAAAAACTTGAGCGGTTCCAGTTTTGCCGGCTAAAATAATTTTACTTTTAACGGCTTTACTTGTACCGGATATATGATTGACAGAGCGCCACATTCCTTTATGTATTACCTCAAAATATCTAGGATCTAGCCCAAGTTTTTGGCTTGATGAAGGTCCATCTAATTTTAAATGATAACTTGCAAGTCTGCCTTTGCAGGCGATTATACTAATTAAGCGGCTGAGTTGCAGAGGGGTTGCGGCAATTTCACCTTGTCCAATGCATAAGTTTAGTGCTTTACTTAAAGAAGGTTTGAAAATAGTTAAACCTGGTAATGATCCTTGAACTTCTCCAGGAAGGTCAATGCCAACTTTTTGCCCTAATCCTAAAGAGCGAGCCATATCTGTTATATTCTTTTGGCCTACAATCTGGGCAACATGATACATATAGTGATTGCAGCTAACCCCAATTGCTTCTTCCATATTAAGTAAGCCATGTCCATCAAGCTTCCAGCAATTAAACTTATCTCCTAAAAAGCCCCCTGCTTTACATAAAAATTTTTCATTTGGAGAAATTCCATATTTCAGTGCAGCAAGGCAAGTGACTAACTTAAAGATGGATCCAGGAGGAAAGACAGAACTTATGGCTTTATTTAATAGGGGTAATTTAGGGTCTTGTTGCAAATTTTGCCACTTTTTATGAGATAGGTTTTTGGATGCAAAATCGTTGCTTTCAAAGTTAGGGCTTGAGAACATTGAAAGAATTTGCTGCTTTTTTAAATCATATACTATGGCTGCTCCCGTTAGGTTTTGAAAAATTGTAGCTATTTTATTTTGCAGGGAGCAGTCTATGCTCAGGGTCATATTTTGGCCAGTTTGACTAGGGGATAAGTTAAGTTCACGTACAGTATTACCATGTGCGTCAACCTCAAGCTCTCTGATACCAAATTCTCCTTTTAATTCTTGATTATAAGTTTTTTCAATACCGCTTTTACCTATGGGGCACACTCTGCCGAATTCATCATACTCTAAAGTAGCGTAACCTATTAGATGCGACATACAATTTGCAAACGGATATCCTCGAATCAGGTTATATTCAATGAATACGTGTTTGAGATCAAAGATGTTTTGCTCAATCAGCACAACTTGCTCCCAAGATAAGTTTTGCATTAGGAGTGCGTTGGCGGTATTCTTAATTTTTTGTTTTATCTCTTGTTGCTGATAGACAGAAAGTTGTAATAAGTTAAAAACTTTTTCTAAAGAATTTTGGGCTATCTTAGAAGTGGGGCGTCTAAGTATGAGGTTAAACTGTTGAAGATTAGTTGCAACTTTGATGTCTTTACAGTCAATAATTTCACCTCTGATGGGAGTAAGTAGAATTTTTGATGTTCTATTTTTTTTGGAGCGTTGAAGATATTGGTTGTATTTATATAATTGCAAATATCCAAGACGTCCTACTAATAATGCTACGAGACTTGCTTGTATTCCTCCTAAGACAAATTGACGACGAGTGATTAAAAAATTTCGAAAAATCTTAGGATCTAGCATTGTGCTATTTTAAATGTCTTGCGATGATAAGGACTTGTGCCAAGTTTTTTTATTGCATCCAAATGCTCTTTGGTACCATATCCTTTATTCTTACTCCAATTATAACAAGGAAACTCATTATGTAGCATTTGCATTAGATTATCCCGCCATACTTTAGCAATAATCGAAGCTGCGCAGATGAGTTCATGGGACTTATCGCCCTGAATTATACTAAAAAAGCGAGTATCATCAAATTTTAAATTACCATCAACAAGTGCAACATCAAAATAAATCTTAAGGTTATTTATTGCCCTAATAATTGCCAGTCTATTCGCCAAACTTATGCCTAATAAATCAATTTCTTCTGCACTGACTATTCCTATTGCGCAAAGGTATTGATCCCAAATTTTATTACTCAACTTCTCTCTTTGCGCTGTACTTAAAAGTTTAGAGTCTCTGCCGTCAAATACATAATCTGGTATTAAGGTATTTTTGTAGGTTACGGCTCCAGCAACTATGGGGCCTGCGAGTGGTCCTCTTCCGACCTCGTCACTTCCCACTATTATTTTCTTCAATTTGATCTGTTTGTATCTTTTTATTTAAAATGTATATTAATCCTAAAGCTGGCATTGAAACTGCAGCAGTAAATACGAAAAAAGTATCCCATCCCATAATTTTAACTAAGGTCCCTGTGAAAGAAGTTAAAAAACTGTTCATAAAAGCTGAGCAGCTGCTTAGCAAAGCAAATTGGTTTGCTGCAAACTTAACGCTGCATAATATACTGATATATCCACTCAATGCTCCTGCTCCCATACCTCCAGTAAAATTTTCGCAAATATTTGTGATAAGAAATACCCTCATGTCTCCATGAGCATGATTAAGCCAGATATATCCTAAATTTGTTACCATTTGGGCAGTGCCACAGATCATAAGCCCTCTTAAAGTGCCATAACGCATCATAATCATACCTCCAACGTAAGAGCCAATGATTGTTGCTATGAGTCCAAAAGTTTTAACAACAAGACCAATTTGAACTAAAGTAAACCCCGCTACAACATAAAACTTCATGCCAGAAAACGCAAGCATCGCATCACCAAGTTTATATAATATAACAGTACTAAGTATTAGTATTATGTGTTTGCGTTTAAATAAATCTTGAAATGACTTAGCAGTTTCTAAGAAAAATCCTCCGTCATGTTTAATAGTCTCTAAACTAGTCTGAATAACTAAACATAAGCATGCTCCCAGAATAAAAAGCCAAGACATAATCTGGAAAGTAAACTTCCACCCTTGAAGTTGTCCTGCAGAGATTGCGCATGCTCCAGTTAAGATAAGACCTAGTCTATATGCAAGTGTAGCGTGAGCGACTCCCAATGCTTGCATTTCGGGCTCTATCATCTCGATTCTTAAGGCATCATATGCGATATCATAACTAGCTGCCAAAAAGCCTATTATAATGCTTAATATCAGTATTCTATTGAATACACTTTCACTTGGGGTAAGAAAACTTAAATAATAAAGTATGCTGGCTATACCGACTGAGGTTAAAAACATCCAACTTCGCCTGCGTCCTAGATGTTTTGTAAGAATTGGTATGTGAAAATAATCAATTGCAGGGGACCATAAGAATTTCATAGAATATGGCATTCTTGCCGTGGCTAGTATGGTTACGGTAGCAAAATTAATTTCATAGTGATTAAGCCATGCAATGAGGGTTGTGTAGAGAATTGCGAATGGCATGCCGCTAATAATTCCTAATATAAAAATCTTAGAGAATCTTACATCAGTGAAAATTAAAGATAGTTTTTTCATAAATAAATTTTATTGGATCGTCACTTAATAACATATTTAAACACACTTCTAACTTTTTTAACGTTAAAAAGGCAAAGCTAGTTAGATAAATCGTTTTGGTTGAATAATATTACAGTTATCTAATATTAGTTTATGCTTTAATGTTTCGGTATATCGTATTTATAGTATTAATCTCATTTTGCACAAATGCAAGAGCTGCTCCCTCTTGGTTTGGAGGAAATCCATTTTCTTACGTAGGATCCAATGCTCCTAGTGGTAGCAGTTCAACTGGAGATTTAGATTTTTCTGGTTTAAAAACATCTTTCATAGCTCCTGGTATTAACGATACTACAAACGGCGGCTGGAAAAATACAGGGATTCAAGCTGTTTCTGGTCAAGCTATGTCATTTCAAAAAGATCTGAGCAAAGGTGTTATTATCAACCCAGTTGTTTATTTAATAGAGTATCGAGCAGATTATAGATTTAACTATCCAGTAGTATTTATTTACACGTGTAATAGTAGCGGTACTTCTTGTACGCCTGATTATTCAAATTATTCAGGTTTGAGTTCTACTAATGCCTCAAGTAATACAGTAAGTGTTTTAAACAACTATTTTGCAATGCAAAATAGGGGTATCCCAGTGTATACAGGAGACCTTGTCAATATTACCTATCCTAATCTTACAAGTTCGATGATTGATATTGGTTCAGCTAGCGTTTCTACAACTGGTACTTATATCAATTTATTAGAACTAAACTCTAAGGCTGGATATTCGTCAGATAATACTATGTTCAACATGAGTGCAGATGACTTTTGTAGAAATAATACGTCTTTAATTACATCTGGATTTTCAACTTATTGTATCCTGGGCTCAAATAACCTTTATCAATATAAGATCCAAACTTCTACTACTAGTGCTCTATATAATATAGTAGGAGGTATTAGTCCTCTTGCGAACTACTCTATTCCCTCCTGTAATAGTTCTGCGAGTTATTATCGTACTAATTTCTTAAATTCAATTATTTCAGCAATGAGCAGCTCATCAAGCTCTTTATATTTAGGGGCGGTTGATAATTGGATAAGAAATTACTTATTACTTGGTGGAACATTTAATGATATTCGCAGCACCTATACAAGTCTTTCAAGCAAGCCTTCCTCTATTGGCCAAACTTCCTATCCTTACCTATATCAACTAGCAAATGGTGATACTTCTACAGATTCTGACCTACAAGCTATTGCATTAAGTACGACCTTAAATTACTGCCTACAAGATAAGGGTCTAGGATTAGAAGTAGATGTGGGTACGACGGTTGTTAAAACTGAACAAACCCCATTTATTCCTATAGTTACAAGTAGCGTTACTAATTACGTTTATTCATTTACCTCACCAGTAGATGGTTTATTAAGTTTTAGAAATACGGCCAAAATCAACTCAGGAGCAACTTATCCATTTGATAATTTTGATGCAAGGATATCTGCAACAAGCGCAAGTAGTAGCCCTTACTCCAGCTTTATATCTAGTAGTAACAAAATGAATGGGTTGAATTTTGGACGCTATTTATTAGAAGTAAGGGTTGGTCGTGGCAGTGCATATGTTGCTAACGTATTGTCAAATCTACAATATAACTATTATATTCAGTCAAGCGGTGGCTCATCTCCAACGAGTTCAACTTCTGGCACTACTATTCCTGGATTTGGTCAATTTGTAGCACCAAGCAGTGGTACTATCTGGGTTAAGGTTACAAGCTCTGATCCTAATGTTAGTGGTAGTGCTTATACAAAAGTTCAAGCTAATAATGGTTCGCAAGCGTTATCAGATGGATTAAATAAGTATGTTGTTCAGCCAATAATTAGTCAATTTGCTATAATGATGCGCTTAATATATGATGGGCCGACTGGTTTGATCAATAATAGCGTTCTTATCAAGATTGTAAAAACTGCTGCGGTACTTTATGTAATAATATTTGCTATATATTTCTTATTTGGCCAAGTAAAGATCACGGTCGAAGAATTGGTGTCACGAATAGTCAAAATCACCTTAACAGTTAACATATTATTTAGCTCCCAAAGTTGGACATTCTTTAATACTTATTTATTTGATTCTGTTCTTAGAGGTACTAACTATTTTATTCTGGTATTTACTGGTCAAGATGCAGCGAGTATGACGCCATTTACGTTTCTTGATCCTATTTTCAATACTTATACCTCTCCTGCTTTTTGGGGAGCAATTTTCGTTCAATTCGTCCAGATTTGGAATGGCTTATCTTTTATGGCCATAATCACGGTAATGGGTATAGGTGTTTTCTTGACAGCTGTATTTGAGGTAGTCATGACTTACGTTTTGGCATTTATCACGATGTATATTTTGATAGGTATTGCTCCAATTTTTATACCTTTAATGTTGTTTGGAGCTACATCTGAGTTCTTCTATAGATGGATTCAGACCCTTGTGAAAAGTATGTTAGTGCCTGTTGTGTTCATTGTGCTGATTCTTACTTTTGATATCTTTATTCATCAAGTTTTGAGATCTACTGTTGTTTCTAATCATTGGGGATGTCTTAAGTTTTTTAGTATACATGTGAACTTGGGGGGTAAGGATTTAACTTTGTTAGACAATAATTCCAACTTTTGTTTGCCATTTTTTGTGCCAAATGTAACGAATTCTTATAGTACAAGCTCGCAATCCATATTAAACAACCTGCAAAATATCTCTACGACTGATCTTCAAGCAACGGCAATGGCTGGGGCGCAAAGTTCTACTTCAGCGGGTACGGGGAATGACTCACTAGCAATCTTAGATAATACGTCGCAACAAAGCACTGTTGGTGTATCATCTTTAGCTCAATCCGTGCTACTTGGATACATGAATGTAATAAGAGCTGCGTTCTTATACTTTACTTACGCAATCGTAGCTAAGAGGCTTTTAGGCATAACAGAAGAGATTGTTGGCAAAATTACTGGAATTACGGCAAGTACCTTTGATAAAGCTGTAGGGCAGATGAAAGCGGCGCCTCAGGATATACACTCAACTCTTAGCAGAAATGTCGAGATATACAAAAAAAGTGCAGATGCAGTCTCGAAATTGCCGGGACAGGCTATGCGGGCAATATCAGCAATTGATGCCGGGATAGGTCAGGGCATTAGTGCATTGAAGCAATCTAACTCCTGGAAGGGGCGTCTTTTAGGTCAAGCATTAGGAGGAATTAGAGGCGCTACTAAGATGGTCACAGGTGCTGTAAAGGGTATATATAAGTTTGAAAAAGGCATGTTAAATTTAATGAAGCCTTCATATGATGATGATATTTTGCAGCGTCCAGGTCGTTTTGTTAAGCATGTGACAGATACGGTTAAGACTGCTGCTTGGGCTACCAAAACTGCTTTAAAAGTTGCTACATTCCTACCTATGAAAGCTGCTGAAGTTGTAGCTAGACAACTTTTTAAGGACCTTTACTTTAAGAAGCACAAGGATAAGGCGCTCAAAGGAATACTTGATGGTATGTCTAGTGAAGATAAGGCAAAATTTAGCAAAATGTCTTACAAAGAGAAGAATAAAATGCTGGATGATATGATGAATAAAGAGGCATCAGCTTATGCTAATGAGAGATGGCAAAAACTTAATCCTAGTAGACTTCTTAATCCTCTAAAACTAGCTGATGAAGCACGTTTTAGAAGAAAGCATAAAGGTGAATTTGCTGATTTGTATAGTGTAGCAGGGAGAGCAAAATATAGGGAAGCAATGAATGATTATACTGCTTATAAAGGGCAACAAAGATTTGATAGAGTGTTTAGCCCAGTTAAGCGATATGTTGATGAAGCGCGTTTTAGAGAAAAATATAAAGACAAGTTTACTGATTTAAATACTGCAGCAGGCAAAGCAAAATATAGAGAAGAGATGGCTGCTTATTCTGCTGAAAAGGGCAAAGAAAGACTTGGTATGGTGTTAAATCCCTTAAGAGCTTGGAATGAAAGATCATTTAAGAATGTTAATAAATCAATTTACCAAGGTCAATATAAGTATATAAAAGGTCTTGAAGAAGCATTAAAAGATAAATCTCTTGATCCTAATAAAGCTAAAGAATTTCAAGCATTTATAGATAAGAATAAAGCAACTTATCAAGGGTTGCATACAACTGCTGGTAGAGCCGCATTAAGGGATGCTGCAAAATTTTATGCAGATGATAAGGCTAGGAGTAGATCTTTACTGCAGTTTTTGCCTAAATCAAAAAGGAGGGATGAAGAACAATTCATGCGTGAAAATAGAGGTAAGTTTACAGAATTGCATACAATTGAAGGCATGCAAAAACTTAGAGCTGCCGCAAAAGGCTTTGCTGCTGAACGAGCTGAATACAGAGCACTAGATCGTTATGGTAAAGGATTTTTCCAACAAAATAAGGGTAATTTTGCTGATACAGTAGAGGGGAGAGGTAATTTAAGACAAGCTGCAAGAGAATATTCTGCTCAAGTGAAGCAAGATAGAATGGCAGAATTTGAGAAAAATCCTAGAGGTGTTATAGGAGCTTTAATCACAGATAAAGTGTTTGGTCAAAGTTTTAGAAAATCTAGAGAGTTGCTGAGTAAAAAGTACGATGAAGATAAATTATCAAAAATGTCTCCTGCTGAGATAATTAGAGAAGCTGCTGGTGATAACAGGGCTACATTTCGAACGAGAGCATCCACAAATATCTCAAATACAGCTTCCTTGACGCGTAAAAGTGTTTTAGAGGCCCCATCTCGTTTTGTGTCAGGGGTTAATTCTGTGAAGGGTTATGCACTTCAAAGTGGAGCTGTTGTAGCTCAGATGCCTTCTAAAGCTCGTGATGCTTTAGGTGCAAAAATTGATGCAACTAGTCGTGTCATAGACACAAAAGTTCGTAACGTCAATACTCTCATGGATAACCTGGTTAAAGCTGGTGCATCTGATTTAAAAGATATTAGCTCTAGGGTTAAAGAGACAAGAAATGACGCTGTGCAAGGAGTTAGATCAGCCGCAACAAGTTTTGTGTCTGGAGTCGGTGCTGTTAGAAATCTTGCTTCTCAAGGAGCTCAGTTGTTTAGAACGGGAGTGAATGCTGCTCGTACAACTATGGATAATCTAGCTAAAGCTGGCGCGTCTGACCTAAGAGATATTCGTTCCAGGGTTAAAGAGACAAGAAATGAAGCTGTGCAAGGAGCTAGGTCTGCTGTAAAAGATGTTGTTTCTGGAGTTAGTGCTGTTAGAAATTTTGCTTCTCAAGGAGCTAGGATGGTTACAACCGGGTTTAATGCCGTTCGTACAACTATGGATAATCTGGTTAAAGCTGGCGCATCTGACCTAAGACGTTTTCGCTCTGATGTTAAGGATACAAGAGATTATATTGTTTCTGGAGTTGCTTCTGGAGCTAATGCTATGGCGTCTACACGTATTGGAAAAAATATTGTTACTGGAGCTAAGTTTGTAGGAGCTCTACCTCCTGTGAGAGGTCTTGCCTCTGGATTAGCTGCTGCAGGAGGTGGAATTGTTTCTGGAGCTAGGACTGTAGGACGTGGAATTGCCACTGGAACTGGGATTATAGGAGGAGCTGTGGCTGGAGGAGCCCGTTATGTAGGAGGTGGAGTTGCTGCTGGAGCTGGGATTATAGGGGGTGGAATTGCCACTGGAGCCGGGATTATACGAGGGGCTGTGGCTGGAGGAGCCCGTTATGTTGGAGATGGAGTTGGTTATGTTGGAGGTAAAATTGCCACTGGAGCTAAGACTGTAGGAGGTGGAATTGCTACTGGAGCTAGGACTGTAGGAGGTGGAATTGCCGCTGGAGCTGGGATTATAGGAGGTGGAGTTGCCACTGGAGCTGGGATTATAGGAGGTGGAATTGCCACTGGAGCTAAGACTGTAGGAGGTGGAATTGCCACTGGAGCTAGGACTGTAGGAGGTGGAATTGCCGCTGGAGCTGGGATTATAGGAGGTGGAATTGCCACTGGAGCTAAGACTGTAGGAGGTGGAATTGCCACTGGAGCTAGGACTGTAGGAGGTGGAATTGCCGCTGGAGCTGGGATTATAGGGGGTGGCATTGCTACTGGAGCTGGGATTATAGGAGGTGGCATTGCCACTGGAGCTAAGACTGTAGGAGGTGGAATTGCCACTGGAGCTAGGACTGTAGGAGGTGGAATTGCCACTGGAGCTAAGACTGTAGGAGGTGGAATTGCCACTGGAGCTAGGACTGTAGGAGGTGGAATTGCCACTGGAGCTGGGATTATAGGGGGTGGCATTGCTACTGGAGCTGGGATTATAGGAGGTGGCATTGCCACTGGAGCTAAGACTGTAGGAGGTGGAATTGCCACTGGAGCTAGGACTGTAGGAGGTGGAATTGCCTCTGGAGTAGGTGCTGCAGGAGGGTTTGTTGCTTCTGGGGTAGGCGCTGTTGCGTTACTTGGTGGACTTGCTGCAAAAGGTGTTTCCAATGTTGCTTTAGGCGGCGTGTCTATGACAGGAAAGGTTATCTCTAGAGTTGGTACAGCTGCTTTGGGCCTGCCCTCCTTAGCTAAACGTGTTGGAAGAGGTGTTGTTGATGTAGTTAGCGATAATGCTTCTCGAGCAACTAAATCTGTTACAAAAGGAGTTGATGGTTTTCGTGAGGTAGTAAGTACAAAAATTGATGCTGTTGGTCGTGATATCGATAAAGGAATTCGTGGTGTCGGTACTACTGTAATCAATTCGCGTGCAGTGACAGCTGTTACTAAATTCGGTTCTGCTACTTTAGATAAAGTATCTGCTTTAAGCAGTGCTGCTTATAGTGGAGCTGGAAAGGGAGTTCGTGAGTTTCGTGATTCTGCAGATCGTTCTCCTGTAGTGCAAGTTCCTTCTATGTTTGTTTCTAAGGTAGCTAATTCTATTGTAGGTAAGGGTGTTTCTTGGGGAGTTGGTAGAATTGCTGTTGGAGCTGGAGCTGTTGGGGGCGCTCTCTCTTGGGCAGCTGGTTCTGCCTTAAGAGGGGCTGCTGCTGGAGCTAGGGATATATTGGATAGGGCGCAAGCTCCAATGTTGCAATATGCAAGAGATAGTCTTACCGATAGATATGCAAAAAAAATAACAGATGACTATATCAAGCAAGTAGGGAAAGATCAAGCTAAAAAGGATATATTATCCGGTAACTTTAAAGTATATGATCAGGCAGATCAGGCATATCGTCAACTAGCCAGTAGATTAGGGAGTAATAGGAGTATAATTAAAGAAGCCCTTAAGCAAGATGGTTCTGAGATGCGTTCTAGCATTATGAAAAATATGGATGGTGTTGCTATTAGAAGTGCGACTAGTAAATATGCGGGTGAAGCCGGCAGAGATTTATATAATCATCTTGCTGAAGGCGGAAAGCTGGGAGCCGAAGCGATATCAAAAGGCTGGCGATATTCAAAAGCCGCTGCTATTCAAGGTTTAGATAATGCGATAGTAGGATCGGTTAAAGGTTTAAGTCAAATAATGACAGGATCGGTCAAAGGTGTTGTTTTTGCTGATAAACTTATGGATAAGGTGCTTGAGGCTCAGATCATGGGTGGTCTTAAATTAATTGGGGCTCTTGCCGGTTTTGCCCTAGATTCCGTAGCAGGTCCTCCTCCAGGTCTATCGGCAGATCAACTTAAGAATTGGGAAAAACAAAGAAGAGAGGCTTTAGGGGGAGATCTTTATGATATATTTTTAAATTCATCTAAATCGCAGTTAGGAGCTATTCCTGGTCTTGATGCTAAAACTGCAGCAGTTTCTTTAGTCAATCCTATGGCTGGAGCATATATGATGTATAGAAACAATAGTGGATTGCCTGATACACCTGGCAGTAAAATGATGACTTTGGGTCTTATTAACCCTGTGTTAGGTGCTGGTTATGCTGCTGGTTATGCTGGGCAGCGTGGACTAGAGGGAGCAAGGCAAGCTTTATCTGAAATAAGGCAACCTCCTTCTTCTGATAAGTCAGTTACATTTAATCTTGGAAATGAGACATATGTCTTACAACACTCTAAGAAAAGCGAGCCTGTTTTGGTTAGGATGACTCCAAATGGTCCTGCTGGACCTGGTATCATGCTTAAAGAAGGTAAGAACACGTTATCTTTAGGTGATCAATCCGCAACTATTAGTGTTTTATCTAAAAAGGATGCATTTGGACGGGTATCTTATTCAGCGGGGCTTGTTATAGATCCGGCTTATGCCAAAATTACGGAGTCCAGAGCGCTTAGTTATGGTCCAAAGATTGGGGATATGCAGAAGCCTAATACTATAAATATAGCGGGGCAAGAAAGGTCGGTATTATCTGCTTATGGTAAGCCTTTAGAGAGTGGATTAATGGGTAAGGCGACCTTGTTAAATACGAATAAAGCGGGTAGAACGACTGTTATTACCGTTGGTTCTCGTGAATTTTTACCCGATATAAAGCAAGGTGTGCAACTTAAAAAGGTGAGTGAAGAGGGAAGGGATGAATCTAGAAAAAGAGCTTTAACTCCAAGAGATAATTTACTTGGAGATATACGTAAAGGCGTTGTACTTAAGCAGGCAGGCGTAGATGGTAGACAAGCTGCAATTGATAGAAGTAATGAAAGATCACGAGCCCAGCGTAATATTATAGCTAATGCAGTCAAGGCAAGAGAAGATAGACTTGATGCTGGCGTGCTTGCTGCTCGAGATCAAAAAAGAGAAGCTGATAGCTTAAGGAGGAGTATAGAAGCCAAAAAAGAAGCTTTAGCTTTATTTAAAGAAGGTTCTGGAACGATAGAATTATCTAAAAAGACCGAGAAGTTCTTAAATAGACTAAAAGCATCAGATGAAACTTTGCAAGAATTTAATAACCTAAAGAGTAAAGGGAGCTTATCAGATTCTGAATCTGTAAGGTTAGCAGAATTAAGAATACAGATTAACAAAGATAAAACATATGAAAATTCATTAGGTAGGTTAGGAAAGGAGGTAGAAGGTTTGCGTGAAGGCGTAAGAGATGCTCGCAAAGACTTCGAAAAAAGGACAATGGGAGATATTGCTGGCAGCAAGGATAAAATGGAGAGAAGTTCAGAGATGTCCAAAGCAATAGGTAGAGAAGAGGCTTTACTTAAAGCTATAGGTTCTTCTGTAGAAAGAAGGCAAGATACTTTAGATGCTGTTAGAGCCTTAGGGGGTAAGAGTAAAGATTTAGAACAGGCTGAAAAGACGGTTGCTCAATCTATGGCAGCAATTAAAAGCGGTAGAGATTTATCCAAAACTGAAGTTGAAAATTTAAGCAATGCAACTAAGATCATCAAAGAAGCAAAAGAGCTTTCTGTTAATGCATTTGATCTAGCAAGGGGTGAGCTTGGAAATATAAGAAGAGATAGAAAAGAAGCATTAAAGAAATATGAAAGTGCAACAAGGGGAGTTTTGTCTAAGATTGATTCCAGATCACAACAAATTAATGATAGTAAGAAAGAAAGAGATGAGGAATTAAAGGTCTTGAGGAGTATGAGAGGGGTTGGTGGTGTTGCTAGTCCTGCGAGAGCTACAACGGATGCTTTAAGAGAGTCTATATCAGCTCAAGCTGCTTTGGGAAGTGCTAGAGATAATTTCGAAAGAGTTATAAAGGCTACTCAAACGCGAGATGTATCTACTGAAGAATTAAAACTCTTAGCAAAGGCTACTGAACAGATCAAGCGTAGTGATGGAGCATCAAAGAATGCTTTAGATAAACTTGAAAAAGAAAGAGAAAGTATCGTAGATGCGAAACGTAAGATATTCTCAGGTATTGCGGCTGATGCAGCAGCTAGAGGCAAACAGTTACAAGAACGCAGAGCTGAAGAAAGAGAGGCGATTACTAAATTAAGTCCAATAGCAGCTGCGGCAGCAGCCAAGGCTCGCAAATATAGCGCTTTTGATGCCGCTTTAAAATCAAAGCAAGCTGATGATAGATTGGACCCTAAAAGAACCGCTGAAAGTGCTAAGGTAGATCTTGCAAAACGTATTGCGCAATTGGAAGGGTCTGATAGATTTGCTCCAACGAATGTTGAGTCAGGATTAAAATTAGGTAAAGCTAGTTACGATGGGGTTGGAGATAAGTTAGTTGTGAGAAGTGGTGTAGCTGGAGAAAGTGACCGTATGTTAAAAATGACGGGTGCTCAAGATGCTCAATTATCTCGCAAGACTTTCGAAGCTGCTAAAGAAATCGCAAAGTCTAGTGATTCATTTAAGGAGATTACTGGAGTACCGGCTGGTAGTCGTAAAGAGGCATTAGAAAAAGCATTTGGATTAACACAATCTGCAGATTTGAGGGCAAAAAACCTCATTAATGATGTTGCCAGAGGGCAAAAAGAAGCTGGAGATTTAAAACAATCTTTGGAGAGGGATACGGAAAGATTAAGCAAGTTTTTATCTAATGACAAAGATAGAAATCAGCTTGTTGAGAAAAATAAGGGTATTTTAGATAACATTAATGTTTTAAATGTCCAATTTAGCAAAGACAAATCTCGTTTTGAAGAGTTGTCTAAAAAGCAAGATGATAGAACTTTAACTGGCCTTGAGAGAATTGAACTAAGCAAATTAAGGGAGACTATCAGTAAAACGGAGGATTCATACAAGTCAGCTTTACAAGGGCTGAAAGATCGTAATGAAGAGATCAATAAGCAAGTACGTCAGCAAGATGCACTACAAGCTGTAACTCGTGGTTATGTTGTTCGCAGAGCGGCAGATAAAGAAGCTACAGCGAGTATAGAAAGAACTGCTGAGCGTAAAGGTCAAGCAGCTGAATTAATGAGTCAATTAGCTAAAGATACAAAAATATTAAGTAAAAACCTTTCTGATGAAGGTAGAGCTCAGCTTGCCGAAAGAAATGAGAAAATATTAGGTAGGATAAAAGAATTAGACACTCAATTTAAGGATGATAGTGTTCGTTTTAGGGAACTATCTCAAAAACAAAAAGAAGGAGCCTTATTATCACAAGAGAAAGCAGAACTGGGTAAATTAAGGGAGCGTATTATTCAATCTAGTGAAGCTTATAAATCTGCTTTAGATGGTTTGAAAGACCAGAGTGCGGATATCAGTAAACAAAGAGAAAATACTGTCTTAAGGCTGCGTAATGAAAGAGCTGCTCTAAGGGATCAAAGGGCAAGTTCTGGGGAGGCTAGATTTGGAGCTGCTGCAGGAATATTTAGAGATGCAGAAAAACGTGCAGATATTGCTGAACAAAGATCTAAAGATGCGGTAGCTAGACAATCAAGTATTGCAGCTGTAGAAGGAGCAAGAGAGAATGCGGCAAAATTATGGTCAGATGGATCTGGTAGGATAAGAAGTGCGCCCTCTAGTGAGCAATTAAAAACTCCATCTCAGGTGGAAAAACTTATCACTGGGTCAGCCGTAATTGCCAGCCCATTAGTTGCCCGTACAGTGACTCAGGCTAGAGGGGCTCCGTCAGATCTTGATAGGAAAAAAGAGTCCTCTAAGTCTGTTCAAGGTGATGAGTGGAAAACTGTTACAAAAGGTAAAGCTGTAGATGCCCCAACGATAGCTTCATCTTTACGCGAGTATAAACAACAGGAAACTGCGGCGACGAAAATACAAGGGGCCTTCCGCACTCGTGCTGCTATTAATGATGCTAAAGATCAGTTGTCAGCATTAAGGGTTGAAAAGAATAAACGTGAAGCGGCCTTAGATAAAGCTGCTTTGGATACTTATAAAGGTAAGATGACTGACGTATTAGGTGAGATGAAGACTAAACAAGAATCATCAGTACAGCGAGCCCAAGCTGACTTAAAAAGTCATAAAGAGAAATTTACTGATATATCAAAACAAGCAGCTAAGGGAGCGGCTTTTGCTGAAGGTGCACGAGCTATACGTGCTGCTAGTAGAGACGAAGCTAGTAATGTTGGAAAAATTGATATTGCTGATCGTGCCTTGGTTTTAGAGGCAGCTAGGGCTCGTGATGAGCGTAGAAAAGATGCCAGAGATGCTTCAACAAAAGGAGATGTGACTGTTATAGTACGCGCTTCGGCTTTACAGGCAGCTAAGGATCGAGATCAGGATAGGCAAGCAGATAGACAGAGAGCTGCTGCTATTATTCCAGAATTACAGCAAAAATACGCTGCTGCAATGAAAGATTTGGAAGATGCTAATAGACGTTACAATAATGCTGAAAAATTCGTCAAGGATCGTGGAATGAGTCCAACAGCACTTCTTAGAGAAAGGGAAGACTCTGAAGGTTCCAGCGGATTGGGTAGTTGGTTGAGAGGTTTACGCGGAGATATAGTTAAAGAGCAAGCTAAAGAGATATTGTGGGGAGCTGCAAAAGTTAAAGAATCCGTTGAAGCAGAATATAAGCAAATAGAAGCTGAATTGAAAAAGGCACAGCAAGCGGCTCGACAAATTGGTAAAGAAGCCCCAACGCAAGTGAGTGAAGCTGACTTAAAAAGCCATAAGGAGAAATTTACTGGTATAGCAGTTAGTGCAGCTAGCGCAGCTACAGAAGGAGCTTTTGCTAAAGGTGAGCGAGCTATACGTGCTGCTGATAGAGGTGAAGCTAGCAATATTGGACAGAAATTTGATATTGCTGAGCGCACTTCGGCTTTGCAAGCATCTAGAGCTGATGATGAGCGTAAACAAAATATTAGAGCTTCTGAGGAACGTAAGAGAGATGTGAGGGATGCGGCAAGTTCTGGGGGAGTAAGTATTGCTGAGCGCATTGACGCTTTGCAGCGATCTATGACATCAGATAAGTTACAAAAAGTTACAAGAGAAGGCGTAAAAAAACAAGAAGTAGCCAAAGAAGCATCAGTGCAACGAGCCCAAGCTGACCTAAAAGATCATAAGGAGAAATTTACTGGTATAGCAGCTAGTGCGTCTACAGAAGGGGCTTTTGCTAAAGGTGAGCGAGCTATACGTGCTGCTGATAGGGATGAGGCGAGTAATATTGGCAAGGTGGCTGGAGTGGATATGAAGCAGCGCGCATCAGCTCTGCAAGCATCTAGAGCTGATGATGAGCGTAAACAAAATATTAGAGCTGCTGATGAACGTAAGAGAGATGCGAGAGATGCGGCAAGTTCTGGAGGAGTAAATATTGCTGAGCGCACTTCGGCTTTGCAGCGATCTATGACATCAGATAAGTTACAAAAAGTTACAAGAGAAGGCGTACAAAAACAAGAAGTAGCCAAAGAAGCATCAGTGCAACGAGCCCAGGCTGACCTAAGAGATCATAAGGAGAAATTTACTGATATAGCAGCTAGTGCGGCTACAGAAGGGGCTTTTGCTAAAGGTGAGCGAGCTATACGTGCTGCTGATAGAGGTGAAGCTAGCAATATTGGACAGAAATTTGATATTGCTGAGCGCACTTCGGCTTTGCAAGCATCTAGAGCTGCTGATGAACGTAGACAAAATATTAGAGCTGCTGATGAACGTAAGAGAGATGCGAGGGATGCAGCAAGTTCTGGAGGGATAAACATTGCTGAGCGCGCATCAGCTCTGCAGGCATCTATGGCTGGAGATCTTGGTCGACAAGGAGAAAGGTTTGATATCATAAAGAAGATGAATGTTAAGATTAGTGGTTTTAATGAAGAAAAATTTAGTAAAGATATAAATTCAGAAATTAAAAAATTGGAGAAAAATAACGTAGATACATCATCTTTAAGGGGAGAAGTAAATGAGTCTTTAAAACAGTTGACAGAATCGAGGGATAAATTTCTTGATACATTTAAAGTTTATCAAGATTTAGTTAGTAAAAAAGAAGCTGGTACCCTTAGCTCAGATGAACGTGATAAGTTTATCGATTTAAATAAACAAATTCAAGATAGTAGTAAAGAATTTAGGGAGACTCAAGAAAGAATTGTAACAAAAGTTCAACAGGGGGCAATATCAGATAATAGAGGTGACCAAGAACGAGTATCTATTAGACCAGCTACCCCTTCCTTGAATTACAAAGCTGATGCAAATACAAACAATTTTTTAGGAGCCGTTGCTACAGGAAATTTTGCTGATTTAAAGAGGGTAAAGGATAATACAAATATTTTTGCTAAAGATGAAAGAGGTAATACGGCATTACATATAGCTGCTAGGAATGGCAGAGAAGATGTAATAGAGTACCTGTTAAGTATAAATCCTGATATCTCAAAACTAGTTACAGAGAAAAATCAAGCAGGATATACTGCTATGGATATGGCTATGGCTGCCGCAAGATCCTCGGATCCATTGAAGCGTGTGAATACAAAAGGAGTGCAGCGTGTTTTAGCTAACCAAGAAATAGAAAAATCTTTACTTGAAACGAATGAAAATATAGAAAAATTTAATAAGTATATTGAGAAAGCCCAAGAGCAAGGAATATCTATAAATCGAGATGAATTAACTAAAGTTCAGGAATTAATAGAACGTGCTGAAAACAGGATTAGTAGCGTAAGAAAAGATTTGGATACAAAAGCAAGTAATAATGATTCACGTAGTAAGCTTACAGATTCAACATTTAATGTGAACTTCCAGAGGGCTCAAAAGGCTTTAACACAATCTCAAGAAGCGCTAGAAAATCTGCAAAAAATAGCTCCGTTACGTCAAGAAAAAGCTAGCGGAAAACAACAATTGAAGAGACAGTCTACTGATGAAGACCGGGGAGGAGCTGCTCTAGCTAGAAGTAAAAGTGAAATCATAACTCAAGATATAGAATTAGGTGTACAAAGAAAAGTAACGGTTACTCCCCCACAAGTTACTAGACAAGAACAAGCTAGCTCTAAATCTGCTATTTCAGGTTCAGCAGAAGGTGCTAAAGCGGCTCCAACACTTACAACTCTTGAAGGGCGTAAGGTTTCAAGCAAGCCGTCGGATGAAGGTAGTCCAAAAAATTCAAGCACATCTAGTGGGGGTGGAAGTGCTGCTCCAAGAGGATCAACTAATAAACCAAAAGATAGTAAAGGATAACTAATGTATGCGCAACACTATAAAAATTAACATCTTACTTTTACTAATTAGCTTAATGCTTTCGGGTTGTAATAGAACCGAGTGTATTGAAGCTGATGATTTTGGTTTTGCTTCAGTTACTGTTTCATCTAGATATCCAGATAACACTTCTACAAATAATTATGTTACTGATTATCAAAATAAGGATATGGGTGCTTGGTTAGATAGCGGGTATTCTTTGACTGGAGATCCTGTTACAATTATGGTTACGAATTGGCAATGGAACAACTATCTAGATCCTCTGTTAAATAATAACATGGGAAGCAGTTTATCAGCCTGGAGTCCATGGTTTGGTTCTCCTAGGTATTATAATTATTTGCCACCTTCAATTGTTAATTTAAGAACTTGTAATTTTGGTACTTCTAATTCCACTACTTGTTTCGCAGCTGGTACTCCTGATACACTCCGTATAACAAATGCTCCTTGTTTGATGACTCAAGGGATAGGTCTTTATGGCTTGCTGCAAACCTCTGGTCCTAATATTGTAAGTCCAAATTCAACCGTTACAAGTCAGGCTGCTCCACAAGGGTATACTTTCCATGTTGGAGCCAAAGAGAATAATGCTGGACTTTTTGATCCTAGCGGTCCTGCTGGTGGAATTGTTATTAATAACATTAATAATCAAGATATCAGCAATTATGTAGGGGGTAAGCTATTTTTTAAAATGTTAGATATAGATTACAGTGATAACGCTGGTCAATATATAGTTAAGATTAAATCTGGAGTTCATAATTTAGGTGTAGATCCATTCAAATCTTTTGCTGATAAATTTCAACAGATTTTATTTTCTGGATCTGGAGGCACGCCAGGGATTGTACCTAAAATATATGCTACGATACTAACTCAAACGGGTTTTTTAACAACTGTTAAAGCAATACTCACTTTATATATATTCTTTACAGGTGCTGGATTTTTGATTGGTGTTGTCCATTTTACATCTTGGGAAATACTAAATAGAGTAATCAAAATATTAATCATTGCAGCAATGCTTAGCCCAAACAGCTGGGATTACTTTAGTGGATATTTGTTTAATATATTTATATATGGCGCGAATCAGATTATAGGTATGATAGAGTATGCTGCAACGGGAGGATATTCTTCTGGTGGCGAAAGTATTATAGCGTTGCTTTTTGCTGAAGAAACTTTAATTAAGCTCTCATCTTTACTTTGGTTTGATTGGCACGGAATAGTTTACATTTTAATGTTTATATTTTTGTTGCTCTTAGTTACTTATATATACCTTAAAGCCTGGATATTTTTTATCACTGCATTTTTATTCGTTGGTGTAATGCTGTCTCTGACTCCTGTATTCCTATGTTTTATGCTATTTGGTTGGACTCATCATTTGTATAAAGGTTGGTTAGATAAATTGATTGCCTATAGTATGCAACCTATTATCTTGTTCACTGCTCTTGCGTTTCTGGGAGGTATGATCAGGAGTGAAGTATATAATACATTAGGTTTTAAAGTGTGTCGCCATAATGTATTTAGTATGTCAGTTTCTAGTAATCCGTATTCATTATTGGATATGTATTTTCCTGAGCCTATTTCAATTAGTTTATCTAATTTTCAAGCTAATTCATCAACTCAGACGTGTTCCCATCCAACCTTAACTACATTGGCTGTCCCAAAGCCTTGGTATAAAACTAATGCTGACGGTAGTCAGACTTATTGTAGGGCATACGAATGTCAAGACCAAAGATTTTTACAGTTGCCATACTTAGATCCTTGTTTGCAAAAAGATTTGGATCGTCTCAATGCGTTTGCTTCAGGTAATTTTATACATTTAGATGCGCTATTCCACCTAATAGTAATATCGATTGTTTTATTATTCTTCAATGATGCAGCTTTATCGATAGCTGAAGGTATATTTGGAGGCGGTTTGAATCCACAAGCGGCACATGCTGCGGCAAGAGGTGCTGCAAAATATGCCTGGGATGCTTCTAAGTTCGTGGGAGGTAAAATAGGCTCTATGGTTATGGCTAATGCTAGGATGGATATGCGTAATTTAGGCGGACAGTTACAAGGTATGGGAAGAAGTGGAGGAAATCTTCTTGGAAAACTAGGAGGACATGAGGCTTTAGGAGATAAAATTACCCAAAAAGGTTTTAAAGAAGCATTAAATCCTAATAGTAAGACCAATATACAAGAAAAAATGTCTTCTGCCACTAAGGCCAGAGTAGATGCTCGTACTGCTTTGGATGAGGCTAAGTCAAGGCAAGCAAAATTTGCTTCATTTCCACAAGATCCATCTAAGCAAAATAAGTTAGCCAATTTATTACGCAAATCTCCTGATGCCGAAGTCGCTAAATTGCAAAAGAACTTTGATAAAGCTCAAAAAAGAGAAATGGGCATCATTAATAAACTTAAATCAACGGGTGAGCTTGGGGACGAGATGGAAAAGGCCGCGGTGAAGCTTGCGCAGGCAAAAGAAGGTAATGATAAGTCTGCAATTCATGATGCCCGCGAACGTTTCTTTAATCTGGAAAAAGATTATAAAAAAGCTATTAAAAGGGAAAAATGGACCGATACAAGGGAAGCGTGGAGGGATAAAGGAATGGCAACATTTAATGCTGCTAATGACAAAGTCACCGATTCTTATGCAAAATTAAAAGCCTCTCCAGCTGCACTTCGTAATAAAATTGCAGGAGCTTTAGCCGATGGTAAAACAAGTCAGGAGTTGGGTAAAGAATTAGCGCAAGCTCAGACAAGGTTGGATTTTTATAAGGCTAGTCAGAAGTTATCTAATTTAACTAAATTGTCTCAAGAGTTACAAGATAATATGAATGCTAACAGCTTGGAAGGATCAAGGATAACTTCAAGTAGTAATATAAGACAATTAAACAATAAAATGGCTAATCAAAATGCTTTTTCAAACGTCTTCGATGCTGGAAAATTAGATTGGAATAAATATTGGTTGAAAGGTAAAGATAATGAAATAGCTCAGCAGAAAAAAGTTAACAGAGATGATCCTAACAAAGTAAAATTATTGGCTGATGTTCAAGGTGGAATACAAAGTCAAATGAGAGCTTTGATGCAAATGAGAAAAGATAATCCAGGTATCCTTGGTCTTTCCGAGCAAAAAGTTGTATCGGGTGGTAATATTCAGGGTGACTTAAAAGGATTTGCTAATGACAAGATGGTTAGTGAAGCGAGGACAAGGGTTGAGATTTTGCAAAAAGCTGTCGAGAGTGCTAAGGGGCGTGAAAAGTATCAGGAAGATGTATCTAAGAATAGAGAGTCAATTCTAAATGAAAGACAAAGGTCACGTGATGATGCAAAACAAGCAAGGATAGATAAACGTGAAAGTAAAAGAAAAGATAAACTTGAATTAGCCCAAGATACTCAAAGTACAACGGAAAGAAATGTTCTTCAAACAAGAGCAATAGAAAATGTACAGAAACAAGTTGCGGCAAGTGCGCAGATTGATGCAGCAAAAGAGAGCAAATTTACTGATGCAAACCCTATTGGAAAATGGCTGAATCAAAGAAACATTAAAAATCTAGAATCAAAACTTGAAAAATATCAAACTAGACAAGACTCTGTTTTAGGAAGAGTTAAGGAAGAAGATGCTGGCAAGTTATCTGGTATGATGGAAAGTGCCAGAGTTGATGCTGTGAGACAAAATTATAATGCAGTAGGCGATATCACAAAAATTGCGGAAGATAAGGTTAAGATTACTGATCAATTATATGCTGCCGAACAACAAAGGGCTAAGTTAGAAAAACAAGTTACTCAGAGTAGACAAAAGCTTGGGGACAACATAAATGGAATAGGAAGTGAATATCATTACCATAAGCTTAAAAGTTCACAAAGAGCATTAAACAAAGTTAACGAAAGAATTGCAGAGCTAAATTCTCAATACTCTAAAAACGAGCAGAAAGAAGGTCTCTTATTGAATTTACGTACAGATGATATATCTAGAGCTTATACTGCCGCTCAGGGAGCCATTAATCCAAGGTTACAACAAATTGTAGATAAGGGCGTTACTCAAGCTACTCAAAGAACTTCTGAAGCTCTTACGGCTTTATATGAGGGCTATACTAGTGGTAAAACTGGTCAAGATTTAGAGAGACTCCAGCAGCAATATGCTAAAGCAAAGGATAATGAAGGGGCAGCTATTAGTAGAGGTGCCAATATGGGGTTCAAGCCAACGCAGGATCTAAGTAGTAAGCCTTTAGAAGCTTTACAAAAGCGTATAGAACAAGATCAAGAAAAGATGGATATTAGAGCAGATGCAGCAACCCCTAAGGCTTTAGAAACAGCTAAAGATGCTTTAAATACTCAAGAAAGTCGTATGACTAACTTGGCAGAAGTGCAAAAAGCACAAAAACAATTGTCAAAAGCTGAATCTGGATATAAGCGCTCAAATAAAGAGCTAGATGCAATTCAGGAAAGAAGACAAATTTTGAGAGATGAGGGACAAAATATGGATATGGTTAGAAGAGAAGCTTTGTCTAACATAGTAAAAAGTGATGCAAAAAGAGAAAATAATATCAATGCTGATATCGCGAAATATCAGGGTCAAATTAAAGAGCAGCAAGAGGTTTTAGCAAGACCAGAAAATCAAGATGCAGTTAAATTCTTATCTCAAAATATAGGCTCTAAAAGTATAGGGCAATTGCAGGATCAATTTGCTCTATATAATTCTCAAAAACAAGTTGCAAAACTTGAAGGAGAGCAACAAGCTGTAAAAACATTTTCATCAGGTCTTGAAGAATTCAAAAATTTTATGGCAAATCAAAAATCCGAAAGCCCAATTGATGTCCAAGCTAAAGCTTCTCTCATTCCTAGCAGCCGACCAGTTGGAAGTTATGGTATAACTGATCTTGCGCAAAGAGCTCAGACTTTAGAGCCAGCACCAGCGCCTGCACCAGCGCCTGCACCAGCGCCTGCACCAGCGCCTGCACTAGCACCAGCGCCAGCTCCTTTACTTGCTCCTCAAATTAGTAGTAATGCTTCAGTAGCAAGCGCTCCTGTTGTAGAACGCAATGCTCAAAGCTCCATTCCTCCAAAACTAGCTGCATCAGTTAAACCTCAATTGCAAGATTCCAGAGCTGAATTAAGAGCTCCTAGAGCAGAACCTGTAAAATACAGAGGACCAAGTGTTTTAGATAAAATGCTAGA
This sequence comes from Candidatus Phycorickettsia trachydisci, assembly GCF_003015145.1. NCBI lineage: Bacteria > Pseudomonadati > Pseudomonadota > Alphaproteobacteria > Rickettsiales > Rickettsiaceae > Candidatus Phycorickettsia > Candidatus Phycorickettsia trachydisci. The sequence continues at coordinate 947,665 of NZ_CP027845.1, read as the reverse complement.
TCCTTTTAATTATGAAGGAAGAGTATATAGAGATATAATGGGTAGTGCGATAAATGCAATTATATCAGCCGCTGGTGGATAGCAGCATTCTTGAGATAAGAGAAAGTTGCCCATAGTGTCACCTTTTCCCCCTATATAAGCAAAATATAGAGATTAAAATCTAATTATTCTGATGTACCCAAAATATCGGTGTTAAGATGCCTTAAGATAAGCATATCTTAGGAAAGTTTTATGATTAAAAAATTTATTCTTTTTTTTATAGTAGTTACGGCGGGGATTTTTTATTTTTTGAAGTTAACATATCGTGATCCAAACATCATTCTATACGGTAATGTGGATGTTAGGGATGTAGTTCTTAGTTTCGCTGTACCAGGCAAAATCATGGATTTAAAGTTTGATGAAGGGGATAAGGTGAAAAAAGGTGATGTTATGGCTGTTTTAGATAATCTTCCTTATGATATTGATCTTGAATTGAAAAAAGCACAACTTGCTAGCAGTATTGCAAATTTAGAAGAGGCTGAAAGAAGTTATAATCGACAAAAAGAGTTGTTGGCGCAGAAATCTGGTTCGCAAAAAGATTACAATGATACCCAAGATTACTTTAATAAGGCTAAAGCTCAGAGGGATATAGCTCAGGCAGCTCTAAATCAGTCTAATTTGAACCTGTCAGATACTCAGCTTATTGCATTAGAGGATGGTATCGTTATAACGAGAATTAAAGAAAAAGGTTCAATAGTTTTAGCTGGTTCTCCTGTATACACCCTCTCTTTAGGAAATCCTGTATTAGTAAGAACTTATATTGATGAACCTAATCTGGGCAATATCTATATTGGTCAAAAAGTGGTAATTAAGACTGATTCAAATAAAAATTATTCGGGACAAATTGGATTTATTTCCCCTCAAGCAGAATTTACTCCCAAAAGTGTTGAAACTCCAGAATTGCGAACAAGTTTAGTATATCGTTTACGGGTAGTAGTGAATAACGCTGATAGCCAATTAAAGCATGGTATGCCGGTAACTATAAAAATTCCTAAGCAGAAACATGAATAACCCGATAGCTGTAGTTAGAAATTTAACTAAATCTTTTGGCAACAGATTAGCGTTAGACAATATTTCTTTAGAAATTATGCCTGGTCAAATAATGGGTATTGTGGGGCCAGATGGCGCTGGTAAAACAACATTGATGCGACTTCTTGTTGGGTTAATGCATCCTACATCGGGTACGATTGAAATAGCATCTTTTGATACAAAAACGCAGGCTAATAAGATTCATGCTATCTCTGGCTATATGCCTCAAAAATTTGGTTTATATGAGGATTTAAGCATAATAGAAAATCTTGAATTATATGGCAGTTTAAGGAAATTAAGTCAGGAACAAAAGGATAAAAAATTTAAAGAATTACTTCAATTAACAGATTTAGAAAATTTTCCAACAAGGCTTGTTAGTAATATATCGGGAGGAATGAAACAAAAGCTGGGGCTTGCATGCGTGCTTTTAGGAGCGCCAAAAATTCTTTTTTTAGACGAGCCAGGTGTTGGAGTTGATCCTATATCAAGACGTCATTTATGGCAGATGGTACAAGACCTTATAGCCCAAGGTATTGCAGTTGTATGGTCTACGTCCTACTTAGATGAGGCGGAAAAATGTGATTCTGTGGTGTTATTACATGAAGGTAAAAAACTTTATGATGGCAGGCCTCATGATTTACTTAAAAGAGTTGAGGGTAGAGTATGGCATTTAAGCGGTATTGCAGATAGTCAAAAACGTAAAGTATTAATGGATCTTTTAAAAGGTGATGAGATTATTGATGGCATAATAGAAGGGTCTAATATCCGTTTACTGAGTAAAGGAAATTTATCAGGTGAATATAAAAATGTTGCACCTTGCTTTGGAGATGCATTTATTGATTTGTTAGGGGGAATACCTTATAAGACATCAGTTTTAGCTGATGAACTTGATGTAAAGCCATTTGATGATAAGCCTATTATTGATGCTCAAAATCTGAATAAAAAATTTGGTGATTTTATTGCGGTCAAAAACAATACTTTTCAAATTAAGAGAGGGGAAATTTTCGGATTGTTAGGACCTAATGGAGCGGGTAAATCGACTACTTTTAAAATGATGTGTGGATTGTTAAATCCGACTCAAGGTAATGCCTTTATTAAGGGTATTGATTTAAGGCATATGGCATCTAGTGCTCGTTCAAAGATAGGTTATATGGCTCAGAAGTTTTCTTTATATGGAAACTTAACAGTATTACAAAATTTACAATTCTTCTCGGGTGTATATGGTTTAGCGGGAGAGCATCAAAAACATGAAATAGACCTGATGATACAAATTTTCAACCTTACACCTTATCTAAATACTAGAGCCAGTATTTTGCCTTTGGGATTTAAGCAACGGCTTGCTCTTAGCTGCGCAGTGATGCATCAACCTGATGTATTGTTTTTGGATGAGCCAACTTCAGGAGTTGATCCTATTACCAGAAGGGAGTTTTGGGTTCATATTAACAGTATGACTGCTAAGGGCATGACAATAATGGTTACGACGCACTTTATGGATGAAGCAGAGTATTGTGACCGGATAGCGCTTATTTACAAGGGAGAAAATATCGCAACAGGTACGCCTGATGACTTAAAAAGGCTTGCGATTTCTCAAAGTTCGCCAAATCCTACCCTAGAAGATGCATTTATACATTTAATTCAAAAGGCCGACAATGTTAAAAGCTTTAATTAAAAAAGAAACGGCTCAAATTCTTAGAGATCCAAGCTCTATCGTAATCGCTTTTATCTTGCCATTAATTTTACTTATTATGTATGGATATGGCGTTAATTTTGATAGCAATCGCATTAGAATAGGATTGATTTCTTATGATAATGCAGCTGATACGTCATCTCTCTTGGTCTCTTTTGCTGATTCTCGTTTTGTTGATCCAATTATAGGTCACGATAAAAGAGAGTTTGAAGATTTACTTATTGTAGGAAAAATTAAGGGTATAGTAACAATACCCGAAGGTTTCACGGCTTCTCTAAATTCTCAAGAATCCATTCTTCCCATACAGCTTATAGCAGATGGCACTGAGCCTAATGTTGCTTCTTTGTTGCAGGAATATGTGAGTAGTCTTATGCAAAATTGGTTGAGTTATAGAGCTATTAACAAGGGCTTAGCTACCAAAGAACCCCTGATAACTTTAGAGCCACGGTATTGGTATAATTCTGAGCTCAAAAGTAGAAACGGAGTTGTACCTGGATCGATAGCGGTTGTGATGACTTTGATAGGTACCTTGCTTACTGCTCTTGTAATTGCAAGAGAATGGGATAGGGGTACGATGGAAAGTTTACTTTCAACTCCAGTTACAATTTATCATCTCATTTTAGGAAAATTAATACCTTATTTTGTACTTGGGCTGTGTTCTATGATGATTTGTTTTATCGTAGCAACGCTGTGGTATGAAGTGCCTTTTGAAGGATCATTTTTAATATTACTTTTTTGCTCAGCTGTATTTTTATTACCCGCGCTAGGGCAAGGTTTGCTCATATCATCCGTAACAAAAGATCAGTTTTTAGCAGCGCAAATTGCTTTTATTACAGGTTTTCAACCATCTTTTATGCTTTCGGGTTTTATGTTCGAAATTTCTGGTATGCCATTTCATGTTAAAGCTGCTACATACATAGTGCCAGCTAGGTACTTTGTTACATCTTTGCAGACTATATTTTTAGCGGGAAATATATGGTCATTGCTGATGTGGGCAAATCTGATGATGCTGATTTTGGGAGTAGTTTTTTTCATATTTACTGCTAAAACAACGGTTAAAAGGTTAGACATATGATTCAGCGCATTAAAGCTTTGATACTTAAAGAATTGTTTAGTCTATTTCAGGATTACAAAAGGCTCATTGTTCTGTTCAGTCCTACTTTTATGCAACTATGCTTTTTTTCATTTGCAGCTACTTTGGATGTCAAAAATATTTCCATTATGATTTTCAATCAAGATATGGGCCATCACAGTAATGAGATAATTCAAAGAATCAGTGCATCTCCCCATTTTTCTGATGTAATTTATGCAAACAATTTGTATGAAGTAAAGGATGCCATTGATGAACAGAAAGCAATTGTGGCAATTAGAATAGATGAGGAATTTTCCAGGAGAATCGAATCTGGCCAAACGGCTGATATTCAAACCATATTGGATGGGCGAAGGTCTAATGCCTCTCAAATTGTTTACGGTTATATATCGAACATAGTGGAAAATTATTTACTAGAAATTGACCCTTCTAAACAAATTGTGAATATGGATGTTATAAATTGGTTCAATCCGAATTTATTACATTTGTGGTCTACATACCCTTGTGTGGTAGGTATTTTATCAATGTTAATTACCTTGGTAATTACTGCACTCTCTATTGCTAGAGAAAGAGAGTCTGGTACTTTTGATCAGATATTAGTATCACCTTTGTTGCCTTATGAAATCTTAATAGGTAAAACAATACCTGCTCTTATGGTAGGCCTTGGTGAAGGTTTGTTACTTTGGTTTGTGGGTGTTTTTTTATATGGTATTCCATTTAGAGGATCATTTTTGTTGTTAGTGTTTGCGCTCATACTTTTTACTGCTTCAGTTGTGGGTATTGGACTTTTTATCTCATCTTTAGCACGAACGCAGCAGCAAGCTATTTCAGCTAATTTTATTTTTTTCGTGCCTTCAGTTAGCTTATCCGGATATGCTTCCCCAATAGAAAATATGCCGGATTGGTTGCAGCATATTGTATGGTTTAATCCTTTGCGACACGGCGTTACCATACTCAAGGGGTTATTTTTGAAAAATATGTCTTTTGTGGAAGTGATGTCAAATGCTTGGCCTTTTATAGTCATTGGTTGTATTACGATGAGTCTAGCGGTATATACTTTTACGAAGCGTTTAGAGTGAAGTTTGGGTATTTAAAAATATAATTTTTATGAATTTTTGGTTTGATATCGGCCTGATATCTAAATACGGCTTCACACGTTATAGGAAAGCTAAGTTATTAGCTAAAGCTGTTGAGAAGGCTAATAAACCAGATGGATGTTTTCATAAATCCCAATACTGGCTGAAAATAGCAGAAAAGTTATCCGCTGATGAAAGTGTACCAACTGAATATGTGAAGGTTCGCGTCATGATGAAGTCTTTGGAGAAGGGTTATTTAAATCTTGTTCTCAATCTTTATGGTCAGCCAGAATTAGTGCCATCTAAAGAAATGCAAAAAAGGATAGCTGATCTTTATCAAGACTTGTTGTTATTGCATACAGGAAATCCTATATCGCTAGGATCAATTGAGAGGATGCATCAGCTAATTGACGTAATATCGGCTTTTTATATCATTAGGTTTGCTAATCTCGAAGATAACAGCCAAAAGTCATCAAAAGAGTATTTAAAATTGCTGTCGTTAAACAATAAAAGGTTGAATATGGAAAAGCCTGAAGCTATTGACAATATGATTGACAAAATAGTTAATACTAAATTCGATGTACCTGAAAGCGCCAAAGATGGATTAGTAAATTTAGTAAAATTGATTCCTATCCAAAACATAGCCGAGAAATATCACCAAGGTTTTATGCCTGAGGTGAATATTAAAAAAATATTTGATAAAAGATATCCTTTTGATTACGTAAAGGATGACTCTAGTTGGGATAGAGAAATTAATGCTTGGGGCATTTTAGGTGGGAGTCAGTATTTAATAGATAAACAGATATCTCAGACAATAAAAACTCCGATTCTAAGTAAAAAGCCTATCAAGTTCCGTCAGATTAAGGAAATTTATAAAAAGGTTCTAGAGTTTAAAACACAAGGTATAGACCCTAATGTAGTTGCTATAAAATTACAAATTGAGGTAATTTATTTACGTAATGATGATATTTTGGAAATATACAATGTTATTTCAGAAGAATGTCCAGAACCTGATGTGTTATATAGCCGCTCCACAAAAAGTTTAGGATTGTCACAAGAGCTTGTTGATTATATTAAACCTACTAGTCCCAGTGGTCTTAGCAGTCCTAAAAATAAAGTAACTCCTAAACATCTTGAGGATTTTTTAATAAGTAATTCTCCAAAGGGTTATTCAAGCGATGATGGCCAGGATATTTGTTTAAATGCTAAAAAGAGTCACAGATTTAAAAATGACTCTCTTAAACGTGAACGCGACTCAAGCGATAACAATTCACCTATTCACAATAAAAGCTTTACCAGAATGTATGCTTCGGATGAAATTAATGATGGATCTAATACTCAACACAATAATTCTCCAGTTAAAAAGAGTGTATCTATCAAGATTGATCCTGTACATGGAGTGGGTCATATGATTTACTGTAGTCCTGCATCCCACAAAGAGCCTGATGCTTTATCTATCTTAGGGGCAAGCGATGATATGAGTGAAGAGTTTTTGTGATTTGAAAAAAACGTTGCAATGTCACAAATACCGACAAGAATTGCTTTATTAACAGTACTTACAATGCTTTGATTTTTATGAACATAATTTGGTTTTATTTATGACTTTCCAATTTGATTTTAAGATGATTGGCCATTATGGTTTTAATCGTTATAGAAAAGCAAAATTATTAGCTAAAGCCATAAAAAAACTTAACAGGTTGACTGAATGGAGTGATCCACATGAACCTGATCTTCCGGATGAAAGAATGCAAAGAGATCTACGTGCACAATATTGGCTTAAGATAGCTGAAAAGTTATCCGCTGATCCAAATGTGCCAACTGAATATGTATCGATCCGTATGATGATTAAGTCTCTATTTCATGGTTATGTAAATCTTGTATTGAATCTTTATGGTCAGCCAGAATTAGTTCCGACCAAAGAAATGCAAAAAAGGATAGAGGATCTTTTTCTAGATTTATTGTTGTTCCATAGAGGAAGACCTGGAGCTTTAGATGTAATAGAAAAGGCTCATCACCTTATTGATGTAATAAAAGCGCTTTATATTGTTAGATTTGCTAAATTTGAAGATCCTAGCGGAAGGTTAGCGGAAGAATATTTAGGATTTCAGTCTTTGAACAATAAGTTCTGGAGCAAATACAACCCTAAATTTGTTGCTCTTGTAATTGAAGACGTAGTCAAAATTCAATTTGATCTATCTTACAGCGTTAAGCAAAAATTATCAAATTTAATGAGCTTGATACCTGTTCAAAATATAGGAATAAGATATGAAACGGGCTCTGTACCTTTAATTAACGTTAAATCAGTATTAATTAAAAAATATCCCTTTGATTATTTAGAAGATAAAGATACTCCAGGCGGAGTGGTCGATTTGCGAGGAATTTTAGGGTTGGATCAAGACTTTACATATAGCCAATCCGTAAAATCTCCCATCATAACTAAAAGACCATTAAAACTTCGTCAAATTAAACATGTGTATGAAAAAGTTTTAGAGCTCAAGACTCAAGGCGTAGATCCCAATGTAGTTGCTATAAAACTACAAATTGCAGGAATTTACTTGCGTAGTGATGATATTTTAGAAATATACCATGTTATCTCAGATGAATGTCCAGAACCTGATGTGTTATACACTCGTTCTACGAAAAATTTAAAACTATTAACTAAGTATTCCGAAGATGTTGAGTCTAGTACTCCTCGGAGCATAGCAAGTTCTAAAAATGATTGTAATTCTCAGGAGAGTGGTTCGGTAAAAAGTGAGTTGGATGATTATAATCAAGATATTTCTTTAGAAAGTAAAAGAGGCGCTAAATTTAACAATCATTCTCTTAATACTGAGCCTAGGTCAGATTGTGATAATGACCTTAATGGAAATAAAATATCTATCAAAATTGATCCTATGCATGGATATGGTCAAGTTATTTACTGCAGTTCTGTGTCACATAAAGACGAACATGCTTCGTCTGTTTTAGGGGCAAATAATGATATTAGTGAAGAAGATCTTTAAGAATGTTAATTTAGTTATCCAATTTTAAAGTTGATACTAATTTATACTTAAGCGGGTTTAATATCATCTATCACATTACCTGATATGCTCATTTCTAAAGATTCTGTTTCAAAATATTTGTTATAGGTTTGAGACATTAAATCTGTTTCCAGTTGTTTGGCTGTTTGTTCAATTTCTTCCAAGGTATTATCAAAGGAATGCTGGTACATATCTAAATGATCTAAATTAAAAAGATCAGAATAAAGCTGTTTCATTTCCTGAAGAAAAGAAGGTAAATTCTCTTTAATATCTAATTTATGCTGAATAAAGCTAGGTAATGATTTTAAGGGAGAGGAGAAGGATTTTTGTGATAGACCCATTTCGTGATCTGTATCGAGGAATAAGTGTATCTTCTCTTGTTTTGTCTTTACTATTGTCTGTGTAAAATAATCCTTTTTAGCGGCTTCTTTAAGTACTTCATTTTTGGCTTTTGTGACAAATGGAGGGAGGTTATGAGGTGGTAAAAATTCAAAGAGTCGGTCTAGCGATAAAACTATATCTACCTTATTCTTATCTAATTCTTGAGTATTTTGAATATATTCGGCAAAAGTAAGTGACAACTTCGATAAAGTAGATAGGGTGATCAAAGGTTCTTCGATAGAAAGGCAACATGCTAGCGTGCTGAAATGATTGGTAAGATAACTGATCAGATTTATATCTTTCATATCAATTGGTTGTCCATATGCTATTAGGTAGTTAACTGCTTGGCTGAGTAAAAAAATCTTTTTATTGTTTTGAAAATTGTATTCAGAGACATTTTGGAGCATTTGTGATTGATATTTAGTTAATGTAACTGAAGTATCATGTAGTAATGTTTTACAGCTAGGATCTTTTTCTAGATTAAGCGCTCCATTTTGCAATAAAATTTTTAATATCTTAGGGGTTGTATGGTTGATAGTTGCATGAAAAATAGGCGTTGTTTTTAAATGGTCAGGGATAAAGATATCGGCACCTTTCGCTATTAAAGTCTTAAGCGCTAAAGGATTATCGTATATTAAAGCATGTACTACAGAGGTGCGACCTTTTTGATCTGTAATATCTATATTTGCCCCAAAGTCTAATAAAAGGTTAATTAATTCTTGTGCTTTTTCTTTATGGCGCATGACGTGATGTAAGAGAGCATAACCATTTTGATCGCAAATGTTTACATCTTCAGGATTTTGCCTTAACTGTTCTTGTAAAGCTGATACATTTCCTTCTTTTGCCGCTTTTATAATTGGCGAATTTGTTGGCAAAGTATTCATGATATTAGTCATAAATTAATAATTCATGAGTATTATAATGATATTGTAATCTTGTATCAAGAGTGGGAGTTAAAATGTGATAAGGTTGTTTAGGGAGAATCCTAAATTTATAAAAGTTAGTTATATGGTGTAATAGTTTGGCAAATCTCCAGAGATATCAAGATTTTCCATTTGTTCTTCTAAATCTGCTTGTTGGAAGTTTTTAAATAGTGTTAATTCATTATATTGCTCAATAATTTTACTGCATAAATCAGGAAAAATTTGTTTTCCCGTAACTGCAACGTCAAAATATTCTTGTTTTGATAAGAAGCCTAGCACTTTGTTTGTTACGTCTTCAGGGAATTGATACCTATTATTAGGAGGAAGAAAATGAACCTCTTCGTCTATTGCGCAATCTATTTTGCACAGACTTTGTAGTTGATCTAAAACTTCTCTGCAAATTTGATTATAGTGTAAGTAGTAAGACTCTTTGTGTGGCAAGCTAAGAATGATAGTAAATTTTACGGCATTATTTGAAAATTGAGTTTTAGATTCTAGAATTGTTATTTCTTCATTATGTGCAAAGAATAATTTAGGATCTTGGATCTTATTAAGGTCAATTTTTGATGTAAGCTTGAAATGACCTATTATTTCAGCTTTAGGAGGAGGAATGAGATATGTTAATTGTTTTTGCATTAAAAGTATATCGCCTTTTTCTGCTGTTTGGTCTAATTGGTCCAGTAGATTGGTAAAAGCGTCCTTGTAAGCTTCTATTTTATTCAAGACATTAAGACCATTTTTTAATAGGCTAATCTCGTCAAGAATGTAAAATACATTTTTGGCTTTTAATGCTGCATATAATTCTAATTTTAAATGGGGAACTAAAGTGCTCAGGTCAAATGTAGCATTAGGATTGTATGTGATTTTACCTTTTTCATCTTGACTTAAATTAGATAAATTCTGTTTGAACATTTGATCAT